>NZ_CP107020.1:646923-970384 GCF_025725725.1 Brachybacterium huguangmaarense
TACTGGGGCGAGAAGTTCGGGATCGACATCCCCTTCCTGCACGGCGGGGTCTCCAAGCTCGACCGGGACGCGATGGTCGCCGACTTCCAGGCGCGCACGGACGCGCCGGGCGCGATGCTGCTGTCCCTGCGGGCCGGCGGCACCGGCCTCACGCTCACGGCCGCCAACCACGTCGTCCATCTCGACCGCTGGTGGAACCCGGCCGTCGAGGACCAGGCCACCGACCGGGCGTTCCGCATCGGCCAGCGCCGCGACGTGCAGGTGCGCAAGCTCGTGGCCGCCGGCACGGTCGAGGAGCGCATCGACACCATCCTGAGCGACAAGAAGCAGCTCGCGAACCTCGCGGTCTCCTCGGGCGAGGGGTGGATCGCGAGCCTCGGCGACGCCGACCTCGCCGCCCTCCTCGCGCTCGACGCCGACCAGGTGGGCGACGCACCGGAGGACGACGGGACGGGGGCCGGCCCGGCGGGACGGGAGCCGGGAGCCGGCCCGGCGAGCGGGGAGTCGGGAGCCGGATCGGCCGGCCAGGGTCCGGGAGCCGGGCCACCGGGGGCGGGCGACGGCCCCGATGCCGGCGACGAGGGGCCAGGCCGTGAGAGAGGGGCCGCATGAGCATCACCCTGCGGTCGCGTCGCGGCCCGATCGGCACCTCGTGGGCCGCCGGCATGCTGCGCTCGAGCCTTGGTGACGAGCTGCGTCCTCGCACGGCCAACGCCGGCAAGCGCATCGCCCGGGCGGGTCTCGTCGACTGGCTCGACATCTCCCCGGGCCTCGCCCGCGCCGAGGTGCGGGACGAGACGACGGGGCAGGCCGTCATCGCGCGTCTGGAGTTCTCGCCCCTCCCGGCGGGGGATCGCGCCGTGCTCCTCGACCTCGCCCACGCCCACCCCGAGCTTCCCGCCCAGCTGGTCGCCGGGGAGTATCCGCCGGACTTCGAGGTCGAGCTGAGCCGGCACGAGATCTCGCTGCTGCCGCACGGGGCCTCCGAGTACTCCCATGACTGCTCGTGCCAGGACTGGCCGGGCCCCTGCGCCCACGTCGCGGCGCTCGGGTACGTGCTGGTCGAGGCCGTGGACGTGCGGCCGATCCACCTGCTGACGCTGCGCGGGCTGACGCTCGAGGACATCGCACCGCCGGCCGTCTCCGCACGTCAGGCGGCATCGGAGAGCGCCTCGGCTCCCGCCGTGGATTCGGGTGAGGGCCAGGAGGAGCTCGAGGGGGGCGGCTCCGACGAGCCTTCCGCGCCCCGGTTCGATCCGACGCGCGGGGACGCGACCCTGCTCGTCGACGCGCTCGGGCGGGACGCGGCGCGTGTGCTCGCCCGCTTCTACGGGGCGGCGGAGCCGGGCACCGCTCAGCGCGGGGAGGCCCCACCTGCCGTCGGCTGAGACCTCGGTGTGGCCCACCGCATCGGGCCGGCGCGCCGGGGGGATGGCGGGCCGGCCCGATGTTCGCGGGGAACCACGATCACCGAAGTGACCTGTCGGCGGGAGGGGGGTCCCACCGACAGCACCAGCGAACACCGCGACGCTGGGAGCGCTCTGCCCTCCCCCTCCGAATTCCCTCCGGATCTCGGGGCGCACGAGACCGCCCGCGCTGCTGCCACGCCGGGTCCCTCTGTTGAGGCGGCCCTACAGTGGAGGCCATGACCTCGCATGACACTGACCTCGATCCCGCGACCACTCCGCACGCGGCGCTTCCCGCACCGACGCGCACGAGGATCGAGGACCTGTTCTCGACGGCGGTCGGCGAAAACCGGACCGCCGGCATCACCTGGGCCGTCGTGGGCGGACACGACGAGCCGTCGGCCGTGCTCGCCCGCGGCAGCGCCGGCGACGCCGAGCTGCGTGACGGCGTGCCGGCCCCCGGCTCCGCTCCCCTGTCCCCCGGCTCGATCTCCCGGATCGCCTCGATGACCAAGTCGTTCACCGCGGCCTCGATCCTGCGCCTGCGCGACGAAGGCCGGCTGCGCCTCGACGATCCGGTGGCCCAGCACGTGCCGGAGGCGGCGGGGCTCACCGGCCCGACGGCCGACTCCCCCGTGCTCACCCTGCGCCTGCTGCTCACGATGAGCGCGGGCCTGGTCACCGACAACCCGTGGGGCGACCGGCAGGAGGCGATGAGCCGCGAGGAGTTCGCGCGCGTCCTGCGCGGCGGCCTCGGGCACGTGAGCGTGCCCGGCACGGGCTTCGAGTACTCCAACACCTCCTTCGCGCTCCTGGGGCGGGTCATCGACGAGGTGTCCGGCGTCCCGTACACCCGGTTCATCGAGCGCGAGCTGCTCGCGCCCCTGGGCATGGCGGACACGGGCTTCGCGCTCGAGGACGTCGACTCCTCGCGCGTGGCCGTCGGCCACCGGATCGGCGACCGCGCCGACCGCAGCCGCTTCGAGCCCGTGCCCTTCGACCGCCCCGGGGTGTACGGCGCGATGGCGGGGCTGTTCTCGACCACGTCGGACATCGCGCGCTGGGTGCGCTTCCTCGCCGCCGCCGATGCGCCGGATGCCGCCGCGCGCGAGCAGCTGCCGCTCGGCACGGCGAGCCGCCGTGAGATGCAGCAGATCCATCGGGTCCAGCCCACCGCGCCCCTGCCCGCCGGGCCCGACGGCGTCTCCCCCGGTTTCGACCGTGTGCGTGGCTACGGCTTCGGGCTCGTCATCGAGCGCTTCGCCGATCTCGGCGAGGTCGTGTCCCACTCGGGCGGCTACCCCGGCTACGGCTCGTACATGTGCTGGCATCGCGACAGCGGCGTCGGGGTGGTGGCGCTGGCCAACGCGAAGTACGCCCCTGCCTCCGTGCTCGCGCAGCAGACCCTGCGGGTCCTGCACGAGGAGACCGACCTCCTGGCCCCGCGCGCGGCGGTCGCGGCGCCGCGCACGCTCGCCGCCGCGGAGGGCGCCATGCGGTGGCTCGCGACGGGCGACGACGCGGTCGCCGATGCGTGGTTCGCCGACAACATGGACCTCGACAGCACGCGCGCCGAGCGCCTCCGTCGGCGCGATGCCGCTCTCGCCGGCGCCGGCCTCGACGCGACGGTCCTGCGCGGGCTGCGGCCGGAGGACGCCCGGGTGCTGACCCCGGCCCAGCTGCGGTGGGAGATCCCGTCGCGGCGCGAGGGCGCCCCGGGAGTCCGGGTGGACGTCCTCGTCGACCCGCGGCGCGAGGCCCTCGTGCAGTCGATCGACGTGCTCCCCCTCCGCGAGGCCTGAGGGGGCCGGGGGGCCGGAGGTGAGCCCGGCCCTGAGGACGGGGCGGGAGCCCGGCGTGAGGACAGGGCCGGAGGGCCCGTCGAGGCCACCTCGGGGGCCGAGCCTGAGGACGAGAGCTGGGGGCTGGTCCTGATCATGGGACCTGTGGGAACAGGAGCTGAGGGCCGGCGGTGCCCAGAGGAGCTGAGGCAGGAGCTGAGGGCTGGGCCTGGCCTCACGTGAGGACCGGGCCGTGCGAAAAGCCGCCGGGCAGCGACGGCTCCCCCGCGCCCGGGGCGATGTGCACCGGTGATCTCGGGCCCATGGTCGCGGACAGGACGCTGGTGATGTGCTGTGGCTATATAGCCAGTGCACATCACCAGCGTCCCCTCCACGACCGGACCGCCAACCACGTGCCACGACCGACCCGCCACGATCGGCCGGGACCGGCCAGGACCGGCCCAGCGAACACCTGTCAGGACCGGCTGGCGAACCCCAGCCAGGACCGACTCGACCGACCCCCTGCCCTGACCGACCCGACCGACCCTCTGCCACGACCGACCCCGCGCCCCCCTGTCAGGACCGGCCAGGACCGGCCCAGCGAACCCCTGCCACGACCGGCTCCTCGAGCCCCTGCCCTGACCGATCCGACTGACCCTCTGCCACGACCGACCCCGCACCCCTGTCTGGACCGCCCCGCCGACCACCCACCAGGGCCTACCCGCCGACCGTGGCGGCTACCAGAGCGGGACGCCCCGCGCCCGGGTGTGGACCCGCGTGGACCTGCCGTCCCGTCACGCGTAGGCGTAACTGCCGTCGTCCTGGCGCGTGCACGAGATGTAGCTGCCGTCCGGCAGGGTGGCGACCACGCCGAGCTCCGCCTCGGTGCAGGCCTGCCCCTCCGCGACCTGGGCGATCGCCGGCCCCGTGCTCTCCGGGGCGCTCGAGGTCGGGTCCGCGGACGGCGTCCCCCGATCCGAGAAGACGAACAGCAGGATCGCGGCAAGCGCGATGCCGGCGAGCACGGCCACGACGAGTCCGATCACCGCGGCCACGATGGTGCGGCGCCTGGAGTTCCGGGGCAGCACGCCGCCGATCGCACGGCCGATGCCGCCACCCGTCGGGGCGCCCCTCTGACCGCTCGGGCCTCCCGTGGAGCGCGGACCGGTCTGCGGGCTCGGCGAGGGGAAGCCGCCGGGCGAGGGAGCGCTGCGCGGCATCACGGCAGCGGGCGCCGCGGCACGAGCCGGTGCGCCGGCCGGCACCGACTGCTGCGGCCTGGCCGGTTCGACCATGCCCGCCTGCCCGCCCCGCGACGCCGGGGCGAAGGATGCGGGACGGCCCGATCCCGGCGCGGGCTGCCCGGAGCGCGCAGGCTGCGCGGCGAAAGCGGCGGGGTCAGCTCGTGGGGGCTGCCCCGCCGACGCCATGGCGCCCACGGCGAGCGGGGCGGACCGGGCGGGGCCGCCGCTCCGGCCGGGAAGCTCGCCGCGCCGGGCGGCCTCGGCCGGTCCGGGCGTGCCCGGGGCGGGCATCGACGGCGAGCGCACGGCGCCCGGTGCGTCCGGCGGCAGCGGGTCGAGCGTGTCGTCGGCGCGGAAGTCCGAGCCGTCGGCGAACGTGAGGGGGAAGGAGGCCGGCACGCGCGGGAGGGCGGCGCGCACGCTCGCGGCGTCCTGGAAGCGATCGGCGGAACGGGGTGCGACCATGCGGCGCAGCACAGCCGCGAGCTTCGGGGAGGCGCCGCGCAGGTAGCCGTCGAGCTCGGCGGGGCGGAAGGGCCCGTCGTGCAGCGCGAGCGGACCGTTCAGCGCCATGAGCGCGACCACGCCCGCCGCGTAGATGTCGTGCGACGGCTCGGGCTCGGCCAGGTCGAAGAGCTCGGGCGCCATGTAGCCGGGCGTCCCGTTGATCATGCCGACGTGCGTGAAGCGCACGTCGGTCTCGTGCACCGCGATCCCGAAGTCCGCGAGGCGGGTGTGGGGGCGCCGGCGCCCCGTGGCCTCGAACATGAGGTTGGCGGGCTTGACGTCACGGTGGATCCAGCCCTGGGCGTGCACGAGCGAGAGGCCGTCGAGCAGCTGGTCGAGGATCACCACGGCCGTCGGCTCCGCCACGGGACCGTGGGACCGCACGATCGACTCGAGGGTCCCGCCGGAGACGAGCGGCATCGCGATGACGACGTGCTCGTCCTCCGCGCCCCACCCGTAGGGCGCGAGCAGATGCGGATGGTCGAAGGCGACGCCCTTCTCGCGCACGAACCGCATGAGGTCCGCGGAGTCGCGCTGGCGCAGGACCTTGGCCGCACACAGGCGCTGGGCCTTCGCATCCCAGGCACGCCACACGGACCCGGAACCGCCCTTGGCGATCAGGTCGATGAGCGCGAACCGCCCCACGATGACGTCGGCCATAAGGGCCCCAGCATATCGACGCCCTCGGCCTCGGGTCGCCCGTGTACAGGACGCGGCTGTCGTGCACGGGACGGAGGCGGCGACCGCCCAGCGGATACACTGCCCGCGACGACCGCCGGCCCGGCGACGGAGGAGGCCCCGATGGACGACGCGCTGTGGCAGCTGCCCCTGTCCGACGCCGCGCTCATCGCGATCTTCGCCGGCGTGGTCGTGCTCGTGACCGTGATCGCCGCGGTGTGGGCGGTCGCGGTGCCGGAGTCGGCGCCGCGCCCCGACCGCGACGCGACCGCCCGCATCGTCGAGCGGCGTCATGAGGACGCCACCCAGGTGGCCCATGTAATGGACGACGAGACGGGCCGCACCGACCCCGCCGTGGTGTGGACCCGGTGAGCGCCGTGCCCGCCCTCGACCGCCGGCGCGCCCTGTCCCGCGGTCGGCATGCGGTCTGGCCCGCGGCCCTCGCACTCGTCGTGGCCGTCGCGCTGCCGGCCTGCGAGCCGTCGCCCACGACCGACACGCCGTCGCCCACGACCGCTCCTGCCGCCGACGCCCCGCGCGACGTCCTGGCCGACCTCGACCGCTCCGTCTGGTCGGCCACCGACACGACCTCGCTGCTCGCGCTCGACATCGACTCCTCGGCCGTGGACACGGCGGCCTGGGACGCCGACGGCATCGACTCGAAGGCGATCGAGGCGACCCGCAGCGCGCTCGCCGACTACCTGTCCACCGCGATGTTCGACCCCGACGCGCTGCGCGAGACCGACGACGCCGACGACGAGCAGGCGATCATCGACGCCGCGCCCACGGTCTGGAAGGACAAGCTCAAAGAGCAGTGGTCGGCCGACAACCGCCGCTTCTACGCGATCGAGTTCGCGGAGCCCTACCGGGTGATCGGCGCGCCCCGCGGCGCCCTCACCTGGCGCCTGGCCGAGCTCGACGACGGGCACACGCTCACGCTCGGCGGCACCGTCGCATACTCCGTGATCGACACGCGGACGGGCGACACGGGGGCGTTCGCCGTGCGGGTCGGCATCGTCGCGACACCCGCGGCCGAGGGAGCGGACACGCCCTCGAAGGCGTCGATCCGCGTCACCCTCAACGGGCAGGACATCTGCCAGACCGACGCGGGGGACGGCACGATCGTGCCCGCCATCGGCACGGCCGACGATGCGCAGGCCGCGCAGAAGGCCGTCATGGACTCGGTGATCGCGAGCCCCGACGTGAGCGCCGACGCCCTCGCCCACGACGACTCGGACGAGCTAAGCGGCGACGTCTCGACCGCGGTCGTCTGCGACTGACCGCCTCGGGGTCGGGCGCCCGCGGCGGACCACGTCAGGCGCGCAGGCCGCACGCCTCGCGGACGAACGCGATCTGCCGTCGCAGCGCCCACTGCGCAGCGGGCCCGTCGCTCATGACGGCGTCGTCGTGCTGGCCGCCGGGCTGCTCGGTGAACGCGACCGGTACCCCGGCCGCACGCAGCGCCTCGGCGAGCGCGCGGGCATCTCCCAGCAGGATCTCCTCGGACCCCGCGAACAGGAGGACCGGCGGCAGCGCCTCGAACGAGGCGAAGCGGGGGCTCACGCGCGGGTCCGTGAGCGCGTAGCCGCCCGCGTACTCGTGCGCGCAGCGGGCGAGCGCCGGGGCCGACAGCACGCGGTCGCGGTCCTCGCGGGCGGCCACGAGCGGGTCCGCGAGGGTCAGGTCCGTCCACGGGGACAGCAGGATCACGCCCGCGGGCAGCGGGATCCCCTCGTCCCTCAGGGCGGCCAGGACGGCGAGCGCGAGACCGCCGCCGGAGCTGTCGCCGCTGAGCACCCAGCCGCCGTCGCGCACGTCGGCGCGCTCGCGCAGGTCACGGATCACGGCCAGCACGTCGTCGAGGGCGGCTGGGAAGGGCGACGTGGGCGGCATCCGGTAGTGGATCATCGCCGCGGCGGCGCCCGACCGGCGGCGCAGCTCCTCGAGCCAGCGCCAGTGCTCCGGCTGCTCCCCGGCGACGTGAGCGCCGCCGTGGAGGTGGATGACGGCAGCGGTCCGGGAGCGGGGCCGGTCGATCCAGGTGACGGGGACGCCCGGCACGGTCTCGCCGACCCCGCCGATCCGCTCGCGCGTGACGAGCGCGCGCGGCACGAGGCGCCGGGAGGGCTTGGTGGGCCGCTGGGTGCGGGTCATGAGCGCATGGAAGGCGGCGTCGGGCAACGACCCGAGCACGCGCATCGCGAGGCCGTCGCGGCGCCGGCTCCCGGAGGTGTCGGACGGAGGCGGCGTCGCCTCGGCGGTGCCGTGCAGGGCGAGGGAGTCGACCGCTGTGCGCGGCCCGGTGCTCGGTGCGTGGCTCATGGCCCGCATCCTTCCACGTTCCGCCTGGGGCCGTCCGGGACGGCGGCGGATCGCGCGAGGAGGGCGGGTCGGGGCGGCGCGGCGGCGGGTCAGCCCGCCGGAACGAGATCGAGATCGCCCTTTCGGGCGGAATCCGACGAGAATTCCGCCCGCAAGGACGATCTCGATCGGGCAGGTGCCCTTTCGCGCGCCCGAGACGACGATCTCGATCGGGTGGGTGCCCCTTCGCGCGCCCGGCATGGCGATCTCGCTCCGTGTCCTCCGGCGGCGTCCGGGGCCCCCGGACTCGGGCTCGCAGCTCGTCGTCGACGAGGTGCGGGCCGGCCGCTCGCCATCCGACCAGACCCATCGCGAGGCCCGCGGCGGCGAGCACGACGAGGATCATCGACCAGCCGCCGAGGATCTCGTGGAAGAGCCCGACCGCGAAGGGGCCGAGCGCGGCCAGGAAGTAGCCGACGGGCTGGACCATGCCCGACAGGCGCGCCGTGACGAGCGGGTCGTGGCTGCGGGAGGGGATGAGCGCGATCGCCGTCGCGAAGGTCCAGCCGCCGATGCCCAGCAGCACCGTCCACAGCAGCGGCGCGGCCGCCGGGGCCAGCAGCAGGCCTACGTATCCGGCGGCCGTGAGCAGGCCGAGCGCGAAGAGCACGGGCCCGAGGTTCCGCACGCGGGCGACGGCGAGCGGCATGAGGAGGCCGCCGATGATGCCGAAGCCCGAGATGAGCGCCGTGAGCGCACCGGCGGCGGTCGGCGCGAGGCCCGCGTCGGTGAGGATGCGGGGCAGCCATCCCATCTGCACGTAGGCGGTCATGGACTGCAGGCCGAAGGTGACCGTGAGCGCGATTGCCGTGGTCGAGCGCAGCAGGCTGCCGCGGAGGTGTCCCGCCGGGGAGAGCGGCGGGAAGTCGTGGCCGGTGCGCCGCCACACGACGAGCCAGACCACGACCGGCACGGCCGCCAGGGTCCCCCACACGAACAGCGAGCGTCGCCAGCCGTCGGGGGCGGACCCGGCCATCGGCACGGACAGCAGCGAGCCGGCGCCGCCGCCGGTCGCGAGCATGACGGTGTACACGGTCATGAGCTGGACCGCACGACGGCCGCCGTGGCGCTTGACCCAGGCGGGCACGAGGACGTTGCCGGTCGCAGGACCGATGAGGGCAAGGGCCGAGAGCACCACGAAGACGGGGAAGGAGCCCGCGAGGGGTCGCAGCAGCAGTCCGAGGGTCGTGACGGCGAAGGCCAGGACGATGGCGCCCGTGAGCCCGAGGCGACGCGCGATCGGCACCGCGAGCAGCCCGAGCACGCCGAAGCACAGGCCGGGCAGAGCGTTGACGACGCCGCCCGCGGTCTCGCCGAGGCCGAAGGCGGCGGTGATGCGGTCGATCAGGGGCCCGGGAGCGGCCGCTCCGAGGCGGAGGTTCATGGCCACCGTGAGCACGGCGACCGCCGCGAGCAGAGCGCCGACGGTGCCCGGGCGGACACAGCGAGGAGGGACCGGCTCGGAGGCGACGGCGTCGGGGGCGAAGGAGTCGGGGTCGACGCTCATCGTCCCGTTGTAGCACCCCGGAGACGACGAGCGCCCGCCCCGCGAGGATGCGGGACGGGCGCTCGGAGGACGACGGCGGCCCGGGGGTCGCCGTCGCGGCGATCACTCGCCGGTCAGGCCCTCCTTGAGGTTCTTGCCGGCATCCTTGACGTTCTCGCCGGCCTGCTTGGCGCCGGCCGACGCCTGGTCGCCGACGCCCTCGGCCTGGAGATCCTCGTTGTCGGTCTTGTCGCCGACGAACTCCTTGGCCTTGCCGCCGAGCTCCTGGGCCTTGTTCTGGATCTTGTCACCCGCATTCATGGGGATCCTCCTTCGAGTCGGTGGAAGCGCCATATGGCGCAGGACACATCGATGATAACCACGGGGTCCTGGGCGGCCCCGACCGCTCGGTCGCTCTGGCGAGGGTCCGCGGCCACGAGACCCGCCGTGCCGAGCGACCTCGTGCGCTCGTACGTCGAGGCCGGCATGCTCGGCCGCACGAGCGGTGAGGGCTTCTACGGCGACGACGACTGAGCGGCGGCGCGATACGGTGATCGTCCTCCGCCGGCCCCAGGAATCGTCCAGAGGAGATGACCCCCGGTGACCACTCCCGCTCTTCCCACCGCCCCCGTACCGGGTGCCGCGGCCGTCGTCGTCGTGGACGTCGCGACGCTCTGGAGCGAGCCCTCGGCCCCCCGCCCCGGCATCGACGACGCCGCGCTCACGCGCCCGACCGACCTCGACGCCTGGAACGCCGCCATGCCCGGGGACGAGGAGCGCGGCTGGCTGCTCCCCCATCTGGAGACGCAGGCCCTGTTCGGCACGCCCGTGCTCGTCGACGAGCTGCGCGAGGGGTGGGCGCGCGTGGTCGTGCCCTCGCAGCGGACCTCGCGGGACGAGCGCGGCTATCCCGGCTGGGTGCCCGCGGTGCAGCTCGTGACCGATCCCGGCTTCGTCCGCCTGGTCGAGTCGGCGCCCTCGCTGCACGTGACGGCCGACCGCGCCTGCCTGCGCGACGTCGAGGGAGCCCCCGGCCCCGTCCCGGCTCTCGTGCCCCTGAACACCGTGCTGCCCGTCGTCGGGCGTGAGCCGGAGGCGGTGCGCGTCGCTCTGCCCGGCGGGGGCACGGCCCTGCTCGCGGAGACTGATGCCGTGGCGCGCGAGAGCAGGGAGCAGGCCCCGATCGGGACCGCAGACGACGTGATCGCCACCGGCGAGCGCTTCCTCGGCCTGCGCTACCTGTGGGCGGGCATGAGCCCGTGGGGCTTCGACTGCTCAGGCTTCGCCTGGGCGATCCTCCTCCGCCACGGCGTGACGATCCCGCGGGACGCGGGCGATCAGCTGCGTCTGTCGGGGTTGCCGCGCATCGATCGCGAGGATCTGCGACGCGGCGACCTCGTGTTCTTCTCGGGCTCGTCGGGCGGCGACTCCATCCGGCACGTGGCCGTGTACGTGGGCGAGGGTCGGATCCTCCACTCCCCCAACTTCTCCCGGGACGTCACCGAGGAATCGCTCGCCGACTACGACGCGCGCGACGAGTACGCGGGAGCGGTGCGGCCGATCCCGTGAGGCACAGGGCCCGACGATCGGGCATACCTCGCGGGTCGAGGACCCGGTATGTGCCGGGTCTGCTGAGTATCGGCGCTCCGTGGACGGGCGAGCCGCGGCAGGACCTCGCTCGGCCGCAGAGCGCCGTCTTCTCGCAGGGAACACCTCGGTCGTCCCCGAGGCCAGCTCAGGCGGCCAGGTCCCCGAGCAGCTCGCGGGCGATCCGTCGGATCTCCTCGTCCGCCTCGAGCGGGGCGTATCCGCTGGTCATGACCGCGAGCACGCGCGCGTCCGGCAGCGTGGGGTCACCGATGAGGGCGACGTCGTGGCGATAGCCGTCGACCTCGCCGGACTTCGAGCCCACGACGATCCCCTCGCGCACGACCGTCGCGATCACCCGGATCCGCTGGGCGCGCAGCGCGCCGAGCGCGAGGGCCGTCGAGGCGCGCGACACGGCGTCACCGCTCACGATGGCCCGCATCGTGGTGGCGAGATCGGCGGCGGTCGTCTCGTTCGTCAGGCCACGCCCGATCGCGGACGGATCGCCGATCGCGCGTTCGATCCGGGTGTCCGTGAGCCCCAGGTCGCCGACCACGCGGGCGATCGCCTCGAGGCCGACGCGCGCGATCACGGCGTTCGTCGCCTCATTGCTCGACCGGTCGATCATGCGCACGAGCAGCTCGCGCATCTCGATCGGGGTGCCGTCGGGCGGATGGCTCGGGTCGAGATGGTCTCCCTCGAGGGCGAAGGGCGTGCCGTCGGCGCCGGTGAACGTCCGGCTGGCAGGCACTGTCGCGGCGAGGTCGAGCTCGCCATGGTCGGCGGCCCGGAGGGCGGCGAGCAGCACGCAGAGCTTGATCGTGCTGGCGGCGTAGAACCGGCGGTCCGGGTCCCGTTCGGCGAGCACCGAGCCGGCGGCGTCGAGCAGGCAGAAGGACAGCCGGTGGCCCTCGGTCGGCTCGGGCGGCGGCATGGTCGTGGGAGGGGGACGGCGCTCGGATCCTGCGGCGGGCATGCCTCGACCGTACCGGGCCGGGCCGGCGCGGGGTCTTCGTCCTCGTGTGCGCCGGCCGACTCGGCGTCCTAGCATCATCGGCATGCAGCCGCTGCCCCGCTTCTGGAGTCTTCCGGGTGTTGGTGACCGGGACCGGCGTCACCCCGGTGGAGGGGGACGCCGAGCGGATCCTCTCGGAGCTCGCCTCGGACCCGCTTTACGTGCGTCTGTGCGCGGCGCAGGGAACCTACCGGGCGCCCTTGACACCCAAGCCCTGGCGGATCGGGATACGGGGTCCCGCCTCCGCCCTGCGCTGGCCCGTCGAGGGTGGGTGCGAGAGACGCTACCTGGCGTGGTCGAGGAGTACTCCCGTCGCAGCGGGCCGTGGGCGATGTGTCGTCGCGAGGCGTGGAACGGGCTCGAGCCGAGCGCGGCCGAGCGCCTCGTCCTCGAGCTGTACGACCGCGTGACCGGTACGGACTCGGTGCCGCGCTCGCCTGAGAACGGCCATCGCGCGGAGTCCTAGGGTGGAGGGCACAAGCACCGCGTGCGCACGGCGGCCCGCCGCGCGCACCTCGCGAGAACGGAGGCACCCCATGGCCATCGCCACCATCAACCCCGCCACCGGAAAGACCGAGAAGACGTTCGATCCGCATGACAGCGCCGAGGTCGAGCGCCGCATCGCCCAGGCCCACGCGGCCGCCCATACGCTGCGCGGCACCGCCTTCGACGAACGCGCCGGATGGGCCCGTGCGACCGCCGACGTGCTCGACGCCGACACCGACATCCTCGCCGCCGTCATGACCACGGAGATGGGCAAGCCGATCGCGCAGTCGCGCGCCGAGGTCGGCAAGTGCGCCGCGGCGCTGCGGTTCTACGCCGACAACGCCGAGCGCTTCCTGGCCGACGAGCCCCTCGAGGACCCGTCCGCGGTCGGGGCCACACGGGCCTGGGCCCGCTACCAGCCGCTCGGCACGATCCTCGCGGTCATGCCGTGGAACTTCCCGCTCTGGCAGGTGATCCGCTTCGCCGCGCCGGCGCTCATGGCGGGCAACACGGGGGTGCTCAAGCACGCCTCGAACGTGCCGCAGACCGCCCTGTACCTCGACGGGCTGTTCGAGCGCGGAGGCTTCCCCGCCGGCTCGTTCCGCACCCTCCTGATCGGCTCGGACCGGATCGAGGCGGTGATCGACGATCCGCGGATCGCGGCCGTGACCCTCACCGGCTCCGAGCCAGCCGGCCAGGCGGTTGCCGCACAGGCGGCGCACCGGATCAAGAAGTCGGTCCTCGAGCTCGGGGGCTCCGACCCCTACATCGTGATG
Source organism: Brachybacterium huguangmaarense (assembly GCF_025725725.1). Taxonomy (NCBI): domain Bacteria; kingdom Bacillati; phylum Actinomycetota; class Actinomycetes; order Micrococcales; family Dermabacteraceae; genus Brachybacterium; species Brachybacterium huguangmaarense. The sequence continues at coordinate 660,251 of NZ_CP107020.1, forward strand.
CCGAGTGCCGATCTCGACGAGGCCGTCTCCACCGCGGTGACCGCCCGCACCCAGAACAACGGGCAGTCGTGCATCGCCGCCAAGCGGTTCATCGTGCACACGGACGTGTACGACGAGTTCGCCGAGAAGTTCGTCGCGGCCATGGGCCGGCTCACCGTGGGCGACCCGATGGACGAGTCCGTCGACGTGGGCCCGCTCGCCATGGAGGGCGGCCGCGACGACCTGATCGAGCTCGTCGACGATGCCCGTGAGGCCGGGGCCTCGATCCTGCTGGGCGGCGAGGCGCCGGAGGGGCCGGGCTGGTTCTACCCGGTCACGGTGATCGCCGACCTGCCCGACTCCGCCCGGCTGGTGCGCGAGGAGAGCTTCGGCCCCGTCGCCTCGCTCTACCGGGTCGCTGATCGGGAGGAGGCCGTGCACGTCGCGAACCAGACGCCGTTCGGGCTGTCCTCCTCGGCGTGGACCACGGACCCCGAGGAGCAGGAGTTCTTCGCCGATCGTCTGCAGGCCGGCGGCGTGTTCCTCAACTGGATGACCGCGTCGTCGCCGCAGCTGCCGTTCGGCGGCATCAAGCGCTCGGGCTACGGCCGTGAGCTCTCGGCCGCGGGCATCCGCGAGTTCTGCAACCTCAAGACGGTGTGGGTGGCCTGAGGGCCGGAGCGCGGCATGCGGCCCGAGGCAGAGCACGGGGTTCACGGCCAGAGGCGGAGCACCGGTCACCGGGCCCGAGGTAGGGCACCGGGTACGTAACCGTGCGCGTGGCGCTGGGTGCCGGGAGACCGGTGCCGCGGCGGACCCCGCACTTCGGTGCACGTGAGAGCCGCAGCCCTCGAGAATCGAAGGGCTGCGGCTCTCACGTACAGATCTGTGCAGGCGCTGAGCCACTCTGGGCAGGAGCCGCCGAGCCAGGTCGCGCCGTCGCGCCAGGCCGCGCCGTCGCGCCCGGCACCACACCCGCGCGGCAACGCCGCCCATGGGCGGCGCGGCAACACCGATGTGACGCCGAGAGCCGCAGCCCTCGAGAATCGGAGGGCTGCGGCTCTCGGCGTCACATCCGTGCACGGCGTTTCAGAACGACGCGCCGCCAGACCGGAAAGATTCAGCTCTCGCGTCCAGCGCGCTCAGCCCGCGCGTCCTCCAGACTCAGCTCTCGCGCCGCCAGTCCTCGGCGACGTCGATCGCCGTCCAGGCCAGTGCCGTCGCACCATCGCTCAGCGTCCGCTCCGCAATCGGGCCGACGCAGTGGTCCGCGAACTCGCGCTGGTGGTTGAGCACGGGGAAGCTGCCGACCCCGATGTACGGGTGGATCGCACGGACCACCTGGGAGACGTTGCCCATGTCCGTCGAGGCCGTGCACATCGCGGTCTCGGGCCCGTCGGTGACGAGGGTGCGGCCGAGGGCGGCGGCGTTGAGCTCGTAGGCGGCGAGCGCCGCCTCGTCCGTGCGGAGATCCGAGTAGGGCTGGGACTCCGGCTCCAGGGCGAGCTCGCAGCCCGTGGCGAGGGCGCCGGCCTCGAAGCAGTGCCGCACCTTCTCCTCCGTCTCGGCGAGCTCTGCCATGCTCGACGCCCTCACGTACCAGCGCCCGGTCGTGACCTCCGGGATGGCGTTGGGCGCCTCGCCCCCGGAGGTCATGACGCCGTGCACGCGCACGGTGGGCGGGAGCTGCTGGCGCAGCATCCCGATGGCGACCTGCGCGATCGTGAACGCGTCGGCGGCATTGCGGCCGTGCGTGGGGTAGGCGGCGGCGTGCGCCGCCTTGCCGGTGAAGCGGATCGCCGAGTGCGACACGGCGAAGGGGCGTGCGCGGGCGACGTCGACGGGCGCGGGATGCGCCATCATCGCGAGGTCGAGGCCCTCGAAGGCACCGCGATCGAGCATCTCGATCTTGCCTCCCCCGCCCTCCTCGGCGGGCGTGCCGAACACCTCCACTGTGAGGTCGAGCTCGTCGGCGACCGCGGCGGTCGCGATCGCGGCCCCCGCCGACATCGCCGCGATGAGGTTGTGGCCGCACGCGTGCCCGATGCCGGGGAGCGCGTCGTACTCGGCCATGAACGCGACGCGGCGATGCCCGGTGCCGCGTGTCGCATGGAACGCCGTGGGAAGATCGGCGACGCCGCGCACGACCGCGAAGCCGTGCCGCTCGAGCAGGGCGGCCACCGCCGCGCTCGAGCGGACCTCGTGCCATGCCGTCTCCGGGTCGCCGTACAGGCTCTCCGAGAGCTCGACCAGTTCGGCGCGGGCGCCGGCGACCGCATCTCGGGCGCGCTCCTTGAGCGATCCGAGCGGGCCCGAGGGGGCTCCCGCCTCCGTGCTCGGCTCACTCATCTCCCGGCACCCCGTAGGACGGCGAGGTGCTCGGGTCGATCCCGCGCGTGACGTAGTCGCCACGCTGGGGCAGCCACACCTCGAGGAGTGCACCGAGGTCTGCGAGCGGGTTCTCGCTCCAGTCGACGCGCAGGTCGGTCTCGTTCCATCCGGCGTCCCGCGCGACGGCGAGACCAGCCGAGTGGATGTCCCCCGCCTCTCCTCCGGCGTCGAGGCCGGCCGACATCGCGGCGAGCAGACGCTCCTCGAGGTCGCCCCGCGACGTCTCGAAGGCCTCGAGGACGGCGTCGACGACCCCGGTGTGCGCGAGCAGGTTCCCCGCCGCGACGGCGTCGGCGCCGAGGCGTGTGTGATGGGTACCGAGGGTGTGCGAGCCCGAGTGAACCGCGGGCTCACCGCTCGTGCCGATCACGGCCACCTGGCGGTAGTCCATCGTGGCGTCCTCGGCGCGCAGGGCGTCGAGCGCCTCGGATGCGGACTCCCCGACAGCCAGCCGATCGAGCAGGAGGCCGCCGAAGCGCGGATCGGTGATGTTCTGCGAGGCCACTCCGCCGACACCGCCGCGAAGATGCAGACAGCGCGCGGCGACCGCGGGGGACGAGGAGGCGACGGCCATGCCGATGCCGGACTCGTCACGGGCCAGGATGGAGAAGGTCACGCGTGCTCCCCCTCGTCTGCCCTCTCGCCCAGAACGGCCGTCGCGTCGATCTCGACGAGCCACTCGGGCCGCGCGAGCGCCTCGACGACGAGCCCGGTGGAGACGGGGAAGACGCCCGCGAGCCAGCGGCCCATCACGCGGTACACCGTCTCCCGGTAGCGGATGTCGGTCAGATAGACGACGACCTTGACGATGTCCTCGAGCTCGCCGCCGGCTTCCTCGAGCAGCATCGCGATGTTGGCCATGGCCTTCTCGGCCTGTGCCTCGACGTCGCCGATGCCGACGCTCTCGCGGGTCTCGAGGTCTTGACCGATCTGCCCACGCAGGTACACCACGCCGCCCGCGACGACGGCCTGGCACAGGTCGTTGTCGAGATTCTGCTCGGGGTAGGTGTCCTTGGTGTTGAACGGACGGATCCTCGTGTGCTTCATGGATGTGCTCCTCGTCGGCGATGGTTTGGTGTGGCAGGCGGTGCAGGAACGGTCGGGGCGATCAGGGTGACGGCACCGCCTCGTCCTCGGGGGCGGCAGCGGCGAGGTCGTCACTACCGCTCACCGCATCGGCGTCGGCTGCCGGCGCGGTACGGGCGTCGCGCTCGGCCGCGGCGGCCTCGGCCGTGAGCGTCGCCCCCGTGGGCTGGTAGGCGCGATAAGACCGCTGGATCACGATGTGGTCGCGCAGGAACTTCGCGTCGTGCCACACGCCCCAGATGAAGCTCGAGCCGCGCCGCGACTGCCAGGGCAGCCCGAGGAAGAAGATCCCTGGCTCGGTCGAGATGCCCCGCTGGTGAGCGGGCCGGCCCCGTTCATCGAAGGCATCGACCTTCAGCCAGTCGTAGTCGAGCGCGAAGCCCGTGGCCCAGATGATGGACGTGACTCCTGCCTCGGCGAGATCGAGCTCGGCGAGAGGGTGGGCGAGGCAGTCGGGATCCGGGCCGATCCCGTGCGCCTCGGGCTCCTCGGGCAGGTCCAGGCCGTTGCGAGCGATGTACTCGTCGGCCTCGCGCAGCAGGCCCAGGTAGTTCTCGTCGCCGAGCTCGATGTTCTCGCGCAGGTCGGGGGCGAAGCGCATCCTGCCGTCGGCGAAGGATGACGCGCGGCCGGTCAGGTGCACTCCGCTCTCGGCGAGCCGGCGGAAGTCGACGGTGGCGCCACCATGGGCCCCGCTGACCGCGATCGTCACGTGCTCGGCGCCCTGGGGCGGCGTGGCAGCCTCCCACTTGTTGAGCACCCCGAGCCACCACACGAAGTCGCGGCCGCGGTAACGGCGCGGGGGACGATCATGGGCGCCGACGGCCAGGTACGTGGGACGGCCCGAGCGACGGAGCTCGTCGGCGATCTGGACGCCGGACGACCCGGCGCCCACGACAAGGACGCCACCGGCGGGCAGCTGGTCGGGACGGTGGTAGGAGCTGGAATGCAGCTGGTGGATCCCGGCGGTCTCCGGGACGACCGGTGGGATGACCGGCTTCTGGAACGGGCCGGTGGCGGCGACGACGTAGCGGGCGTCGATGGTGCCCGTCGAGGTCTCCACATGGAAGCCGGGCCGTCCGTCGTCCTTGATCACCGAGAGGACCTCGACACCCGTCTCGATGGGGGCTCCGATCCGCTCGGCGTAGGCGGCGAGGTACGCGGCCACCTGCTCCTTGGTGGGGAACGCGTCAGGGTCGACGTCGAACTCCTGGTGCGGGAACCGGTCGTGCCAGGCGGGGCCGTTGGCCACGAGGGAGTCCCAGCGCATCGAGCGCCAGCGCTCGGCCACCCGGTCGCGCTCGAGCACGAGGTGCTCGATTCCGGCGTCCCCGAGATGCTCGCTCATGGCGATCCCGGCCTGACCGGCTCCGATCACGAGGACCTCGGTCTCACGGTGGGTCATGCGTGCCTCCCTCTCCAAGCGGGCCGCCCCGATCGCAAGCCGTACGGCCCGCGCTGACGCGGGTCGTGGTCGCCGGGGCGGAGATTGGCTCACACGCTACGACCGGCAGTCATCACCCACCAGAACGGAATTTCGTCTGCACGTTCGGTTCTGCCGATGCCTCCGCGGAGTGAGCCGCGGTCGCCGCATCGGGTGTTCCGTGGTCCGCGAGCACCTCGCGCGCCACCTGGATGAACGCGCGGACTCGTCGATTGGGCGGGGATCCTCCCGGCGTCACCGCGACCACGTCGAGACCCTCGGGCCGGGTCACGAGCTCCTTCGTCACATACTCGAGGCCTTCATAGCTGACGGTGGTGCGGGGGCGCTGGCTCAGCAGGGCGAAGCCGATGCCCCGGGCGACGAGGCAGCGGGTGAGCTCGGAGCTCTGGGTACGGAAGCGGATCCGAGGGGTGAGGCCCGCTTCGTCGAACAGGGACAGGAAGTAGGTGCCGCCGGGCTCCAGGTCGAACAGGATGAACGGGTCCTCGGCGAGCTCGGTGAGCGTCACCGTCTCGGCATCGGCCAGGCGATGATCGGGAGGGAGCAGCACGTACGGCGGGACCGCGGAGAGCCGGGTGGCGGTGTGGCCGAGCTCGGAGAGCTGGTTGCCGAACCGGTAGGCGTACATGACCGCGACATCGCTGCGCCCCTGGACGAGCTGGTCGAGCAGCTGGTGCCGGGAGCCCTCGGAGAAGGTCACGTCGACGGCCGCATACCGCTCGCCGAACGCGGCGACGGCACCGGGCACGAGGAACGGGGCGATGGTCGTGTAGCAGCCGATGTGCAAGGCGCCTGTCAGCTGGCTGCCCAGCATCGACGCATGGCTCTGGAGGTTCTCGGCGTCACGCAGCAGACGCCGGGCCTCGGCGACGATGCTCTCCCCGTCGCGCGTGAGCGTCAGGCCCCGGGCGTGGCGTACGAAGAGAGTGACCTTGAGATGGCGCTCGAGATCGGCGATCGCCGTCGACACGGTCGACTGCGACAGGTGCAGGGCGTGCGAGGCCGCAGTGACCGTGCCGTGCTCGGCGACCGCGACCAGGTAGTCGAGCTGGCGCAGCGTGAGGTTCACAGGGGACATCGGGACTTCCGGATCGCGGGGCGGAGGCGGCCGGAGCCGTCCGCCGCCGCGATCACTGTACGTCCGCGCCGCCGCCGCTCCCGCAGGGGACGGTCACCAAGCCTCGACCTCGGACTCCCGCCCCGTCGCAGGGCGCGACTCTCGCTGCGAGGAGGGGGCGGAGGCTCCGGCTGCCGCCGGCGCGAGGTCGGATTCGTGCAGGAGGTCGATGCCCCGGGTCTCGGGGATCGTCAGGATGGTCACGAGGCCCACGAGACCGACCACGATGAGTGTGTAGGCGGGGACCATCTCGGAGCCGGTGAGGTCGATCAGCCACGTGTTGATGTAGGGCAGCGTCCCTGCGAACAGGGCACTCGCGAGCGAGTACGCGATCGACAGGCCGCTCTGGCGGGTTCGGGTGGGGAACAGCTCGGCGACCGTCGAGGAGTGCGTGCCCAGGATGATCGCGAGGATCGCCGCGAGCAGGGCGGTCGCCACGAACCCGGCGCTCATCGTGCCCGTGCGCATGAGCGCGAACAGCGGGATGGCCGCGACGATGAGGAGCACGGCGGCCGTGAGCAAAACCGGCTTGCGACCGACCCGGTCCGAGACCATGCCCGACAACGGGATGAGCGCGATCGCGACGAGCGAGGCGATCGTCGACAGCAGTGCGGCGTCGTCGGCGGGGAGGGCGACGATCTCCTCCTGATAGGTCAGCAGGTAGACGAGGACCACGTAGAACGTGCAGTTCATGAAGGTCTCGATGCCGATGGTCTGGAGGATCTGCAGACCGTTGCGCCGCACTGCCTCCGTGACGGGCGATGCCGGAACGGTGTTCTGCTCCTCGAGCGCCCGGTACTCGAGCGTGTCCTCGACGCGCAGGCGGATGAACAGGCCGATCAGCGCGAGCGGCACGGTGATCAGGAAGGGCAGGCGCCAGCCCCACGCGAGGATGGTGTCATCGGCGAGCGTCGCGTGGAGCAGCCACACCACGAAGGAGGCCAGGAGGAAGCCGAGCACGGACCCGACCTCGAGCCAAGAGGTGCCCATGCCCCGGCGCCGGGCCGGCGAGTACTCCGCGAGGAACGTCGCCGCGGAGCCGAACTCGCCGCCGGCGGCGATGCCCTGGATGACACGCGCGACGATCAGCAGGATGGGGGCCCAGATGCCGATCGTCTGATGCCCCGGGATCAGCGCGAGCATGAGGGTGCCCGCCGCCATCACGACGATCACGAGCGAGAGGGTGGTCCGGCGCCCGAACCGGTCACCCAGGAAGCCGAAGATCACCGACCCGATCGGTCGCACGAAGAAGGCGATCGCGAAGACCGCGAACACGGAGAGCAGGCTCGCCGTGCCGTCCTCCTCGGGGAAGAAGACCTTCGCCATCGTGGTGGCCATGTAGGCGTAGACCGCCCAGTCGAACCAGTGGACGAGCACGCCGATCGAACCGGCCACGACGCTCGTGCGCAGGCCCTTGCCCATCGCACGCTCGTCGGCAAGGACTGCGGACGTCATACGGTTCCTCCCGTCGCCGACCGCCGGGCCGCGGGGCCCGGCGTGAACCCGATCACCGGGTTGCGCCGAGAATAGTGGCGTCCTTCTCGCGGCAACCAGCGGGAAAATTCGATGGCCACCACGGCGTGGGCGATGGCTGAGGGTCGCGCGGCAGCACCGATGTGACGCAGAGAGCCGCAGCCCTCGAGAATCAAGGGGCTGCGGCTCTCTGCGTCACATCTGTGCAGGGCACCTCCGAGCGACACGGCACCAGTCCTGGGCGGCGTGCGCCGCGGCGGTCAGGCGGCGTAGCCTCCGCCTCCGCCGGCCATGTCCTTGAACCGGGAGTAGCGGCCCTCGAAGGCGACCGGGATGGTCTTGGTGGCGCCGTTGCGGTGCTTGGCCACGATGAGGTCGGCCTCGCCGGCCCGCGTGGACTCCTTCTCGTAGTAGTCCTCGCGGTGGATGAGCACGATGAGGTCGGCGTCCTGCTCGATCGAGCCCGACTCGCGCAGGTCGCTCATCATCGGCTTCTTGTCCGTGCGCTGCTCGCTGCCGCGGTTGAGCTGGGAGATCGCGATGACGGGCACCTCGAGCTCCTTGGCGAGCAGCTTGAGGGCACGCGAGAACTCCGAGACCTCCTGCTGACGCGACTCGACGCGCTTGCCCGAGCTCATGAGCTGCAGATAGTCGATGACGACGATCTTCAGGTCGTGCTTCTGCTTGAGCCGCCGGCACTTGGCGCGGATCTCCATGAGCGACATGTTCGCCGAGTCGTCCATGTACAGCGGGGCGTTGGAGATCCGCGACATGGCGCGCGCGAGGGCCTGCCAGTCGCGGTCGTCCATCGAGCCGTCGCGCATGCGGTTCATCGGCACCTGCGACTCGGCCGACAGCAGGCGCATGGTGATCTCGGTCTTGTCCATCTCGAGGGAGAAGATGCAGGCCGTCTGGTTGTTGTGGATCGCGGCGGAGCGCAGCACGTCCATGCCCAGGGTCGTCTTGCCCATCGCGGGGCGCCCCGCGAAGATGATCATCTGCCCGGGATGCAGGCCCTGCGTGAGCTCGTCGAACTCCGAGAACCCGGTGGGGATGCCGGTGACCTGGCCGCCGCGCCCCTGCGTCGCCTCGATGACGTCGACGGTCGGCAGGATCACCTCGCCGAGCGGCACGAAGTCCTCCGACTGGTTGCGCTCGGTGACCGCGTAGACCTGGGCCTGGGCCTCGTTGATGACCTCCTCGACCTCACCGCCGTCGGCCGCGTAGCCGAGCTGGACGATGCGCGTGCCCGCCTCGACGAGGCGGCGCAGGGTGGCGCGCTCGGCGACGATCTCGGCGTAGTAGCCGGCGTTGGCGGCCGTGGGGACCATGTCGATGAGGTCCGCGAGATAGGCGCCGCCGCCCACCCGCTGGAGCTCGCCGCGCTTGGTGAGCTCGTCGGAGACGGTGACCAGGTCCGCGGGCTCGCCGCGCCCGTAGAGGTCGATGATCGCCTCGTAGATGAGCTCGTGCGCGGGGCGGTAGAAGTCGGAGGCGACGACCTGCTCGACGACGTCGGCGATCGCGTCCTTGGACAGCATCATGCCGCCCAGCACGCCGCGCTCCGCGGCCAGATCCTGCGGGGGCGTGCGCTCCAGCCCGCGATCGGGGCCGGTCTCGAAGGCGTCGGTGGAAGTCACCGGATCAGTGTAGGGAGACGCCCTGACCGTCGACGGCTCGGGAGGGCGAGTGCCGGGAACGTCACCCGTGCGCGCCGGAATTCACGCCGAGCGTCGGCGCAACGTGAGGGAGGCCAGCACGAGCACGCCCACGACGACCGCCGCGACGATGCCCAGGTCGGCCCAGTAGGTGGAGGTCAGGTCGCTGTGGTCGCGGAGCTGCTCGAGGGCCTCGACGCTGTAGCGCAGCGGCATCACGTCGGAGACCGGCTGGAGCCAGCCCGCCATGTCCTCGCGCCGTCCGAACAGCCCGCACAGCAGGATCTGCGGGATGACCAGCACGGGGAACATCTGGATGGCCTGGAACTCGGTGCGCGCGAACGCGGAGGCGAACAGCCCGAGGGCGACCCCCATCAGGGCGTTGACCACGCCGACGAGCAGCACCGCCAGGACGGGCCCGGCGATGTCGAGGTCGAGCGCCCAGAAGCACCAGGCCGACAGGATCGCCACCTGCGCGGCCGCGAGCAGGCCGAAGGCGAGCGCGTACGCGCCGATCAGGCCCCAGGGCGTGATGGGCGTCGTCATCAGGCGCTCGAGCGTGCCCGAGGTGCGCTCGCGCAGCATCGCGACCGACGTCAGCAGGCACATGAGGATGAGCGGGAACACGCCCATCATGTCGAGCTGGAGACGGTCCACGAGCGGCTCCGCGCCGTCGAACAGGGCGTAGGCGATCGAGATGAGCACGACCGGCAGCACCGCGACGAGCGCGAGCGAGCGGTGGTCGTGACGGAGCTGGGTCAGCAGCCGGATCGCGGTGGCGAGCATCGGGGTCATCGTGCGCCCCGTTCGTCCGATCGCGAGCCGTCCGGCGCCCGGGCGCCGTCCGACTCCTCGCGGATGAGGGCGAGGAACGCGGCGTCGAGGTTCTCGGCGCCGGCGCGGGAGCGGATCTCGTGCGGGGTGCCGGCGGCGAGGAGCGCACCGTCGCGCAGCAGGAGGATGTCGTCGCAGCGCTCGGCCTCGTCCATGACGTGCGAGGAGACGAGGACGCACGCGCCGCCGGCCGCCCGGGCGCGCAGCCGGTCCCACAGCTCCTCGCGCAGCACGGGGTCCTGGCCGACGGTGGGCTCGTCGAGCACGAGCACGTCCGGCGAGCCGACGAGGGCGCACGCGAGCGAGACGCGAGAGGTCTGGCCACCGGAGAGGCTTCCCGCCAGCCGCCGCTCGTAGCCCTCGAGCCCGACGGCGGCGACCACCTCGGAGATGCGTGACGTGGGGGCGCCGATGACGCGGGCGAAGTAGCGCAGGTTGTCGAGCACGGACACGTCGCGGTAGATGCTCGGGGCCTGGGTGACGTACCCGATCCGGCGGCGCAGCGAGGCGCTGCCCGCCGTCTCGCCGAGCACGGTGACCCGCCCGCCCGCGAACTTCTGGGTGCCCACGATCGCCCGCATGAGCGTGGTCTTGCCGGCCCCCGAGGGCCCCAGCAGGCCGGTCACGCGGCCCGGGAACATGGCGCACGTCAGGTCGCTCAGGACGGGGACCCTGCCGCGCACCACGGTCAGGCCGTCCACCTCGATCGCCGGTCGGTCCCGGCCACCGACGACGGCAGGGTGCAGCTCGTCGTGCAGAACGCCCGGGCCTCGTCCCCGCGCGTGACCCTCCGGCCGCTCGGGGCTCGGGCCCGGCACGGGCCTGGACATCGGTTCCGGTGCCGGCTCCTGAACCGATGCCGCGGCGGTCCAGGTCGTGCTGGGCTCCCGTGCGGGACCGGCCGCCCGATGCGTCGGCCGGTGCTCCTCCGAACCGCCGGACCCGTCGTCCGTCGCGGCGTCGTGCGCCCCCATCGCCGGCTCCCCCCTGCCCGCGCCGTGCCGGAGCCGGGCTCAGGCCTTCTCGGGGACCCCGACCACGTAGGCCGCCTGGCCCACGTGCTCGGCGGCGTCGATGACGACGCTCATCAGGCGCACCCCGCGCGTGACCGGCGGATCCCAGTTCTCGTCGATGACCTCGCCGAGGTCCTCGTCGCCCAGGGTGTCCAGGTAGTCCTGGAGAGCGCCCGTGGCCGCGGCGACGTAGTCGAGCAGCGGGCCCGGCTCGTCGACGGTCACGGCACGCGCCTCGTCCTCGCTCATGCCGTACCCCATGGCCGAGCCGATGCCGTCCAGGCCCAGCTTCTCCTCGAAGCCCTGGGCGGTCCACACCTGCTCCTGGCCGCTCAGGTCCGCCACCTGGGCGTCGATCTCGCGCCCGACGTGCCACAGCAGCCACGCGACGGAGTTGGCGTGCCCGCCGACGTGCGCGTTGAGCACCTCGGCCGTGAGAGCGTCCCGCAGCGCCTCGGCGGCCTCGAGCGGCCGGCCGGCGGCGTCCTTCAGAATGTCGATTCCGTTCATGGTCGCCACGCTACGCCGCGTCGTCGACGCGCGCTCGGTCGGAGACATGGCCGCGCCACACGGCGTTCACGGGGTCGTGCGCGCCCGCCGCGGGGCTCACCGCACCACGGAGCCGTCTTCTCGGACGTCCCGTCAGTCGTACGTGACGATCAGTCGTACGTGACGATGTCGGCCTGCTCGGGATGGCGCTGCAGCCAGCTCTCGACGAAGGGGCAGATGATCCGCACCCGCTCGCCGCGCTCGCGCGCGTCGTCGAACGCGCGCCCCGCGAGGGTCGAGGCCACGCCGTGCCCGCGCTCGTCGGGATCGGTGACCGTGTGGATCAGCTCGAACACCCCGCGGCGGCGCGTGAAGGTCAGCAGCCCGACCTCGCGGCCGTCCTCGACGGCCACGTACCGGGAGCCGCGGGCGTCCTCGTGCACGTCGATGCTCATGAAATCCTCCTGCTGCCGGTCCGGGGTCCCTCCAGTCTTCCAGACGTCCCGCCCCCTGCCCGCCACGCCGGGCACCGCCCGCCTGGCGGATCCGGGACGGCAGCGGGATCGGACGACAACGGACTGGGACTGCAGCCGCTCTCGCCGTCCCGCCCGGACGTCGAGCGCGGACTCACTCCGCGGCGGCCCCCTCCAGGCGCGCCACGTCGGCGCTCGTCCGGTGCGCGTGATCGCTCTCGCCGAGCTCGCGCCAGCCCTCGAGCGCGCGACGGGCGGCGGCGAGCGCGGCCCCGCGCTTGCCGAGGCGTTCGAGCATCGCCGCGTCCCGGTCCTCGAGATACACGGCCCAGTACCGGGCACGCTCGGCCTGGCCCTGCGGTGCCGCGGCGATCGCGTCGGCGACCTCGGCGCGTCGCGCGGCGTAGACGGCGGCATCACCGGCACCCGAGGTGGCCGCGGCGATCATGCGGCCCACGTGCGCATCGACGGTGTGCTCCCACAGCACCGCCTCGGGCACGACGGGCCACCCGCGCGTGCGTCGGATCCTGGTCAGGATGCCGCGGGCCTCCGCGTCCGCGATGTCGGGCAGGGAGGCGTCGAGCGCGAGCCGCAGGGCCAGCCCCCGTGCCTCGAGCTCCGCGCGCAGGAAGCGGCCGCGCTCGGCGCGCGTCGCTCCCAGGTCGTCGCCCAGGTGCTGCGCGTCGGAGGCCGCCTGCCCGAGGGCCTGCACGGCCTGCGCGAGCCGCCCGCCGCGCCGATGCACCTCGGCCGCCAGGCGGTGCACGCGCAGCAGGGCATGGTGGTCGCGCTCGGCGCGCGCGAGCGGCCGGGCGTCCGCGAGCGGCCGCGTCGCCTCGTCGGGCCGGCCGACGGCGATGCGGGCGGCCGCGACCACGAGCAGCGGCGCGACCCGCTCGACCGGCGTCGGCAGCGTGCGCAGGAGCGAGTCGAGGCGGCTCGCGGCGTAGTCGGCCTGGGCGGCCCGGCCGGCCGCGACGAGGTCCTGGACCAGGTCCTGGATGACCGCGACCCGCAGACGGGGGTCGTCCACCCGGTGCAGGTCGAGCAGGGCGTCGGCGCCGTGGCGTGCGGCCGTGAGCGGCTCGGTCGGCCGCAGGGCCCAGGCGAGGATGGCGCGCGCCGTCGTCGCACTGCGCTCGACGTCGTCGTCCGCCGCGCGCAGCGCCAGATGCTCGAGCACGTCACGGGCCTGGAACGCCGCGTCCTCGGAGCGGTCCTGCAGGCGCAGGACCTGGGCGTAGCGCAGACGCAGGAGCGGTTCGGGGTCTCCGAGGATCGCGTCACGCACCTCCGGGTAGGCCGACAGCGCGGACAGGAAGCGGCCCTCCTCGTGCTCGAGACCCTCCTCCCCGAGCGCGAGCGCCTCGGCGGCGGTCGGCGCCCGCTCCGTGAGGCCTCGCACGACGACGAGGACGGCCTCGTCGACGTCGGCCTCCTCGACCACGGACAGCGGGTCGGCCCGCCGTCGGCCGCGCCGCTCCGCGGCGGACGATGCCGCGGGGTCCGTGAGGCCCAGGGCGACCACCGCCGCCCGGGCGTGCTCGTGATGCCCGGAGCCGTCGATCAGGCCGACCATCTCGCGCAGCACGTCGGCGGCGGCGTGATCCTGCCCACCGGCGTGCAGGGCCCGGGCGTGCGCGACGAGCAGCTCGACGCGCTCCGGGAGCGGCGCGGGCTCGGCGGCGAAGGACTCCGCGATCATGCGGGCCGCTCCCAGGCGGCCGAGATCGGTGAGGTCGTGGACCCGGTGAGCGGCCTCGAGGACCGTGGTCGGGAACGGCAGGGGCAGGCCCGGAGGGCGGAGCGCCATGCGCAGATCGTCCCAGGTCAGCACGTCATCCGGGGCGGGACCGGCGGCGACGGGACTCCGCTCGGAAGCGGAGTCGGCGCCGGGAGCGGTCATGGGCCCGAATCTATCAAGACGGCGGGGGCACGCTCCCAGCTCCGACGGGCCGCGGCGGAGGCGCCCGGGCTCTCCCGGCGCGGCGCCGATCGGACCGGACAGGCCCCGTCTCCCCGCCCATCGTGACCGGTCGCACCCGAGGTCGTGGGCCCTGCACCACGTCAAACAGAACGAGTGTTCGCTATGATGGTGGGCATGCCCGACACCAGCCTGATCCGCGGCCAGGATCGTCTGTCCGACGGGCGTTCCGCCTCCCCCCGCGCGCACACCGCCTCCCCGGTGGTCGAGCATCCGCCCGGATACGTCGACGGCCGCCTGTACTCCGATGCGACCGATCCCCAGGTGCTGCTCACCGCCTTCGACGTCGCCGCCTACACGCAGCAGGCGCGGGGCCGCATCGAGGTGGACGCCTCGGCCGTCGAGCCCCTCGACGAGCGCACGCGCGCCGACCTCTCCTACCTGTGGCGCCTCGATGCCGCGGGGCTGTCCGAGATGCGCGCCGTGCTCTCCTCGTGGACCGCGAACGAGGCGCGGGTGACCGCGTTCCTCGCCACCTGGGCCTACGAGCGCTACTGGTTCGCCCGCGGGATCCGGGACGTGCTCGCGGCCGACGGCGGCCCCCTGCCCGAGCCCGCACGACGCCCCCTGTCCTCCCACCTCAAGAGCATCTACGTGTCCCGGCTCCTGCCGATCGTGTCGCCCGTGTGGACCACGGCGATCGGCGAGACCGCGACGGCCGGCCACATGGCGCGCCTGGCGGTACAGGAGGCGAGCCTCCGCGCCGCCTATCGCGCGCTCCTGCCGCGGCTGTCCGGCGAGGCCCGCCGCCTCGTCGAGGAGGTCGTCGAGCGGCGCGAGGAGATCATCCGCTTCTTCCGGCTCGAGGCCGGCGCACGGATCCGGCGATCCGCCGCGGAGGCCGCCGCCGCCCGCGTGCACCTGGGCGGCACGTGGCGTCCGCTGCGAGTGGTCGGCGTCGCCGACGCCGACGAGGTCCGGGCGATGACGAGCATCTTCGACACCGCCGAGACCCGACGCGAGCTGCTCGACGCCGACGCGGCGATCCGGGATCTGCTCGCCGAGGCGCCCGGCGCCCATGGTCGCGGCGCGACCGCGTCCTCGCTGCCGCGAGCCCTCGCGCAGATGCTCGGCGCACCGCGCGATCCCGACGCCCCCGCCGGCCTGCTCCGCCGCGGAGCCCCTGCCCCCGGCCCGGAGGTCCACGAGCGGACCGCGCCGGGCATGCTCCATCGCCTGCTGAGCATGTCCTCCCGCTCACGTCGCGATCACCTTCTGCCCACCGACGCCGACACACGGAAGAATCACGCCCGTGGCCTTTGACATGGAGAAGTTCACCGAGACCTCCGACCGCGTGCGGTGGGAGGATCTCGAGCTCGCGCGCTTCCGCGACGAGCCGCTGGACGCCGAGACCCTGCGCTCCCTGCGCTACATGTGTGACGTCGAGTACCACACGTCGTGCTTCCTGCGGGAGATGCTCGTGACCCCCTCGCACCGCGAGGACGAGGCCGCCGGCTTCATGACGATGTGGAACCGCGAGGAGTTCTGGCACGGCGAGGCCCTCGCGGCGGTGCTCGGCGAGCACGACATCGTCGTCGACTACGACGAGATCAAGGCCAAGCGGGTCAAGCTCGGCTGGCAGCTGGCTCTGGGCCCGCTCAAGCAGTCCGTGCTCTCGAACCTCGTGGGCCAGGACTTCGTGGCCGTGCACATGACGTGGGGCGCCGCGAACGAGCTCTCGGCCGTCGCGGCCTACCGGCGCATGGCCGCCATGACGGACCACCCCGTGCTGTCACCGCTGCTCAAGCGCATCGCCCAGCAGGAGACGCGCCACGTCGCGTTCTACACGACGCAGGCTCGTGCCCGCCTCGAGGGCTCCGAGCGGGCCCGCTCGATCGTGCGGATGATCCTCGGCAAGGTCTGGCGACCCGTCGGCTCCGGGATGATGGACGAGGACGAGGTGCGCCACGTGATGGGTCACCTGTTCGCGGGCAAGCCCCACGAGCTCGACAAGCTCGACCAGCGCATCCAGAAGATGCCCGGCCTCGACGGGCTCACGATCTTCCGCAACGCCTTCGCCCGCATGGGCATCGCCTGATCCGAGGTCCCGCCGGGTCCGCGAGACGGACGCGCCCCGGGGCGGCATCCGCACGCCGACGCCCGCCCCGAGTCCGCGTGCGGACGTTGATCGCCGGACGACGGTCCGCTGCGGGGCACACCTCCCGGCCGTGACGCGCGAGCCCCGGTGGTCAGCCGCATGGCGCGCTCAGCAGCGGCTCCACCCGGCGGCGCCCCCCGCGCGCTCAGCGGCAGGACCACCCGGCAGTCCCGCTCGACCGGCCCGCGCCGGCCGCACGGGGCGGGCCGGCGCGGCGGGCGCTCACTCCACGTCGGCCCGATGGCGGCCGTGGCGCGGGGACGCCCCGTCGGCATCCGACGGGTCCGCGTCCGCGGCGGTCGCTGACGCGTGCTCGCCCTCGGCGGCAGGGCCCTGCCCCGCCGCGCCGACCGCACCGTCGTCGGCCGCATCCTGGCCGGTCCCGGCCGCGGCCTCGCGCAGCCGGCGACGCTCGCCCGGGCCCTCCGCGATCCGGTAGAGCACCGGCACGATCACGAGGGTGAGCAGCGTCGAGGTCACGAGGCCGCCGATCACGACCACCGCGAGCGGCTGGGAGATGAAGCCGCCCTCACCGGTGATGCCCAACGCCATCGGCAGCAGCGCGAAGATCGTCGCCGCGGCCGTCATGAGGATCGGCCGCAGACGCTTGGAGGCGCCCAGGTGGATCGCCTCGTCGAGCGCCGCGCCGCGACGCCGGTACTGGTTGACCAGGTCGATCAGCACGATCGCATTGGTGACGACGATGCCCACGAGCATGAGCAGGCCGATCATCGACGGCAGGCCCAGCGGGACCCGGGTGATGAGCAGCAGGCCCAGGGCGCCGGTCGCCGCGAAGGGGATCGACACCAGCAGGATGAGCGGCTGGACGAGGGACTTGAAGATCCACACCAGGAGCACGTAGGTCAGGAGCACCGCCGCGAGCATCGCGATGCCGAGCTGGCCGAAGGTGTCGCCGATGTCCGAGGCGGTGCCGCCCAGGGTGGCCTCGGCGCCCTCGGGCAGGTCGGCCTTGTCGATCGCCGCCTGCGCGGCGGAGCTGACGGCGCCCACGTCGTCCCCGGTCGGGGTCAGCGAGATGGTGACGGTCTCGCGCGTGTCCTGCGTGGCGATCTGCGGCCGGGACTGGGCCTCGCCGACCGTCGCCACGTCGGTGAGCGGCATCCCGGCGATCTGCATCGACCTCAGCTGGTCGAGGGTCGAGACCTTCTCCCCCTGCTCGAGGTAGATGTCGAGGTCCTGGCCGTCCAGCTCGATCGACCCGATCGAGCTGGGGTACAGCTGCTGGGCGACGAGGCCGACGACGGCCTTCTCGGTCAGGCCGCGCTGGGCGGCCTTGTCGCGGTCCACGGTCACGACCGCGGTGGGCTGGTCGGCCTCGAGGTCCGAGCCGACCTTCTCGACGTCGGCGGGCAGCGGGTCGAGCTCGGCGAGGATCGCGTCGTTCGCCTTCTGGCGCGCCTCCGCCGTCGGCCCCGTGATGAGGATGTCGACCGAGCTGCTGCCGGTCACGCTCGCGGAGTCCTGCTCCTCGACGTCGCCCGCGCCGGGCAGGCCCTGGAGCGTCGAGAGGATGTGGGCGCGCACGGTCTCCTGGTCGGCGTCCTCGTCGGTCGTGATCGAGTAGCTGATCTCGTTGGTCGCGCCGCCGCCCCCGGCGCGGCCGAACGCGGAGGCGCCGATGGTGGTCTGCACGGTCTGCACGCCCGAGACGTCCTGGAGGGCCTTCTCGGCCGCAGCGGCCTCGGCGGACGTGTCCTCGAGGCTCGTGCCGGCCGGGAGCGTCTGGGTGTACGAGGCGAGGTTCTGCCCGCTGTCGCCCAGGAAGTTGATCTTGAGCAGCGGGATCATGAAGACGGTGGCCACCAGGATCGCGAGAGCCGCCCCGAGCGTGATCAGCCGGTGCCCGAGGCCCGCCTGGGTCCAGCGCAGCACGGGGGCGTACACGCGGTGCAGCCAGGTGCGCTCCTCGCGCTCCTCCGCGGCGGCGCGCACGCGCTCCACCTCGGCGGCGTCGTCGGGATCTGCGGGCACGATCGCGTTCTTGGGCACCCGCAGGAACCAGTACGCGAGCACCGGCACGATCGTGAGCGACACGATGAGCGAGGACAGCATCGCGATCGCGACCGTGAGCGAGAACGGCCGGAACAGCTCCCCGGCCATGCCGGAGACGATCGCGACGGGCAGGAACACGATCACCGTGGCCAGCGTCGAGCTGGTGACGGCCCCCGCGACCTCCCCGACGGCGTCGATGATCGCGCGATGCCGCGCCTTGCCGTACGTGAGGTGGCGGGTGATGTTCTCGATGACCACGATCGAGTCGTCGACGACGCGGCCGATCGAGATGGTCAGGGCCGCGAGCGTCAGCATGTTGAGCGTGTAGCCCGAGACGAGCATGCCGACGAAGGCCATCAGCAGCGACAGCGGGATCGAGATGGCGGTGACGATCGTCGGGCGCAGCGCCCGGAGGAACAGCAGGATCACGCCGATCGCGAAGATGAGGCCCAGCAGGCCCTCCTCCGCGAGGGACACGATCGACTTCTGGATGAAGGGGGCCTGGTCGAACACGACGTCGCTCGTGGCGTCGCCGCCGACGCCCGGCAGGGTGTCCTTGAGCGTGGCCTCGACGTCATGGGAGACGTCCACGACGTTGCCGTCGGCGGTCGCGGTGACCACCAGCACGAGCGACTCGCGCCCGTTCGTCCGGGAGATCGAGGTCGCCTCCTGCTGCGTCTGCTCGACGGTCGCGACCTCGCCGAGCGTCACGACGCTCCCGGTGCCGCGCGAGGGCGCGGCGCCGTCCTGGCCCTGGCCCTCGTCCTGCCCTTGGCCGGCCTCGTCGCCTGCGCCGCCCGAGGACGGCATCACGACGATGCCCTTGAGGTCGTCGAGGGAGGTCAGCGGATCGCCGACGCTCACGTCGAGGCTGCGGTCGCCGTCGGTGACGGTGCCGCCCGGCACGCTCAGGCCGTCGTTGTCGAGCGCGGTCGTGATGTCGGAGTCGGTGAGGCCCTCGGCGGCGAGCTTCGCCTCGTCGGGCGTGATCTGCACGATCTGCGTGGGCGCGCCCGCGAGGGCCACCGAGGAGACGCCGTCGACGCGTTCGAGCTCGGGCACGACGTCGTTGCGCAGACGCTCGGCGAGCACGGCGGGATCGTTGTCGGAGGAGATCGAGAGGACCGCGGCGGGGATGTCCCCGGAGCCGCCCGAGATCACCTGCGGGTCCGCGTCGTCGGGGAGCTGGTCCTCGATGCGCCCGAGAGCCGCGTCGACCTGGTTCGCGCTGCGCGCCACGTCGGTGCCGTAGGTGAGCTCGACCGTGACCATGGAGACGCCGGGCTGCGAGGTCGAGGAGGTCTTCTCCACGTTCTCGAGGCCGCGGACGGACTGCTCGATCGGCGTCGACAGCCGCGAGGAGACCTGCTCGCTCGTCGAGCCGGGCGACGTCGTGACGATCTGGATCTGGGGCAGCGACACCGAGGGGATGAGCTCCTGGCGCAGCGACGTCATCGAGATCGCGCCGATCACGGCGACGGCGATGCAGACGAGGGCGATGAAGGAGCGGTTGGCGAGGCTGACGGTCGCGAGGCGGCGCATGAGGGCCTTCCGGCAGTACGGCGATGGGCGCGGGATCCGCACCGTGCCCGCCCGTTCGCCGCCGACGGCGGATGCGGGATGCGGGAGGAGCAGGAGTCTCCGCGCACATTCGATCACGCCCGCCTGGGACGAGGGACCCGACGAAGGGAGGAGATCGGGCGCGAACGGCGCCACGGGCCGGGGAGGGCCCGCAGGTAGGGTGGCGGGCGCCATGACCTCGAAGAACCCGGCCGCCTCCTCCCCCCGCGCGGTCGTCGATCGCGACATCCTGCGTCTGGCGATCCCGTCGCTCGGCGCCCTCGTGGCCGAGCCGCTGTTCGTGATGGTGGACTCCGGGTTCGTCGCGCGCGTCTCGACGACGGCGCTCGCGGGGCTCGGCCTCGCCTCGACCGTGCTGACCACCGTGGTGGGACTGTCGGTCTTCCTCGCCTACTCGACGACCGCCGCCGTGGCCCGGGCCTTTGGGGCCGGGCGACGCAGGGAGGCGATCGCGCGCGGCGTCGACGCGTGCTGGCTGGCCCTCGGGATCGGCGGCGGCTGCCTCGTCGTGCTGGTGGCGCTCGGGCGGCCCGTGCTCTCGCTCTTCGGCCCGTCGCCGGAGGTGCTCGACCAGGCCGTCGTCTATCTGCGGATCAGCGCGATCGGGCTTCCGGCCATGCTCTCGGTGCAGGCCGCGACGGGACTGGTCCGCGGCCTCCAGAACGCGCGGCTGCCGCTCGTGGTCGCGATCGGGGGCGCCGTCCTGAACATCCCCCTCAACGGCCTCCTCATCATGGGCCTGCACCTGGGGATCGCGGGCTCCGCGATCGGGACCGTCGTCTGCCAGTGGCTCATGGCCTCGGTGCTGCTGGTCGTGATCGCCCGCAGCGCGCGCCGCGACGGGGTCGGGCTCGCGCCGCAGCTGCGCTCGGTCGCCTCGGCGGGCCGCGAGTCGATCCCGATGTTCGTGCGCACCGTGAGCCTGCGCCTCGTGCTGATCGTGACCGTGTTGATCGCGACGGGCCTGGGCGAGGTGCAGCTGGCCGCCCATCAGCTCGCGTCGACGGTGTTCAACCTGCTCGCGCTCACGCTCGACGCGCTCGCGATCGCGGGGCAGGCCCTCGTCGGACGCTATCTCGGGGCCGCCGACACCGACACCGTGCACGCCGTGACGCGGCGCCTCATCACGTGGGGCGTCGGCGGCGGCGTGGTGGTGGGGTTCGTGCTGCTCGCGGCGAGCTACGTCGTGCCGGGCCTGTTCACCCCCGACCCGGCCGTGCAGGCGAACCTGCGGGCGGCGCTGTGGGTGCTCGTGATCGCCCAGCCGCTGGCCGGGTACGTGTTCGTGCTCGACGGGGTGCTGATGGGGGCGGGCGACGCCCCCTACCTCGCGCGCGCCGGCATGATCACGGCGGCCGCCGTGATGCCGGGCGCCGCGCTCGTGGCCTGGTGGCATCCCGCGGGTCCGCTCGGGCTGGCTGCCCTGTGGGCCGCGTGCAACCTCGTCTTCATGATCGCGCGTGCCGTCGCCCTCGGGATCCGGGTGCGCGGGAACGCCTGGATGCGCACCGGGGCGTGAGCGCGCAGCGCCCACGCCCCGGTGCCCGGGACCGCGAGGGTCAGGCGGCGCTGCCCTGCAGCGCGCCGGCCCGCACCCGGGCGGCCGCCTCGACGAGATGGGCGAGCGAGGCCCGCGTCTCCTCGTAGCCGCGGGTCTTGAGGCCGCAGTCGGGATTGGCCCACAGCCGCTCGGCGCCCACGGCCGCGCGCGCCGCCGTGAGCAGCTCGGCGATCTCGTCGACGCCGGGGACGCGGGGCGAGTGGATGTCCCACACGCCCGGGCCGATGCCGCGCGCGAAGCGCTCGGGGTCGATCGCCGCGACCACCTCGCCACGCGACCGGGCCGACTCGATGCTCGTGACGTCCGCGTCGAGGGCGTCGATCGCGTCGATGACCTCGTTGAACTCGCTGTAGCACAGATGGGTGTGGATCTGGGTGGCGGGGGCCGCGCCGGCGGTCGCGAGGCGGAACGCGTCGACCGACCACGCGAGGTAGGCGTCCTGGTCGCCGTGGCGGAGCGGGAGCAGCTCACGCAGGGCCGGCTCGTCGACCTGCACGATGCCGATGCCGGCGGCCTCGAGGTCCGCGACCTCGTCGCGCAGGGCGAGGGCCACCTGGTCCGCGGTCTCGCCGAGGCTCTGGTCGTCGCGCACGAAGGACCAGGCCAGGATCGTCACCGGTCCCGTGAGCATGCCCTTGACCGGCTTGTCGGTGAGCGACTGGGCGTAGGCGGCCCAGTCCACGGTGATCGGCGCGGGGCGCGACACGTCGCCGAACAGGATCGAGGGACGCGTGCAGCGCGAGCCGTAGGACTGGACCCAGCCGTGCGCGGTCGTCGCGAAGCCGTCGAGGTTCTCCGCGAAGTACTGGACCATGTCGTTGCGCTCGGGTTCGCCGTGCACGAGGACGTCGAGGCCCAGCTCCTCCTGCAGCTCGATCACGCGACGGATCTCCGCGCGCATCGCCGCGACGTAGCCGTCGTCGTCGAGACGTCCGGCGGTGTGGTCGGCGCGGGCTCGCCGCACCTCCGCGACCTGCGGGAACGAGCCGATCGTGGTCGTCGGGAGCACGGGCAGGCCCAGGGCCTCCTGCTGCGCGGCCGCCCGGCGGGCGTAGTCGCCGCGCTCGAGATCGGCGGCCGTCAGGGCGGCGGCCCGGTCGCGCACCGCCTGGTCGCGCACGCCCGGGAAGTCGCGGGCGACGGACCGCGGGCCGTCGACGCGGCCCGGCTCGACCTCGCCCGTCGCGAGGTGCACGACCTCGGCGACCTTCTCGTCGGCGAAGGCGAGGGTCGCGACGAGCTCGGCCGGCAGGGCGGACTCGCGCTCGAGGGTGTGCGGGACGTGCTGGAGGGACACCGAGGTCGCGACCACGACGGCCGCGGGGTCGCCGCCGGCCGCCTCGACGCGCTCGCGCAGCGCGGCGAGGCGCGCGGCGGCGGTCGCCTCGTCGGTGCGCCACACGGAGCGGCCCTCGACGAGGCCCGCGACGAGCTGCACGTCGCCGATGCCGGCGAGCTGCTCGGACGTGGGCAGGTCGCCGCGGGTCGCGTCGACGTGCACGGCCTCGACGCCGCTCCCGAGCAGCGCCGGCAGCAGGTCGCCGATGCCGCCGTAGGGCGTGGTCACGAGGATCCGCGGCCGGTCGGTGCGGGCCGCGAGCGCGCCTGCGGTGCGCTCGACGAGGCGGGCGAGCTCGTCGGCGCCGATGCGCTGGTCGGCGGCGAGCGCGGGCTCGTCGAGCTGCACCCACGGGGCGCCGGCGGCCGCCAGCTCGGACAGCAGCTCGGCGTACACGGCCACGGCGTCGTCGACCCGGTCCAGGGGGTCGAAGCCCGCGGGGGCGTCGTCGGCGGCCTTGGCGAGCAGGAGCAGGGTGAGGGGGCCCACGATCACGGGCCGGCTCGTCACGCCGTCCTCGAGGCCCTCCCGGAACAGCTCGGCGAGACGGTGCGAGGCGACGTGGAGGTCGGTGTCGGGGCCGATCTCGGGCACGAGGTAGTGGTAGTTGGTGTCGAACCACTTCGTCATCTCGAGCGGCGGCTGCTCGGCGCTGCCACGGGCGAGGGTGAAGTAGCCGTCGGTGCCGATCGTGCCGTCGGCCTCGACCACGGAGGAGAAGCGGGAGGGCACGGCGCCGATCGACACGGCGGCGTCGAGCACCTGGTCGTAGAGGGAGAAGGTCTCGGGGATCGCGGCCGGCGCGGTCAGGCCGAGCTCGACGAGGCGCGCACGGGTGGCGCGGCGCAGCTCCCGGGTGCGCCGGGCGAACTCCGCGGCGTCGATGCGGCCGGCCCAGGCTGCCTCCTCGGCCTTCTTCAGCTCGCGGTCGGGGCCGATGCGCGGGTAGCCGACGATCGTGGCGGCGGGCAGGGCGGCAGAGGTCGCGGTCATGAGGGATCTCCTGTGGTGGGGGTGTGCGGCGCGGGTGCGGACCAGCGGTCCAGGTCGAGGGTCTCGAGCACGTCGAGGGCCTCGGCGTGACGGTTGAAGGTGAACAGGTGCAGGCCGGGGGCGCCGTCGTCGAGGACGCGGCGGATGAGGTCGACGGTGAAGGCGACGCCGATACGTCGCCGCGCGGCGTCGTCCCGCGCGGTCTCGAGGGCGTGCAGCAGCGAGCGCGGCGCCTCGACGCCCGAGAGCTCGGCCAGGCGGTGCAGGCGGCGAGGGTCGGTCGCGGGCACGAAGCCGGGCACGATGGGCAGCTGCACACCGACCTCGCGCGAGCGCGTGACGAGGTCGGTGTAGTCGGCGGGGTCGAAGAACACCTGGGTGATCGCGAAGTCCGCGCCCGAGCGCTCCTTGGAGACGAGCACCTCGATGTCATGGCGCCGCGTGGGCGACTCCGGATGGCGCCGCGGGTAGGCGGCCACCCCGATCGAGACGCGGCCCGCGCCGAGCGTCGCGGTGCGCTCGCGCTCGACGGCACGGATCAGCTCGACGAGGTAGCGCGCGAAGGGCACCTCGTCGTCGTCGGCCTGGTGGGCGTCCTCGACGTCGCCGCGCAGCGCGAGGAGCCCGCGCACCCCCCGGTCCAGCAGGGCGCGGACGACGAGCTCGAGCTCTCCGCGCGTCGATCCCGTGGACGTCAGGTGCACGAGCGGGCGCAGATCCGTGCAGGCGAGCACGTACTCGGTCAGCTCGAGGACCCGGTCGAGGTTGGCCTGGCCGGTGCGGCTGGTCACCGAGACGTAGTCCGGCGCGGTGGCCTCGAGCTGCGACACCGTCTCCCGGAGCCGGTCGAAGGAGGCCTCGGAGCGGGCCGGGAACAGCTCGTAGGACAGCGCTAGACGCCGACGCGGCGGGGCGCTGCGGGCGAGCTCCGGGAGCGTGGACGCAGACATGTCGGGGACGCTACGCGAGCGGGCGGAGGCGTCCGAAGGACGGTGACGGCGTGTGAACGTGGAGGGCTGGGACCCTCAGCCGCGCTCGCCGGACATGGCCCGTATGAGCTCGGCGCGCGAGCTGACCCCGACCTTCCGATAGATGCGGGTCAGGCTCATCTCGACGGTGCGCACGGACACGTACAGGTCCTGGGCGATCGAGCGGTTGCGGTAGCCCTGCTGGACGAGGCGGGCGACGTGCGCCTCGCGCTCGTTGAGGGTGGAGAGGATCTCCGGGACGGGTTCGGCCGTGCGCGCGTCGTGCGTCGTGCACAGCTCGCTGGGCATGGCCACGCCGATGTCAGCGAGCACTCGTTCGGCGGCACGCCGGTGGCCGAGCGCCTCCTTGCCGTGGCCGGCCTGCTCGAGACGCTCGGACGAGCACAGCAGGGTGCGCGCGTGCTCGTACTCGAGCTCGCACGCCGGCCAGGCGCCGAGCAGCTCGTCGAACAGCTCGAGGGAGCGTGCTCCCTCGGCGACCAGGGCCTCGCAGCGGGCGAGCGTGAAGGTGGCCCACCGGGAGGGCGCCGCGGCCGCGCGGGCGCGGAACTCCGCGAGCACCTCGCGCGCCTCGGCGCGCCGGCCCATCCGGACCAGGAACTCGACATGGTCGGCGTGCGCCCGCACGAGCTGCGGGTTGCCGACGCCCGTGGCGACGCGGCGGGCCATGGCCATGCGGTCGAGGGCCTCCGCGCCCTCGCCCTGCATCCAGGCCAGCCGGCCGCGCAGGGCGTGCACGCGCGCGCCGAACACGGCGGGGAGCGCGTTGAGGGGCACGAGGGAGAGCACCTGCTCGAGGCGCTCGTGGGCGAGTTCGGCGCGGCCCTCGACGGCGAGCAGCTCCGCCTCGGCGACGTCGAGCTCGACGGGGAGGACCTGGAGGGCGCGGGCGCTCGACCGGGCCCGGTCGACGCCTGCCCGCGCCTGGCGGAAGGCGTCGGACCGCAGGTCGAGCATGAGCGCGGCCCGGTTGACGACGACACCCCACAGCGGGGGCGCCCCCGCTGTGCTCTCGCGCAGCCCGGCCAGGATCTCGCGTGCCGCGCCGAAGCGCTCGGCGTAGATGAGCACGTGCAGCAGCACGGCGCGCGCGGCGAGCTCGCGCGGCACCGGCAGCGGGTTCAGGTGCCGGCGGATCTCGTCGTAGCTCGGCACCTCTCCCCCGTCACGCACGAGGCGGCACAGCCTGGTCAGCGCCTCGATGGCCTCGGCCAGCTCCGGACGGGCAGGGGCGAGGTCGCGGACGGAGGGCAGCTGCGCCTCCGCCTCGTCGAGCTCCCAGCGCAGCAGTCGCGCCATGACGACGGTCCCGACCATGGCCAGGCAGCCGACCGGGTCGCTCTGGCCGTAGACGCCGAGCTCGCGGGCCATGCACTCGGTGCCCACCCCGCGCCCCTGGAACAGGTCGAGCAGGGTGCCCAGGACGACGAGGCGCGGCGGATGGGAGATGCCCTGGTACATGCGGTGCAGGGTGTCCTCGTAGCGGCGCGCGAGGTCGAGCTCCGCGTGCTGCACGAGGGTCATCGCGAACTCGGTGAGCGCCGGCCCGACGTCGGCGCCCCTGGCGTCGACGAGGGCGCGCTCGGCGAACTCGAGCGCGGCGTCGAGCATGTCGTCCACGACGAGGGACGAGGCCG
Organism: Brachybacterium huguangmaarense; assembly: GCF_025725725.1. Classification (NCBI taxonomy): domain Bacteria; kingdom Bacillati; phylum Actinomycetota; class Actinomycetes; order Micrococcales; family Dermabacteraceae; genus Brachybacterium; species Brachybacterium huguangmaarense. The sequence continues at coordinate 686,403 of NZ_CP107020.1, forward strand.
CGCCGAGCAGCTCGACGGGGCAGCCGTCGTCGGGCGGGGCGAAGCACCGGTGCCATGCGGCGATCCTGTCGTCGCGCCCCTCGGCGGTCCCGGCGAGCTCGGTGTGCAGGGCGAGGCGCCGCACGGCGGGCATGCCGCCGTACGCGGTCGCGCGCACGCGTGTGCTCGCGATGTGGAGGGTCGTGGCGGTGCGCTGCACCCAGCCGCCGGCGACGAGCTCGTCGAGCCCCGCCGACTCCACGCTTCGCGCACGCGAGGCGACCGAGGTCGGCAGGTAGGGCGCGCAGGACAGGGCCTCGAGGGTGCGGCGGGCCGGGTCGCCCAGGCCGACCAGATCCGCCCGGGTCGCCTCCATCGCCGCGTCGCTCAGGCCCAGCGGCGCGGGCATGGGCTCCTCCCCCCGCAGGGCGCGGTCGGAGAGCCGGTCGAGGATGTCGGTGAGCAGGCCCGGGTTGCCGTCGGCGATCCGGACGAGCAGCTGCACGGTGCCCGGCGGCGTGTCGGAGGGCGCGAGCGAGCGGGCGAGCTCGAGCATCCGGGCCCGGTCGACGGGGCCCAGGCGATGGGCGTCGATGCCGCGGAGCGGACCGGCGTCGAGGTGGCCGCGGCAGCTGAGGACGATCCGCAGCCCGGTGCCGCGCACGTGTCGCACGAGGTGGCCCAGGACCTGCTGGCTCTCGGGGTCGAGGTCGTCGGCGTCGTCGATCAGCAGCAGGGTCGGCGGCAGCGGACGCGCCGACAGCCTCGCCACCAGCGCAGGCGCGAGCCGCGAGGGCCCGGTGGCGGCGCTCCCCCCGATCGCGAGCCCGTGCAGATCGGTGCCGTGGCGGCCGTCGATCCCGATGAGCGCGCTCGTCAGCCCGGACAGGGACCAGGTGGACTCCCCGGGATCGACGGTGACCAGCACCGATGTCGCACCGGAGAGACGGGCGGCGCTGCGCAGGAGCGTCGAGCGCCCGGAGCCGGCGGGCCCCACGAGGGCGAGGGCGCCGTCCTCGGCGCCGTGCGCGAGGTCGACCAGGGCCCGGAGATCCTCCGGACGGCAGGTGAGCGTCGAATCGGGACGACGGATGAGCATTGAGGCGACTCCGTTCTGCTCGCGGATCGGCAGTGCGGGAACGGATGTCCGTCGGGGGGCTCTCGCCCCCGCGACCTCGTCTCCGTTCCTCCCCCCTGCACTGCTCCGGACACCCGGATCGTCCACGCGTCCCGACTGGCGGGCGCTCGTTCCCCCCGGAAGAGCGCCCACCGTCGGGCAGCCACCCCTGACGCAGAATCCATGATGCGCAGGGGGTGGGCGGGACCCGTGAAGGTGTCCGCAAGAAGTGCGGAAATTGCGGGAGCTAGATCACTATATCCCCCGAAAACACCCCCTATCGGGTGGCGCCGCTCACGCTGACCCCCCGAAACAGGAGGGGGTCCAAATACGTGCGTGACGTGCATGAATGCACTTAGTGAGACGCACGCCAGGCATAAGTTCTCCATAGGGTGGCACCCGTGCGGTGCAGCCACCGCGGCCGCGGCTCTGCTGCACCGCACCTGCCCGCGCAGCGGGTCGAGACCCGCGTGACGAGGGCCGCCGGGACGATGCGAAGCGTCCATCTGCCGAAACCGGCAGTGGGAGTCGCCGACATGGGTTACGATCACCGAGTCTGCAGTACATCGTGCGTGTAGACGTCGTAGGGGTACGGCGTCCACGGGCCCGTGATCGGGGGATCACAGGGGCGCACGGTTTCCCGGGGGGTCGGGAGCGCAGACCTTCGCGAGCACACAGCTCACGGAGGGGGGTTTTCGTTTTTTTTGGGGGAACAGTGAAGTACTGGGGGATTTTGTCGTGCGCTCGGGGCCGGGGGGCCTCGTCATGACCACGTTCGAAGACGCTGTGAGCACGGGTCACAGCGACACGGTGACCTTGCCGCTGACCGCTCCTCGGGTCCTGACCGAGCCGTGGGCCACGCTCGTCGCGCCCCGGATCACGCCGACGCTCGAGCGCCGGCGCCTGTGGGAGCGTCGCTACCGGCTCCGCCTGCTCGGCTCGGACGTGCTCGCGATCATCGTCGCGATCGGAGCGACCAGCGCACTCCAGGTCGCTGTCGGCGCCATGGACGGACCGACCGTGCGCAATGCGGTGGTGCTGGCGGTGTTCTGGATCCTCACGCTGGCGGGGCTGCGTACGCGCGACGCCTCGCTCATCGGCTCGGGCACCGCCGAGTATCGGGCGGTCGCCAATGCCGGAGGGCTCGCCTTCGCGCTCCTCGCCGTGACCGGCGTTCTCCTGGACTGGCAGGATCTTCGCGCCGCACTGTTCCTCGCCCTTCCCGTGGGGGTGCTCGGCATGCTCATCGAACGGTGGACCTGGCGGCGCTGGCTGCAGCGCAAGCGGCTCGAGGGCGAGTTCACCTCGCGCACGCTGGTCGTGGGCGAGGAGGAGGACGTCGAGTACGTCATCTCCTCGCTGCGCAGCTCCGGCGCGTACGGCTACGACGTGGTCGGCGCGACCCTGCTGGACGGCCGGGAGAACGGCTCGGGCCGCTTCATCGTCGGCAACTCCTCCTACCGCGTGCTCGGCACGCCCGACACGGTCGCCTCGGCCGCGTCCGAGGTGGGGGCCGACACGATCGTCGTCGCGAGCCGCCCGGAGGGCTCGCCCGACTTCGTCAAGCGCCTCGGATGGCAGCTCGAGGGCACGGCCGCCGAGCTTGTCCTCTCGAGCCGGCTCACCGATGTCGCCGGCCCCCGCATCTCCCTGCGTCAGGTCGAGGGGCTCCCTCTGATCCACGTGAAGATTCCGGCCTACGAGGGCGGCACGCATCTGCTCAAGCGCGCGCTCGACATCGCGGTCGCGTTGGTCGCGCTCACGCCGATCGCCCTGCTCACGCCACTGATCGCCCTGCTCATCAAGATCGACTCGCCCGGGCCGATCTTCTTCCGCCAGACCCGCATCGGGCGCGACGGCACCGAGTTCGGCATGCTCAAGTTCCGCACCATGTGCACCGACGCCGAGGAGCGCCTCGCCGAGCTCGCGGCGCAGAACGAGGGCGCCGGCGTGCTGTTCAAGATGCGCGAGGACCCGCGGATCACACGGGTCGGCGCGATCCTGCGCAAGTACTCGCTCGATGAGCTCCCGCAGTTCTGGAACGTGCTGCGCGGGGAGATGAGCGTCGTCGGGCCGCGGCCCCCGCTCCCCCGCGAGGTGAGCGAGTACGCGGGGGCGGTGCATCGCCGCATGTACATCAAGCCCGGCATCACCGGCCTGTGGCAGGTGAGCGGCCGCAGCGACCTGTCGTGGGACGAGAGCGTGCGCCTGGACCTGCGGTACGTCGAGAACTGGTCGGTCATCAACGACCTGCAGATCATGTGGCGCACCGCCAAGGTCATGCTCAAGCCGAGCGGGGCCTACTGACGACCTGGAGCTCCGGCTCGGGCATCGCTCTCACGAGCGTCCGAGCCGGACTCGAACCGGCGGCCGGGGGGCCGCCCGACGGCCGAGAGCCGTCCTGGGGAGAACACGTGATCGGGGGATCCATGAATCAACGTATCGGCTATGCGGCAGGCGCTTTCGACCTGTTCCATGTGGGCCACCTGAACCTGCTGCGTCATGCCAAGCAGCACTGCGACATCCTCATCGCGGGTGTCGTGAGCGACGAGATGCTGCGGGAGGTCAAGGGCATCGAGCCCGTCGTCCCGACGGCGGAGCGTGCCGAGATCGTCAGGCACATCTCGTTCGTCGACGACGTCTACGTCGAGACCGAGCCGTCGAAGATGGATGCGTGGCGCGACGTGCGCTTCACGCACTTCTTCAAGGGCGACGACTGGCGCGGCACCGAGAAGGGCCTGCGCCTGGAACGGGAGTTCGCCGAGGTCGGCGTCGAGGTCGTGTACTTCCCGTACACGGCTCATACCTCCAGTACCACCCTCCGGCGCGCCCTTGCTGCGCTCAACGCAGGTGTTGCCCCCATCCCTGCGGTCGCCTCCAGCTGAGGCACAGCGCGCGGACGAGGCCTGAGGGTCGGCGCCCCATCTCTCCGAGCCGAACCCCACATCCCGGCTCGGAGAGATGCGGGTGAGATGTGGGGCACCGCAGCATGAATTTTTCACACACCTGGGGATCGAGCTTCCAGTGACACTTCCGAACGATGTGGAACATGGTCATCCTTCTCCGTCCGGTGCACCGGAACTCCGAGACGGCTTTCCTGAAACGACTGTCTCCACGGGCAAAGCCCCAGGTCACAGCATTGCAGTCCCTTCGCGCTCATCGCAGCGTGCCGCGTTCGGCCGGGCAAAGGCGACGGAGTCCCGAAACACGTTCCCGGGGGCGGCAGAAGGGTCGCCTCCGCACGACAGTCGAATATATAATCCGACCATCCAGATGACCGGGGGGCGTCGTCGACACGGGCGGGTTTGGCAGAACCGTCGTCCAGGATCTCCTCCACACCTCGGCCGCACGGTCCGGGGGACGCATTCGAGGAGTCACCGTGAAGCGCTTCTCCGGTCGCACGACATCTCAGGTCGGTGCCATCACATCTCTCGCGCTCGTCTGCACGTTCGCGCTGACGAGCTGCTCGACCGAGACCCCGAGCACCCCGCCCACGTCGGGTGGTTCCTCGTCCTCGTCGACCGCACCCTCGGCATCTCCGTCCTCGTCCTCCTCCGATGCCGGGACCTCTTCCCCCTCGAGCGCTCCGACCACGTCGTCGGGACCGACCTCGGGGGCCGCGACGCCTTCTGCACCGCCGTCGCCCACCGGCAGCTGGGCCCCCGCGGCCAAGGATGCGCCGATGGGGCCCACCGCAGCGGCTCCCGTGCCCACCGAGTCCGCGGCCCTCGACAAGCCGGTGACATTCGGCACCGGTGCCACCGTGTCCCTCACCAAGATCGAGACGATCACCGTCGAGGCCAAGCTGCCGGGCGAGACCGCCGGCCCTGCAGTTCGCGTGACGGTCTCCGTCCAGAACAAGGGCGATGAGTCGCTCGACGTCAATTCCGCCGTCGTCACCCTGTCCGCCGACGACGGCGGCTATGGCGTGGGCACGACCGCCGGAGATCCGCATGCCCTGCAGGGCAGCGTCGAGCCGGGCTCCACCGCCACGGGGACCTACGTCTTCATGCTGGACCCGGCCAAGGACCGCGAGGTCACCATCAGTGTCAATTATGCGGCGGGGGATCCCATCGCGGTCTTCACAGGGAGGACAGCGTGACCATGCACCCCGCATCTCGCGTCCATCAAGGATTCATCCGTCGTGGTCTCGCGGCACTCACGGCAACCGTGCTCGTGGCCGTCGGTGCTCTCATCACCGTTCCCGCGGCTCGTGCCGATGACACTCCGACGCCCTCCTCGCCGGCGCCCCTGCTGCAGCGAACCCCTGACCATGTCACCTCCGACGACCTGCCCACCGTGCAGATCAACGACGGCTATGTGTGGGCCCAGACGACCATCGGCACGACGGTGTACGCGGTCGGCAAGTTCGCCAACGTCCGGCCGGCCGGCGCAGCCGTCAACACCAATCTGACGCCGCGCAGCAACGTCCTCGCGTACGACATCACGACCGGAAACCTCATCACCGCCTTCGCGCCCACCGTCAACGGCGTGGTCAAGTCCGTGACCGCCTCGCCCGATGGCAAGCGGATCTACATCGGGGGCTCGTTCGACACCGTCAACGGCCAGCCCCGCTGGAACTTCGCGGCGCTGGACGCCACGACCGGGCAGCTCGTGCCCGGCTTCAACTCGTCCATCGGGGGCACCGGCGTCTACGCGATGACGGCGACGTCCTCGGGCGTCTACGTGGGCGGGCTCTTCACCCAGGCCAACGGGACGACACGTCAGAACCTGGCCGCCTTCGACCCGAGCACCGGTGCCCTTCTCGCCTGGGCGCCGATCACGGACCGGCAGGTCGACGCGATGGTGATGGAGCCGCAGACCGGCAAGGTGGTCATCGGTGGCCGGTTCTACTCCACCAACGGCCAGGTTCAGCGCGGCCTGGCCAACCTCGACCCCGTGACGGGTGCGATCAACACCGCATGGCAGGCTCCGAACGTCGTCCAGAACGGCTGGAACACCGGATCGGATGCCGGTTCGGCTGGCATCTTCGGCCTCGCCGCCGACGCGAGCGGTGTCTACGGCACCGGCTGGGTATATGCGAACGCTGCAGTGGGCAACCTCGAAGGCGTCTTCGCCGCCGACGCGGGAAGTGGAGACATCCGATGGATCTCCGACTGCCACGGCGATCACTACGGCGTGTACTCGACCGGGTCGGTCGTGTACGCGACCGATCACACGCACCAGTGCGAGACCGTCAGCCTCTGGCCAGACTCGAATCCCCGCGCCTATCGCTACGCCGAGTCGTACACGACCTACGCGAACGGCACACTGACACGTTCCTCGAGCGCCGGAAGCACGTACAAGGACTGGAGCGGCACCCCCTCGCCGTCGGCATACGACTGGTTCCCCGACTTCACGGTCGGCACGACGTCGGGCCTCGGTCAGGCCGGACTGAGCGTGACCGGCGCCGCGGGCTACATCTCGATCGGCGGCGAGTTCGGCACGGTGAACAATCTGTCCCAGCAGGGCCTGACACGATTCTCCACCGCTCCTCCGGGAGGCGCGAAGCAAGGGCCTCGAGTACAGACGTCGAGCTGGACACCGCAGGCGATCTCGGTGACCTCGGGGACGGCGCGCATCAGCATCCCGGCGAACTGGGACCGCGACGATCTCAATCTCACCTACACGCTGCGCCGACAGGGCTCATCCACACCGGTCGCGACCCAGACGGTGGCCTCCACCTGGTGGAACCAGCCCACCGTCACCCTCAACGACAGCGGCCTCACGCCCGGCTCCAGTCAGACGTACACGGTGACAGCCACCGACGCGGATGGGAACTCCAGAGCCAGCTCGCCTGTCACGGTGACGATCGCGAGCAGTTCGACGTCGCCGTACGCGAGCACCGTTCTCCAGGACAACCCGTCCCTGTACTACCGCCTGGGCGGAACCGCCGTCGATTGGGCGGGGGCCAACAATCCTGTGTACGGCGCCAACGTCACGACGGTGACTCCCGGCGGTATCGCGGATCAGGGCTCGGCGGCATCCCGTTTCGATGGTACGAACAAGGGCATCGTGTCCAGTTCGAAGACGGCCTCGACGGCGAGCAGTCTGTCCGAGGAGACGTGGTTCAAGACGACCACCACCGAGGGCGGCATGCTGATCGGTTACGGCGATTCGCAGACCGGAAGCTCCAGCAACCACGACCGACACGTCTATATGACGAACGCCGGGAAGATCGTCTTCGGTGTCTATCCGGGTTCCGCGCAGACCATCACCAGTCCGCAGTCGTACAACGATGGGAACTGGCACCATGTCGTCAGCACCCTCGGCAGTGACGGCATGAAGCTGTACCTGGACGGCACGCTCGTCGCCTCGAACGCATCCGTCACGACCGCTCAGCCCTTCACCGGCTACTGGCGGATCGCCGGCGACAATGTGGGCGGCTGGCCCAACGCGCCGACGTCGAACTATTTCTCCGGGTCGATGAACGATGTGGCGATCTACTCGTCCGCGCTGACTCCCCAGCAGGTCGCGCAGCACTACAGCATCGGCAAGGGGCTGACTCCGCCGACCGCGGCGTTCACCACGACCTCCGCGGACCTGAAGGCCTCGTTCGACGCCTCGGGCTCGACAGCGATGAACGGCCACTCGATCACCTCCTACGCATGGAACTTCGGCGACAGCTCCGCGGCGGGCACAGGGAAGACCGCGACGCACACCTACGCCTCGGCCGGCACCTATCCGGTGACCCTCACCGTCACCGATGACTCGGGTATGACGAGCAGTGTCACCAACTCCGTCACGGTGCTGGCCCCGAATGATCCGCCCACGGCCTCCTTCACCAGCACGGCGAGCGGGCTGACGGCGTCCGTCGACGGCACCGCCTCGAGCGACCCGGATGGTTCCCTCGTCGGCTACTCGTGGGATTGGGGCGATGGAACGGCTGCGGGCACCGGCATGACCATGGCGCACACCTACAACGAACCGGGGACCTACACCATCACCTTGACGGTGACCGACAACCGGGGAGGGACGGCGACCAAGACCCGCGATGTGACGGTGACCCATGCGGCTCCGACGGCCTCGTTCACCGCGGTGGCGGATGGCCTCGGGGTGTCCGCCGACGGCAGCGGCTCGACCGCGAGCGACGGAGCGACGCTGACCTATGCATGGGACTGGGGCGACGACTCGACCGACGGCTCGGGCAGGACTGCCACCCACACGTACGCCGCAGCCGGCACGTACTCGATCAAGCTCACCGTCACCGACAGCATGGGTTCGACCGCGACCAAGACCCAACAGGTCACGGTCACAGCTGTCACCTATGCGGCCTCCGACGACTTCAGCCGAACCGTCCCGTCAGGATGGGGCGCCGCGGACATCGGCGGCACCTGGTCCGCACTGTACGGTCCCGCCGCGGACGGATCCGTCGACGGTTCCCGAGGAAACATCACCCTGTCTGGCGGCAAGACACGCAACATGGCACTGGCAGGGCTCTCGGTGCGAGACTCCGAGGCCTCGGTCCAGTTCTCACTGAGCTCTCCGCCATCGCAGGGCAGCTCATACGTCGGCATCGCCTCACGACAGTCGGCCAGCAGCAACTACACAGCGCGCGTCTGGATGAATGGCGACGGAAGCGTGTGGCTCCTGGCGCAGCAATCCGGCACCGATCTCAAGGTGATGAAGATGCCGGGTCTGACCTGGACCAATGGCGAGGTCTTCCATCTGAAGACGAAGGTCTCCGGCACCAGTCCGACCACGATCCAGGCCAAGGTCTGGAAGGACGGCTCGCCCGAGCCCACCGATTGGCAGTTGACGACGACGGATTCGACTGCGGCGCTGCAGGCCGCCGGATACACCAGTGTCCAGTTCGCTCGGGCGGCATCTGCGACCACGTCCTCAACGGCGTCGTTCGACACGTTCCGCGTGGTCGACCTCTCGCCGCCGCCGGCCGCGACGGCCCCGACCGCGTCGTTCACCGCACAGACCACCGACCTCAAGACCACCGTCGACGCCTCCGCCTCCACCGCCCAGGACGGAGCCACCATCTCCACCTACACCTGGGACTGGGGCGACAACTCCACCGCCGGAACCGGCAAGACCACCAACCACACCTACACCCAAGCCGGCACCTACACCGTCAAACTCACCGTCAAGGACAGCAACGGCCTCACCGGCACCACCACCAAGACCATCACCGCCACCGACCCACCGGCCGCGACGGCCCCGACCGCGTCGTTCACCGCACAGACCACCGACCTCAAGACCACCGTCGACGCCTCCGCCTCCACCGCCCAGGACGGAGCCACCATCTCCACCTACACCTGGGACTGGGGCGACAACTCCACCGCCGGAACCGGCAAGACCACCAACCACACCTACACCCAAGCCGGCACCTACACCGTCAAACTCACCGTCAAGGACAGCAACGGCCTCACCGGCACCACCACCAAGACCATCACCGCCACCGACGGACCGCCGGATCTGAGCTCCTACCTCGCCGCCGATGGCTTCGGCCGTACGGTGGCGACCGGCTGGGGCGCCTCCGACAAGGGCGGAGCGTGGAGCACCCTGTACGGCGGTGCCAGCGCCGCGAGCGTGGCCAGCGGGTCCGGCAAGCTCGAGATCCCCACGGGCAAGGTGAGGTTCCAGGCACTCAACGGGGTCTCGGTACAGGACGTCCTCCTGGAGGCGAACGTCTCGGCCGCCGACGCACCGGCGACCGGCCAGTCATATGTCGGTTTCTTCGCTCGCCAGAACGCGAGCGGCGACAACTACCAGGTGCGTGTGTGGCTGCGGAGCGACGGCTCGGTGTGGCTTGTCACGCAGCACGGCAACGACGTGCTCAACACGTATGCGGTGCCGGGAGTCACCTGGGCGAGCGGCGACAGCTTCACCGTGAAGGCGCAGGTATCGGGTTCCGGGACCACGACGATCACGGCGAAGCTGTGGAAGGCCGGCAGCACTGAGCCGAGCGCCTGGCAGATCACGTCGACGGACACCACCGCCGCGCTCCAGACCCCCGGGACGATCGGTGTGTCCGCCAGCCGGTCCTCATCCGCGACGACAACGGGGACGTACAACTTCAGCCGCTTCCGCGCGACATCACTGGCCTGATCCGCGAGGCCTGCCCCACCGTGCGCTTGGTGGCGCCCTGAACACCACGGTGTCCGGACCGCGTCTCCTCGCTCCTGGCGTGGGCCAGACCCACGGCGCGCAGTTCGCCGTGAATTCCATGCTGGGCTGCATGTCCGGGGAATGGATGCGGTAGGGGCGAAGCGGTCGAAGGCACCGGCGAATGAACGGCACGGCCTCAGGTTCTTCCCGACCCGACCGAGGAAGCAATCATGTTCGCCGGACTCGGAGATCTTCTGGAACAGGTGCACGTCGGTCCTCGCCGCACATCCGTCTCGATCATGATTGACCGCACCCGCCCGAGGCGATAATGTTCAATGGGGCTGAGGGGAGCCTAAGGGGATATGATGGGGAACGACAGGGTTTTTTCTGCGGTCTTCGAGCCCCGCCGCAATGGGGCTCTTCATGAACGAGGGTGTAGTCGGTTGAGCGCGTCGGTGGCCGGGTAGGGGTCGAGGTCTCCCGGATGATGGAAGTTCTTCACGCTCGCCATCCCGAAAGACCTCGACGTGCTCCACCCTACTTTCGCGACCCCTGACCTGACCACGTTCTGCCGCCTCGACGAGCTCGGCCTCGTCGCCGTCGGCCAGCTGATCGAGCCGGATCGGGCCACGATCGAATGCCGCGTCGTCGAGGACGACCCGTGGTGTCGGAAGTGCGGTGTCGAGGGCGTGCCGCGGGACACGGTCACGCGTCGACTGGCGCACGAGCCGTTCGGGCACCGGCCGACGACCCTGCTGGTGCGGGTGCGCCGGTACCGGTGCGGACACTGCCGGCGCACGTGGCGGCAGGACATGACGCGGGCAGCGGCGCCGCGTGCGAAGATCTCCCGCGGCGGCCTGGAGTGGGCGCTGCGGGGCATCGTCATCGACCACCTCACCGTCACCCGCGTCGCCGCAGGTCTCGGGGTGTCCTGGAGTGCCGCGAACGCCGCCGTCCTCGCGGAAGGCAAGCGGCGCCTGATCGACGACCCCGCCCGGTTCGACGGGGTCACCACGATCGGTGTCGACGAGCACGTCTGGCGACACACGAGGCTGGGCGACAAGTACGTCACCGTGATCATCGACCTCACGCCCGCGAGGAACAAGACCGGGCCGGCGAGGCTGCTGGACATGGTCGAGGGCCGCTCCAAGGCGGTGTTCAAGCAGTGGCTCGCCGCCCGCCCTGCGGACTGGGCGAAGCGGATCGAGGTGGTCGCGATGGACGGCTTCGCCGGGTTCAAGACCGCTGCCGCCGAGGAACTCCCCGACGCCGTCCCCGTCATGGACCCGTTCCACGTGGTCCGCCTCGCCGGCGACGCGCTGGATGTCTGCCGGCGTCGGGTCCAGCAAGACACCACCGGTCACCGCGGGCTCAAGGGCGAGCCGCTCTACAAAGCCCGCCGCACCCTGCACACCGGGGCGAGCCTGCTCACCGACCGGCAGCGGGCACGCCTGGACGCAGTGTTCGCGAGCGAGGAGCACGTCGAGGTCGAGGCGACCTGGGGCATCTACCAGCGCATCGTCGCGGCCTACCGGGAGCCCGACAAGAAGAAAGCGAAGGCGATGATGCAGGAGGTGATCGCTGCGATCAGCAGCGGCGTTCCCGCGGCGCTCGTCGAGGTCCGCAAGCTCGGCCGGACCATGAAGCAGCGGGCGGGCGACATCCTCGCGTTCTTCGACCGCCCCGGCACCAGCAACGGCCCGACCGAGGCCATCAACGGGCGACTCGAACACCTCCGCGGCTCCGCCCTCGGCTTCCGCAACCTCACCCACTACATCGCTCGGTCGCTGCTCGAAGCCGGAGGGTTCAGACCCGCGCTACACCCTCGTTCGTGAAGAGCCCGCAATGGACTGAACTTCGTCCGGCTCATGTTGGCCGTAGGCGTCATCCTGTTCCATTCGTTTCCGCTGACCGGACGCACGATCTCGTGGCCGCCGCTGCACCAGTTCGCGAGCCAGATCCACGTCGATGGCTTCTTCGCCATCAGCGGCTACCTGATCGTCTCGTCCTGGATGAACCATCCTTCGTGGTTCGCGTACCTGCGGGCGCGCGTGCTGCGCATCTTCCCCGCGTTCTGGGTCTGCCTGATCCTGACGGCTCTGGTGGTCGTGCCGCTGACGACAGGCGTCTTCACGACCGCGAACCTGCACTACATCGTCAGCAACGCCGGGCTCCTCATCAACCAGTTCGACATCGCCGGGACGCCCCGGGACGTTCCCTATCCGGAGGCCTGGAACGGGTCGCTGTGGACGCTGTTCTGGGAGTTCGGATGCTACCTCGCAGTGCTTGTGTTCGGACTCGTCGGACTGTTGAGGCGCCGCCGCACGATCCTCGCGCTGTTCCTGTTCTCCGTGGTCATCGCCGTGGCGGTGGACCTCCAGCTGGTGCACAACTTCTGGATCAACAACGGGGCACGTTTCGCCCCCATGTTCCTGGCCGGCGCCGTGATCTGGCGGTACCGCGACCGGCTGCCGGTCGGACGGGTGTGGATCGTCGGAGCCGTGGTGATCGTGCTCGCGAGTCAGTGGCTTCCGGACTACCGCATCGTCGGTGCGATTCCACTGGCCTACCTGATGCTCACGGCGGGCGCACTGCTGAAGGCGCCCCGCTTCCGCCTGCGCAACGACCTCTCGTACGGCGTCTACATCTACGCCTTCCTCGTCCAGCAAGTGCTGGCCGTGTGGGGCCTGTACACCCTCAATGTGGTCGTGTTCTTCCTGCTGAGCACGGCATGCACTCTGCCGCTGGCAGCAGCCTCCTGGTTCGCGATCGAGAAGCCGGCGCTGCGGCTGAAGCACTGGCGGTCGTCGGCGCGATCCGTCGTCGTGACGCCCGCCGCGGCCGAGCAGGTGTCCCCCTAGTGGGCGGTGCTGGGGAGCGGTTCCACAGGGAGATCCTCACCGATGCGGGCACAGCGGGTGAGATCGACGGGGATCTCAGCGTCGACTCGACGATCAGACCTGCGCATCGACACGCCACGAGCCACCGACGGCACCCGTGACACGCCTCCTCGGTCGAGTTGTCTGTGAAGTGCGGCTGCATTCGGTCGAACGGGGGGCGCGATCCTCGACCGGGTCAGCTCTCTCCGAGACCGATGCGAGGAGAAGCAGCGACCCTGAACTCGTCGGGGAGGTGTCCGAACCCGATGAACATGACGACCGCCTCGTCATCGCGCAGATCAGGCATCGCCTGACGGAGCAGGCGATCGCGCGACGGCACCTTGGACCAGTTGAGGGCCACGCTGCCGAGGCCCTGAGCATGGAGCCCCAGCATGAAGTTCATGGCGAAGAGGCCGCCATCGATCCACCCCTGATTGCGTTCGGCTGACCTCCAGTAGCTTCGCAGGGAGACGGTGACGAGCGCCAGCGCCGGGATGTTCTCGCCGAACCCCCTGGTCCCACCCTGGATCTCGAGAAGACGGTCGATGGTCTCCCGGTCCCGCCACGTGCGGATCGCGCCGAACTGGCGATTGCAGACCGCCGGAGCGCAACGAGCCGCCAGGACCGCGGTCTCGATCTCCTGGTCCGTCACCGGCTGCGGGTCGTATATGCGCACAGAATGTCGACTGCTGAAGAACTCGGGAGTCACGCTCGCTGCCGCGGACTCGACCTCCGATCGGGAGACGTCGCGGACACCGGCCACGCCGATCGGGTTGCCCGAATAGTTCCTCACCAGATGCTCGATCCGGTCCCCGAAGGGGATGGATCCGACGTCGATGCGCTGTGCATTGAATTCGTGATAGGCGCTCAGCGCCCCGACGGCAGCGGCCGTGAGCTCGTCTTCCCCGTAGGACTCCAGGTACTGCGTCAGGAGCCTCGTCAGCGGCTCGATGACGCTCGCGCCGTGGCCCGGCTCCGGGGCTGGTAGCGAGAGACCCTTCTCGACACCGTGATACCTCTCGGTGATCTTGGCGGCGAGATTCCTGCGTGTACGAAAAGGGCCGAGGCTCGAAGAGAATCTCAGGTAACGATGGCAATCGTAATAGTACGACGCAACCACATGCGAGGACTCTCGCAGCTGGTCCAGCCTTCGCGCCAATTCGCGCTTGGTGTCGCGCAGCTTGTCCACACGCATGTCTTCTCCTTCTTGTCGAGGATTGGCCACGGCGACGAACCGATAGCTCATCACGGCCGGGCAGGGGAATCTGCCGAGAAGTCTGCGGCGCCTACGCCCGCTCGCGCTTGAGCACAAGGCGTGCGAACCCGAGAAGGGCGTGCGCATCGCGTCGGAACACCGGGATGACCAGGAACACCGCGGCGGCTGCCAGCCCACAGGCTGTCCCTGCGAGCACCGTGAGCCATGCGTTGGTGTGGACCACCGATGCAGTGGCCCACGAGACTGCCGCGACGACGCACGTCAGACCCGAGACTCGGAGCCCTCCGCCCCACAGCGCCTTGAACGGGATCGGAGTGACCCGGGAGAGCCAGAACAACGAGAGGGACCAGGCCAGCAGAGGCGCCGCGAGAACTCCCGCTGCGACGCCCATCAGGCCGAAGAGAAGGCCGCCCGCGATGATGCAGACGGCACGGATCCCCAGGGAGACCATGGAGTATCGGAAGAGCTGGTGGGCCAGCCCTCGGCTCACGTACACCCAGTACCCGACGAAGGCGAGAGAGGAGAGCAGGGAGGCACCTGCGAAGAAGCGGAGGAACGGCGCCGCCGCACCCCACTGCGGTCCCAGGACGATGTGGACGACGGGATCCGCCAACCCTGCGACCAGGGCGAGGGGGATGCCCAGCCCGACACCGAGGGCGAGCTGGCCCGAGATCACGAAGGAGTCGAACCGCTGGGTGTCCTTCTGGATCCGCGACAGGACCGGGATGGCCACGGAGGAGATCGGCGTGCGGATCTGGTTGAACGACGAGGTGATCAGCTGATAGGCACGGTTGTACAGGCCCAGGGAGGTCGTGCCGAACTGGGCGCCGACCATGATGGTGTCGACCTGATTGCCGGCGTAGTTGGCCAGGCTCGAGGCGACCATGTTCCATCCGAACCGGATGAAGGGCACGATCGGATACCTGCGCGAGTACCAGCGTGGGAGCCAGGGCCCCGCGAGGACTGCGCCCAGCAGGAGAGCGAGGCTGTTGACGAGCTGCTGGAGCACGAGCGCCCAGTATCCCGCGCCGAGCGCGGCTGCGACGATCGCCGAGCCGAGTCCGAGCACGGCCGCCGCGATGTCGATCACCGCCAGTGCGCGGAAGCGGAGACCTCTCATCAGCTGGGCGCGGTACTGGGTTGTCAGCCCGTTCATCAGGAAGATGCAGGACAGCACCCTGATGATGGCGATGAGGTCGTCCTCCCCCATGAACTGGTGCACAGGATTCGCGAGAGCGAACATGAGTGCCGCCAGCACGACACCGATCGCCGTATTGATCCAGAAGAGGTTGTCCCGCTGGCCGTCCGTCAGCTCCTCCGCCTGGACGGAGGCCGAGGTCAGCCCGAAGTCACGGAAGATCTCGCCGATCCCGATGATCACCATCACGATGGCCAGCAGACCGTAGTCGTGTGGGCTGAGCAGCCGAGAGAGAGTGACCACTGAGAGCAGCTGGAGGAACATCTTGACGCCCTGCGCACCGAGGGTGAAGGCCGCCCCGCGCGCAGCTGAACGCCCTAGAGATGGACTCACGAGGTGAGCCCTCCGAGCAGCGGGATGGTCCTGTCCATGAGATCGCGGGCCCGTGCCTGCACCTCGCGCGCGTGCTCCCCCAGCCCTTCGCGCCTGACGGAGGCGAGGACGGCCCGCGCAGTCTCGTCGCCGTCGGCGATGGGCACCACGTGCTCCCAGCCGAGAGCATTCATCAACGGGGCGAACTTCCTCGAGTAGGCCATCGCCACCGCAGGGACACCGGTGGAGAGCGCGTTGAGGCAGGCATGCATGCGCGCACCGATCACCACTTGCGCGGAGGCGATCAGGCCACGCGCATCGTCGAGATCCTGCGGGACGACGAGGTCCAGAGCCCCGTCGTAGTGCCCTACCAGGTGCTTCGCCACAGGCACGTCATTGTCGACATTCGGCGAGTCCAGGACATGAGGGAGCAGAGTTATCGAGCGACCATCCGAGATGAGCTGCTGGATGATCGAGTGCACTCCGTGCCGATAGGCTTCGTGGTCGACATGCGAGTTCTCGTGCCACAGCAGACCGGACACGTTGAGGACGACATCGTGAGGATCCGACTTCTCCGGCTGCTCGAGCCCGAAGACCATGTCCGTGACGGTCAGCTCGACCGGTCTGCCCAACGCGGCGGCAGCTCGGGCACTGGCGGCGTCCCGCGCGAAGACCAGGGAGGACCGTGAAAGGTTGCGACGCGCCAGCAGCCGGGCCTCACGCCTGGAGAACGGCCCGATGGTCTGGGGAGCCATTCCCACCGGAACTTCGGCCTCGTGGACGAACTCATGGATGAGCGACATCGTCCGATGGCGGTCCATCCCATAGATATCGGTGAAGCTGTCACCCGACCGGGTGTCCCACATCAGGTCGAACTGGGAGAACCAGTCCATCATTCCTCGACGGCCGGTGACTCGTTCCCGGATGAGCCCCTTCGGAGTCCACGTCACCGCATCCGGTCGCGCCCCATAGTTCATGTATTCGAATTCCGCCCCCGGCCAGACCTGGCTGAGCAGATCCCGCGAGCCCTGCGCGAGCACTCGCACCCCCAGATTCGCGGCCGTGTTGTTCGCCCACGCGACCAAGATCTTCACGCAGCGTTCCCCCTCATTCTTCAGCCGACCCGTCTCGCCCTCTTCTGGCGCGGACGACACTGTAGCTGTGATATCGGCCGGTCCGGAGCGCCCGCCCCACGAGTCGCAAAGCGATGCGAACGGAGTCCAGCGCGGCGGCCGAGCCGAGAATCCAGCCGCCGGGCGGCTGAGTCAACCGCCCCAGCATAGTCGCGCCATGAAGAGGCCGGGCCCAGGTTCCCACCACGTCGTCCCTGTCCAGGCCCCTTGCCCGGCGCAGAGCCCGACGACCCAGCGGGCCATTCGAAACGCCTCGAACAGGATTCCGTCCGACTGCCGATCCCCATCGGCTCGGTCGACGGGCCTCGCCATCACCGATCGAGACCTGTCACGCCGCTCCACAGCGCTTCCACCCGTCGGCGGAGAGCGGACGCGATGGCCACTCACCGGTCGGGCGTGCGCCGTGGCCCCGTCGTTCTCGACGGCCGACAAGGTGGACCAGGGGCCCGGGCGCAAGGGGTGGCGGCGGCCCCGCGACATCACGCCGGATGGCGAGGCCAGGGCTTCATGACGAGGTCCCGCCTCCGCGCACGGACATAGAGCCCGACTTCCGGCCGAGCGACCATTCAGGAGCCCACACCGTGTCCACCATGACCACGACGCGTCTGGTGGCAGGGAAGGCGTATGAGATCATTCGATCCATGGCGCACGTGGGGGGAAGCGATCCGTTGAAGGTGGCACTGATCGGAACCCGGGGGGTTCCCGCGAGGTATGGCGGATTCGAAACCGCAGTGGAAGAGATCGGACGGCGTCTGGTGAATCGGGGCCACAGCGTCACCGTCTTCTGCCGCACAGCACAGGATGAGGCCCCCGAGATTCCGCGCCGCTACCTCGGCATGGACCTGGTGACCTTGCCCGCCATGCGGCGGAAATCACTGGAGACCCTCAGCCACACCACGCTGTCCGTCCTCCACCCGGCACTGCGCGGCACGGATGCGGCCATCGTCTTCAACGCCGCGAACTCGCCACTTCTGCCGGTTCTGCGCGCGCGTCGGATCCCCACCGCGACCCACGTCGACGGCATCGAATGGAAGCGCGCCAAGTGGCAGGGGGCAGGCCGCCGGTACTACCGCGCCGCCGAGGCCATGGCCGTCCGCCTGTCCGACGCGCTCATCGCCGACGCCCGTGGAATCGCTGAGTACTACACCGACGAGTTCGGTGCCAGCACCCGTGAGATCGCCTACGGCGCTCCGATCATCGAGTCTCCCAGCTCCTCCCGACTGGCCGAGGTGGGCCTCGGACCTCACGGATACCACTTGGTGGTCGCGCGCTTCGAGCCGGAGAACCACGTGTTGGAGATCGTGGACGGCTACAGCCGTTCGAACGCCGAACTTCCCCTGGCGGTGGTCGGCTCCGCTCCGTACGCCGCCGAGTACACCCGGCAGATCCATGAGGCCGCCGACGATGAGCGGGTCCGATTCCTCGGCGCGCTGTGGGATCAGGAGCTCCTGGACCAGCTCTACGCCAACTGCGCCTCCTATCTCCATGGTCACAGCGTCGGCGGCACCAACCCCTCTCTGCTGCGCGCGGCCGGTGCCGGGGCCATGGTCATCGCGGACGACGTCGTGTTCAACCGTGAGGTGCTCGGTGACAGCGGCCTGTTCTTCACCGATGCTGCGGGCGTGACTGCCCGGATCGAGCACGTGGAGGCACATCCGGAGGAATCGCAGGCGTGTGGCGACCGACTGCGCACCGAGATCGCCCGATACTCGTGGGACACCGTGACCGACGGATATGAAGACCTCCTGCATGACCTCGCCCGCGTCGGCCCCACCCCTCTCCGGTCACACCCCCGTGGACGCCGAGCGGGAAGCGACGACCGATGACCGGATCGACCTTCGCCGTCGTCATCGTCAACTACGGCGCTCATGCACTGCTGGCGCGAAACATCCCGCCGGCCTCCGAGATGGCGGACGCATGCGTCTACGTCGTGGACAATCCGTCGACCCTCGAAGAATGCGCAGCGATCAGAGCGCTGTGCACGGCTCGCGGTTGGACACTCATCCCGTCGCCGGCCAACGACGGTTTCGGTGCCGGGGTCAACCGCGGGGTGCAGGCAGCCATCGCCGACGGGATCGGCGTCTTCGTCCTCCTCAATCCGGACGCGGCGGCAGACATCCCGGTCTTGTCCGCGCTCGCCCAGGAGGTGCGCTCCGATCCCACTCAGGTCATCTCACCGCAGGTCGTCAACTCGTCCGGGCAGACCGAGTTCGCCGGGTCCGTGGTGAGCCTGCGCACGGGCCGGACTCGCAGGGGCTGGATCCCAGACGACGACGACCCCGAATGGGTCAACTGGCTCACCGGCGCCTGCATGGCGTTCGACCTCGGCGCGTTCGAGGACCTCTCCGGATTCGATCCGAGGTACTTCCTCTACTGGGAGGACGTCGATTTCTCCCGCCGAGCCGCCGAGAGCGGCCGCCGTCTGGTCGTGCGGAAGGATCTCGAGATCGTCCACGACGAGGGTGGAACGCACAACAAGCAGGGCAGCCGCGCGAAGTCGCACCTCTACTACTACTGGAACTGCCGCAACCGGCTGCGATTCGGCCGCCGATTCAGCCGCGTCCCCTGGGGAGAATGGCTCAAGGCGACGCCGGAGGAGTCCTGGCAGATCCTGCTGCGAGGCGGACGACGGCAGATCGTCTCGGACCCCGGCACCCTCGGCGCCACGATCCGCGGCACGGTCGCAGGGGTCGCCGTGGCATCGCGCATGCCGAGACGGAGCATCTGATGTCGCGTCCCCGTGATCTCTCGTCCATGACCGTGCTCGCGGTTCACCCTGGAGCCGAGATGTTCGGTTCGGATCGGATGTTCCTCGAGTCGGTGAGGGGCCTGCGGGCCTCCGGTGCCCAGGTCGTGGTCGCGCTGCCGATGTCCGGGCCGCTGGCCGACCAGCTCGAACGCGAGGGAGCCTCGGTTGCCGTGGAGCCGGCTTTCGTCCTGCGCAAGGCTCTGCTCAGGCCCGCCGGTGCTGGTCGTCTCGTGACCGGACTGATTCGCGGGACCGGATCCGCTCACCGGCTCGTCAGTCGGGTGCGTCCCGACGTCATCTATGTCAGCACGATCATCGAGCCGCTGTGGCCGGTGGTCGGCCGGCTCCGCCGGATTCCGGTGGTCAGCCACGTCCATGAGGCCGAGGCGTCCGGCAGCCGACTGGTGAGCGCCGTCCTCTACCTCCCCCACGCGCTGTCGTCACATGTGATCGTCAACAGTCGTTTCACCAGGGATGCCGTCGGCCGCGTGCTCCCGGCCGTCGCCCGCCGCGCCGAGATCGTCGTGAACGGGGTGGAGAGCCCCCAGCGACCCCTCGCACCCCGACCGACCATCGAGGGGCCGATACGGGTGACATATGTGGGGCGGCTGTCTCCGCGGAAGGCACCTGACCTCGTGCTGGATGCCGCGAAGATCCTCGCCGCCGACGGAGTCCCGATCACCGTCACCCTGGTCGGCGACGTCTTCCCGGGCTACGAGTGGTTCGCCGATGAGCTGCGCGCGAGGGCGGCCGGCATGCCCGACGTGCCCGTGGAGTTCGCCGGCTTCCATGCCGACGTGTGGCCGTGGCTCGCCGCCGCCGACGTTCTGATCGTGCCGTCGCGCGAGGACGAGTCGTTCGGGAACACCGTCGTCGAGGGGATCCTCGCGCTCAGGCCGGTGGTCGTGAGCGATATGAGCGGACTGCGCGAGGCGGGAGAAGGGTACTCGACAGCTCGACCCGTGCCCGTCGACGACCCGGCTGCGATCGCGACGGCGATCCGGGAGCTGTACGAGAACTGGGCCACGGTCGTCGAAGCGACGTCGGGCAGCCGCGATGTGGCTCGCCGCCGCCACGACCCGCACGTCTACCGCAGGGAGGTGAGCACGGTCGCCGCGGCAGCAGCAGACGGGACGAAGCGGAGAGGGGCTCACGGCGCCCTGGACGTGCAGAAGGAGTCGGGAATGGCCGGAACGGGGAGCACGACACCGCGCGTGGGGCTGACGGCGAGTCTCCGCGGCGCAGCGAAGGCCGTCGTGAGGAGGGCGTCGTCATCCGCCATCCGGGTGCTGGGAACCGACGAGACGTACGCGATCGCGGAACGATCCACGGTGCTCATCTCTCCCCACCCCGATGACGAGACCTTCGGGTGCGGAGCGACGATCGCGAGGCTCCGGGCGTCCGGACAGGCGGTGCGGCTGCTCGTGGTCACCGATGGCGCGGACTCCCCGAGGCCGGAAGGCGTCTCTCGGGACGAGATGATCCTGTTGAGGCAGGAGGAGACCCGGCGCGCCATGGCCGAGCTGGGCGTTGACGGGTCTGCGATCACCTTCTGGGACTTCCCCGACGGAGGCGCGAGCGAACATCTCCCCGAGCTCGTGGACCGTCTCTCCATCTTCTTGAAGGAGGTGTCGCCCGATCAGGTGCTGGTCACCTCCGCTGCGGACCGCCACCCCGATCACGCCGCAGTGGGGCTCGCCGCACGGCGAGCCATCGGCCGTCTCGACATCGCGCCGAGACTGCTGGAATACCCGATCTGGCAGCGGGTTCCGGCGCTGCTCTTCGTGCGCCGCCGAAGCCCCCGTGCAGGAACCGGTGCGCCAGCCCCAGAGAGCGCGATATCCGGGCAGCCGCGCCTCAGCCAGAGCGGCGCTTTCCTCACACAGAAGAAAGCGGCCATCGCGGCCTACGCAAGTCAGCTTCCGCACTTTCCGGCAGGGTGGGTGAATGATTTTCTGCTACCGTTCGAACACTTCGCCGAAATACAGGTCGAAGAGGAGTGAACGGGGCGCGAGAACACGGACGTCGCTCACACGCCCCGTGTCGAGACGACACAGAAGTCCCGGGGGACGGGCATCAGAGCGTCTTCATCCTGCGGAACCAGATGGGGAGTGCGAGGGCCACATAGAGCACCTCGGCGAGCGTGAGCAACGAGTAGATGCCGACGAAGACGGCAGGAAATCCCCAGAACACGAACGAGAAGCAGACCACGCCATAGTCAGTAGGCAGCCCCATGAGCGAGCGCCTCATGGATGAGCCACCTTGCTCGGTCGCCTGCGGAACACCCTGTCGGGCCCGAAGCAGGTCATTGAGGATCATGCCGAAGAACTCCACCGTCGTGGCCACGGCGAGCAGGAGCGGCACAAGGAGCCAAGCCTCGGAGTTCAGGGGGAAGAACCGATACCAGCCGACGGCGGCGGCCAGCGGCAGGGCCACGGCCTTGAACGCGTCGATCACATGGTCCAACCACTCCCCGGCCACTGAGCCTCCGCCACGAAGACGTGCCACCTGGCCGTCGGCGCTGTCGAAGGCGTAGCCCAGGGCGAGCAGGATCCAGACGACGATGCCGATCCAGACGGACGCCGGCACGGCAGCCAGGAGCACGATGGCGACCACCGTGAACGTGGCACTGATGGCAGACACCTGATTCGGAGTCAGGCCTCGTGCGTGAGCGGCTGCAGCAAGGACTCGGCCCGCCGGACGGTTGACATACAGCGAGTAGGCGGGCGCACCCCTGCCCCGCCCCTTCTGCGCCGCCGCAAGCTGCCGATAAGAATCCACGTAGCTCAGCGTGAGCTCCTCCCCCTCAGTGGCCGCTCCGCGGCGAGCAGAGCATATCATCGCGGCAATCAGAACCCCCGCGACCAGTGGAGAAAGCGGTTCACCCACGTCATTCGACTGAAGCGGTCGAGCGGCTCTGTCGCACCATGCGCAAGCATGCGCATCGGACGAGATCGGACCCGAAGAATGTGAACGCGCGTCCTCCGGGATGGCCGAAAGCCGCCTGAGGGGACACGGAGGTCGCGCCGCCCCGCCGACCAGCGCGTGACCCCCATCTCAGCCTGCACCCCAGGGCCCCGCCCGCCTATCCGGGCCCGGACGGCAGCCGCCGCGCCGCCCGGCGATCGATGGCCCGTCACACTATGAAGAACTCGTTTCCAGCCCGACCACAGCGACCGACGGACCCGTGACGTCGGTGCCGCTCGTCGTCCGCGGAAGCGCCCTGGGGCATAATTGCCGAGAATTCGGGCGCCCGCCCTCGATCTCGTCGCCTGCTTCCCGTGCGCCGGCGAGGGGGGGGTAGCCTCACCCGGGGGAAGGAGGGGACAGAGTGGGGATGATCACAACCATCGCCATGGGCGTCGTCGCGCTCAGCGCGCTGCTCGTCGTCGTCTCGTTCATGAGGGCGATGCCGCGGACGACATTCGTCGTGTGGGCCCTGGTGATGTTCTTCGTCCCGATCTGGATCGGGCTGGCCGCGGGGCCCCTCTTCGTCTCCGTCATCACGATCGTCACCCTGCTCGCAGTGGTCGCTTTCGGAAGAGATCTGCGGTTCTCCCTCGCGGACGCCCTGATGATCGCGCTCGTGGCTATCGTCGCCCTTCAGTATGTCCTGGGTGTCATCAACCTCAATTACACAGTCGTCACCGTGCTCGAGTGGGCGCTGCCCTACCTCTGGGGGCGGCTCGTCCTTTCGAGACTGCGCCCCGCGTTCGCCGTCCAATGTCTCGCTGTCTTCGGGATGATTGCTGCAGCCGTCGCCCTGGTCGAGGTCTTCACCAAGACCAACGTCTTCGTCCTGATGAAGCAGGACGATTCTCTGTATTCGGTCTGGGGCACTCTCCAGATGCGCGGCGATCACCTCCGGGCGGAAGGCGCCTGGGGGCATTCGATCGCCTTCGGGTCTGCCCTTGCCATGTGCTCGAGCTTCGTCCTCGCCACGCAGTGGAAGCCAGTCGTCCGCGTTCTCGGCGTCGTCCTGATCTCGGTTGCCTCGGTGTTGACTCTCAGTCGCACCGCGATGTTCGTCCTGATGCTCACCCTCGCACTGTCCGTGGTGCTGCTTCCTCGCGTCGGCCGACTCACTCGCGGCCTGGTGATAGCGCTGGGCTGCATCGGCGCCATCGTGGCCGGCCCTTTCATCGCCTCGATCTTCTCGGACCAGGGGCAGGAGGCCGAGGCCAGCGCCGGCTATCGAACCGATCTATTCTCCTTGTTTGCCTACGTCAAGCCTTTCGGCTCAGCCGACAGCTTCCTGGGGGTGACGAGCGGTGGCCAGTACCTGGGGAATTTCGCGAAGTCGATCGACAACGCTTTTCTTCTCACGGCCCTTCGGCTCGGCTGGTTCGGCTTCGCAGCGTTCTGTCTGGTGATATTGATCGCGGTCGCCTCACCCCTGCTGAGCCGCCATGTCACCCCCGCGGCGATTGCGGTCGCCGCGCAGATTCCTGGACTCTTCACGGTCGCCTTGATCACGCAGTTCGGCATGTTCTTCTGGTTCGCCGTGGGCCTGGCCGTCGGCTGGGACAGCCTGCTCAGGCATAGCCGGGAGGACGCCGCGTGGCCGGATGAGCGGCGCATGCTGCTCGGCATGGAGGAAGACTACGACCTGATATCGGCCTACGAATTGACGAGGTCGAGATGAACATGGCTCCCCACGAACATATTGCGCGATGGCAGCCTGTTCCCGATCTTTGTTTCCGCGCATCCGCGACCGACAGGAGGATTGGTCTCCCATGACACCCGAGCCCTCGAGCTGGAGTCTCGCACGCATCTGGCGTGCCCTGAGGCGATATTGGGCGATCATCGCCATCTTCGTCGTCGCAGGGGGCGGCGGCAGCTATGCGATCGGCATGATGACGCCGCCGACGTACGAGTCCACCTCGACACTCGCGTTCTCGGTCACCCGCGGGTCGACCGCGGCGGACCTGGCCAACGGCAGCATCTACGCCCAGGACCAGATGCAGACCTACGCCCAGCTCACGACGTCCTCGGCCGTGCTCCAACCGGTCATCGACGAGCTGAGCCTCGACATGAGCGTGCAGGACCTCGCGGAGTCGATCGTCGTGACGAACCCGCCGAAGACACTGGTTCTTCAGATCAACGTGTCTGCCTCGTCGGCTGATCGCTCGGCGGACCTGGCCAATGCGGTCGCACAGAGCCTGACCGAGGTCGTCGGGAGCACGTCGACGACGCCCACGGAGGGCTCCTCGCCGAGCATCGAAGCATCGCTGGTGGACACGGCTATGCCGCCGCGGCACCAATCCTCGCCGAACAAGTCGAGGCAGGGGCTTCTCGGCGCCCTCGGCGGTCTTGTCGTGGGCTGCGCCGTGGTCCTCGTGCTGGCGCTTCTCGACACGAAGATCCGCGACGGTGAGGACCTGCGGCGGACCGCCAATGTTCCGCTCCTGGGTTCGGTGCCGAAGGTGAAGGACGAGCACGAGCTGAATGTCACCGAGCACCCCGGGTCGCTGGCCTCCGAGCAGTTCAGGCGCCTTCGATCGACCGTCAAGCATGTGACAGCGACCCAGTCGACATGCAAGATCTTGGTCACGTCGCCGACCGGTGGAGACGGCCGGACGACGATCTCAGCAGGGCTGGCCACCACCCTTGCTCGTCTCGGCGACAAGGTGCTCCTCATCGACGCTGATCTGCACCGTCCCGGTGTCGCGGCTCTCTTCGGCCTCGACGGCGAGGAGACCCCCGGCCTGTCCGGCGTCCTGACGGGCGGTGTCACCTTCGCGGCCTCGAAGCGCTATGTCGCTGGAAGCGGACTGGACATCCTGACGTCCGGCCGGACAGGTCAGAACGCGGCCGAGCTGCTCACCTCCGATCGGATGCAGGCGATGCTGGACGAGGCCGGAGATTCCTATGACGTCGTCGTCATCGATTCCCCGGCAGCGCTGGACACCGCAGACGTGAGTCTGCTGGCTCCCCAGTCGGACGGCGTCATCGTCGTCGTGAACGCCGATCGGACGAACCGCTCCGTCCTGCTCAGGACGCTCTCCAGCCTCGAGGCTGCGGGGAGCAACGTCACCGGTGCCGTCCTCAACCGATACCGGCGCGGTCGAGCGGCCACCGAGGTCCTGGGGAGGACAGACCTCCCACGCGAAGAGCGATAGGAATCCGGCTCGTCAGATGTTCGCGGCAGGCCTGTCAGAGGCCTGCCGCGAACCCGTGGCGACGGACACGACGAGAGGACGGGCGGCGCGGGTTCCCCTCTCAGCCCCCCGGCCGGGAGGGCCGCCCATACTCGTTCAGGCTTCCGCCACGCGCCCCCCACACCGCGCCGCACACGGAGAGGACCGTGTCGCGGCCGATCCCTGCCAACCGTGGCCGGCGCAGAACGTGGCCGGCGAGCCATTGGACGGAACCCCACGGCACACGCACGGCCGCCCGCGCCCACATCCTGAGGACGAGCTGTCGACGCCGTACCGGGGGTTCCACCGCCAGGACGGCATGGGCCCAGGACGCCCCCGACCGGAAGGCACGCCGCCGCACCCAACGGCCGGAGAGCCTGTCCCGGGCGACCACTTCCCTGACCACCGCCTCATCGCACCAGAGGATCACTCCCCCGCATGCCACGATCTGCCGGCTCAGGAGAGTGTCCTCCCCGCCTATCAGGCCGAGTTCGTCCGCGAACCCGAGCTGATGCTGGCGGAGGAAGGACAGGTCGAGGAGCAGGTTGTTGGTGGCGAACCCCTCCCGGCGAGCACCGGTGGGTCTGCGAGCGCGCTCGAACGCCCCCGTTCGGGCCATCCAGCTCATCGAGTCGGATCCGGTGAAGATCGGCTCGACCGGCCCGGTCACCGCAGCGGGCCGGTGGGCGCGCCAGAATCTCACGAGTTCGGCCAGCCAACCGGGCTCGGCGGTCTCGTCATCATCCAGGAAGAGCAAGACGTCGAAGTCCGAGGCGGCCCGGAGAGCGGCATTGCGCGCCGCGGAGATGCCCGGGCGTGGCTCGTGGACGTATCGCACGGCCGACCCGGGAACGGTCTCCTCCGCGACGACGTGCCGCGCACTGCCGGTCGGCTCGTTGTCGACGACCAGGAGGGTGGCCGGAAGCTGGATCTCCGCCAGCTGGGGCAGAACGGAGCGCATCGCGAGACGCAGCGCCTCCGGTCTGCGGTAGGTCAGTACCGCCACCGCGACATGCGGCGCCCCTTGACCCTGCCCATGCGATGCCACTCGGTCCCCCATCAGTCTCGGCGTTCTCACCGCGCGGGCTCGCCCGATGCGTCCTGTCCGTCCTGCTCTTCCGCGTCGTCCGGGGCACGCTTCGCGTGGTGGCGGATCGCATCCCGATACCACCCGTCCACCAGCGCTACGAAGCGCTCCGCGTCCCAGGACGAGACGGGCTCGCCGCCGACGGACGCCGCCTCCCTCAACTTGCTGGCCAGGTTCGCGACGACATCGCCCTCCAGCGAGGCGATGTGCGCATTGGGCCCGGCCAGGACGGGCGGACCGCCCATGGGCAGGCAGACGACCGGGCACCCCAAGGCGCTGGCCTCTGCAGCGACCCACCCGGCCTGGTCGTGCATCGATGGGAAGAGCATCGCGTCCGCGTCGGCCAAGGCGCTCAGGACCTCGTGGCGGGGCCGATGACCGTGGAAGCCGACCCGCGTCTCGATCCCGAGACGACGAGCATACGAGCGGAGGGCCTTCTCCTCGTAGCCCTCGCCGTAGATGTCGAGGCGCCAGCCGGGAGCTCGGGCGATCGTCGCGAGGGCCAGACGTCCTCCCTTCCACCCGAGGAGACGCGCCGGGAACACGGCACGTCGATCACCGCGATCATCATCGGTGCGTCGGGCAGCCGGCGGAAGATCCTTCATCGCCGCGTTGGGCTCGACCGCCACGTCGGCCGCGTACCGGAATCTCCGTGCCACGTCAGGGTTCTGGGCGACGACGACCCCGGCACGGCGCGCTGCGGCGTCTCCCCAGATCCGTCGCGGGATCCCCGTCGTCGCACCTCGCGCCAGCTCGGTGACCGTGCCCCGCAGACCCAGCCATCGGGCCAGCTTGACGATGGGCACTCGAGAAGCGCCCCCGACCGGCCCCCAGACGAACGCCGGACCATCGATCCGGGCGGCTCCGCAGGGGAGCCAGTCATTGGCCCACGTGACGTGGTGAATGACGTCGAACCCGAATTCCTCCTGGAGATCGAGACCCTTGTGCGCCATCAGCCGCTGCCAGGCCGCGTAATACCAATAGAGGTCCCATGACCGGCGTTTCATGGCCATTATCCGGGGCGGGAGGTCGAGGTAGATCACGGTGAGATGGGCAGCGAGCTCGGGATCATCGGACCGCGCCTTCTCCACCAGGCCCCTGAAGCGCTCGCGGGTGATCACCCATACATCGTGTGACCGGGCCGCTGCGGTCGCCATCGTCCAGCCGGCCGCAGCTTCGGGCTCTTCGCACGGCGCGCATGCATAGGCGCTGACCAGCACGCGAAGCCGGGGGCCGCGACCTTGACTCATGGCCGAACCCTATCGCTATCCGGATAGTCTGGACCCACCGCGTGAGAGGGGAAGCGATGCGCAGCAATGAGCGGTCCGTGGTGGTCGGTGTGCTCACCTATCGTCGGCTTGAGATGCTCAGCACTCTGCTGAGAATGCTCGAGGAGCAGAGTGAGGCGGTCGACCAGACCATATGGACCGTCAGCACCCTTGTCGTCGACAACGACGCCGACGGCAGCGCCCGTGACCTGGTGACGAGCCGCTACCCCTCGGTCCACTATGAGGTCGAGCCCGTGCCCGGGATTGCGCGTGCACGGAATCGCGCGCTGGACGCGGCAGCGGACCTCGGTGCGCAGGTCCTCGTGTTCATCGACGACGACGAGGAGCCGGAGCCGGGGTGGCTCACATCGCTGCTCGCCACATACGAGCACTGCGACTGCGCCGCCGTCGTCGGCAGAGTCGTGTCGCGGTTCGAAGGCGCTCCGGATCCTTGGCTGATCGAGGGCGGATTCTTCCGGAGGGCCCACCGGCTCGGACTGCGCACCGGAGACACCGTGGCGTCGGCGGCAACGAACAATCTGCTGCTCGATCTCGCGATCGTCGGCGACCTGGGTCTTCGATTCGAGGAGACGCTCGGTGCGGCGGGCGGCGAGGACACCCGCTTCACGCTCCAGCTCACTGCGGGACACGGCCGGATCGTGTGGTGTGAGGAGGCGGTCGTCGTCGATGTCGTCACCCCCGAGCGCGCCACGCGAAAGGTGGCGGTCCGCAGGGTGTTCTCGGCCGCCAGCGGTTCGATCGCAGCGATCGTCGCGTCCCAGGAGACGCCGAGGGCCCGTGCGAGGTCGATCGCGCGGTTCACCGCGACCGGTCTGGGACGCGTGGGGATCGGGGCCGTGCAGACGGTCGCGGGAACTGTCGCGCGCCGCCAGCGCTGGCAGGCGCGCGGTGTGGGCAGGATGGCCCGGGGCGCGGGGGCCCTCTTGGGCATCACGGGGAGGTCCTATGCCGAGTATCGACGTCAGGACGCATGAGCCTCGTGGCGACAATCGGCCGAAAACTGCCTCGTAGGCGTCGTCCCGCCCGTCGACAATCTCGAGGACCCGGCATCGTGTTACGATGCCGCAGCAGATCGGTCCATCTCTGATCAGCATTTATTCGCAAGAGTTCTGGGGGGAGCCGCGATGCGAAGCGATTTTGGCGAGAACAATCCGGGAAACGGCGATGGCGGCCTTCGCGTGGTGATGCCCGTCCACAACGCCGAGAGCTTTCTCGACGAGGCCCTGGAAAGTGTTCTGAACGATCTTCCGGCGGGGGGCGAGGTCGTCGTCGTCGACGACGGGTCGTCCGACCGCAGCCCGGAGATTCTGGCACGCTATGCCGACGACCGCCGGGTCGCGGTCATTCGCAACGACACCGCCACCGGCGTCTCGCGTGCCCTGAACAGGGCGATCACCTACGGCGAGTGCCCGGAGTTCGTGTCCGTGGCGGAGCACGACGACGTCGTCCTCCCGGGGCGCTTCGCAGCCCATGTGCGAGCACTGGAGACCGAGCCCCAGCTGGGGGCCGTCTCCGGAGAGGGCCGCTATCTGGGCCCGACGGGGCGGGTCGCCGGGAGGGTCGCCGTCGGGCCGAAGAACTCCGATGAGTTCCGCCGGATGAAGGAACAGGGACGCGAGATCCTCATTCCTCATCCCGCCATCACCTACCGACGCGATGCTGTGGTCGGCGTAGGCCTCTACGATGAGACGTTCGATGCCGCCCAGGACCTGGAGATCGTCAATCGGCTGGTGTACGAGGGCGGATGGGAGGTACGGCTGCTTGCCGGACCACACGTCCTGTATCGAATTCATGATGAGTCGATGTCTTTCGCCCATATCGCTTCCCAGCGCATGATGACCCGCTACATCGTGTACCGGAACAATGCACAGCTGAACGACCTGCCGTACGAGGGATATTCACGATGGTGCGAGCTCAATCAGCCTG
Source organism: Brachybacterium huguangmaarense (assembly GCF_025725725.1). Lineage (NCBI taxonomy): Bacteria > Bacillati > Actinomycetota > Actinomycetes > Micrococcales > Dermabacteraceae > Brachybacterium > Brachybacterium huguangmaarense. The sequence goes on from NZ_CP107020.1 coordinate 716,488, forward strand.
ATCGCCGCACGAAGGTCCGTTGGTGGCGCAAGGACACCGGGGCTCTCTGCTACCGGAAGGCGGGTCTCGCGTGGCTCAATCGGCGACCGTTCTCGTTCCTCGGCAACCTCGCGGAGGCCAGTGTCCTCCACCCGAAGTGGGTGCTGATGAAGATCGGCGTCGCGATGGGGCGATGACGCCTCGGAGGCTCGGGCTCCAGGAAGGTCTCGGCAACCATGCGGCGCATCTGGACCGACACCCTGTGCGGACGGCATCGCCATGGGCCTGCCGCTTCGCTCCCGTGAGCCCGGACGGACCTCTCCAGAAGCGCCCTGGCACAGGGGTCTGACCGCCCCGGAACGGCCTCACTCCCCCGACCCGACTCCCGCCTTCTCGCGCGCGCGGTCGAGCACGCTCACGCCGAGCGCGACCGTGGCGAGCGCCATGATCACCACGAGGGTGATCACGAACGCCTCGTACCAGGCCATGCCGCCCTCGACGAGCGAGAACAGGATGCCCGGGATGAGGGCGGTGCCGATCGCGGCGCCGATGCGCTGGCCCAGCGACAGGATGCCGCCGGCGACCCCGCCGAACCGCGGGTCCACGGCACCGAGCGTGAGGGTCTGGTTCGGGGAGATGGTGAAGCCCTGGCTCGTGCCGATCAGCAGCAGCGGCAGCGCGAGGACCCCGTAGCCCACGGCGCCCGACTCCACGGGCCCGGCCACGAGCGCCACGAGCGCGAGGCCCGCGATCGCGATCAGGAACCCCGCGATCACGAGGCGGCGCCCGAGTTTGAGCACGTAGCGGCCGCCGATCTGGGAGGTGATCATCGCGGCGATCGAGGAAGGGATGCCGATGATCGACGCCTCGAAGGGCGTGTGGTCGAGATGGCGCTGCAGGTAGAGGGGCACCACGATCCAGATGCTGGTCGACCCCAGGAAGTAGACCGAGACGATGATGATGCCGTTGCGGAACGGGGTGCTGCGGAAGATCGCGGGGTCGACCATGGGCGGCCGTCCGCGCTCCCGGTAGCGGTTCTCCCAGGCCACCCAGCCGAGCACGAGCAGCAGACCGGCCGGCAGGCACAGCCACACGAGCGCGGAGACCTCGCGCTCGAGGAACGGCAGCATCACGAGCAGGATCGAGAGGCCCAGGAGGATCGTGCCCACCGGGTCCAGGTCGGGTTTGGCGGCGCCCCGCAGACGCAGCTTGTCGTCGGGGATCCACGCCACGGCGAGCGCGATCGCGAGGATGCCCAACGGCACGTTCATGAAGAACATCCAGCGCCACCCGGCGTCCTCGCCGAGCAGCTGCATGAGCAGCCCGCCGAGCACGGGCCCGACCGCCGTGGCGACCGCGACGGTCGTCCCGAACATCGCGAAGGCCCGTGCCCGGGCCTGACCGCGGAAGGTGGTCTGGATCAGGCCGATCGACTGCGGGTTCAGCAGGCCCGAGCCGACGCCCTGGAGGATGCGTGCCACGTTCAGCACGTTCACGTCCCACGCGAGCCCCGCGAGCAGCGACCCGAGGGTGAACACGCTGACCCCGGCGATGAGCATGCGCCGCCGTCCGGTCGCGTCGCCCGCGCGTCCCGACGGGACCAGCAGCACTCCGAAGGCGAGGGCGTAGCCCGACAGCACCCACTGCAGCCCGGAGGAGTCCGCACCGAGCGAGTCGCCGATCGGGTCGAGCGCCACGTTGATGATCGAGACCGCCACGAGCGCCATGAACAGCGGCAGGAGCAGGACGAACAGGACCCGGCGAGGATGGGACGGGGACTGCGAGGAGGAGGTCGGAGAGGGCACCTTCGCAGTCTAGGGGCGCTGTCCAGGGCCGTCGCCGGGCGGCATGCCCGGCCCGCCGGGGGCGGCTCCCGGACCGCTCGGCGACGATCCCGGACCACCCGTGTACGGCCCGGACGGGCTGCCCGGATACGGACCCGGGCCGCTGCTCGGCGACGGACCGCCGCCCGGGTAGGGGCCCGAGCCGCCTCCGGGGTGCTGCCCGGCACCGCCGCCGGGGCCGGCGGCGGGCGTCGGCCCGTCGCTGCGCCGCGAGAGCAGGGGCATGGCGGTCTGCACGGCACGGATCGACGGCTCGTCCGAGTAGTCGGCGCCCGGGAAGCGGCCGAACTGGTTGGTCAGGTTGCGGGGACGCTGGGCATCGGCCGCGTCCAGCATCTCGAGGACCTCGTCCGGCGTGGGGTAGGCGCTCGTGAACACGCTGCCCGAGGGCAGGGGACCGCGGAACATCGGCGTGCTCGCCACCCCCGGGAACAGCGGCGAGCCGGGACGGAACCAGATCTTGCCGGAGCGCTCGCGATGGCGCAGGGCGTGCGCGCGCCACGTCGTGATCGGATGGCTCGAGCCCCAGTTGACGATGTGGAGCCACAGGCCCCGTTCCGTCACCGCCCGGTCGGCCAGCTCGTTGACGTTGACATCGGCGTTGAGGTACTTGCCGGCGCCGAGCACCGCCATCGTCCCGGGCGCCCCCTGCGGGCAGAAGCTGTAGCCGAAGTTGTCGGCCGTGTACTCCTGGGCGCGGGAGAAGGCCGGGCCGATCAGCGGGACCTGCATCATGAGGGTCGTGAACAGCACGCGCACGTAGGAGACGTGGCCGGCGGCCATGTGCCCCACCTCGTGACCGATGATGAAGCGCAGCGCCTCGGGGTCGCGCGCGGCGCCGCCGACCTCGAACAGGTCGGAGTAGACCACGACGAACCGGCGGAACCCATGGCCGGAGGCGAAGGCGTTGATGGTGCCGTTGCCGAGCATCACGTAGGCGTCGGGCACGCGCCGCAGGCCGTGGTGGCGCGCCGCCTCGACCACCATCCGGTAGCCCTCGGGGAACTGGGTGGGGCTCATGCGGACCCCGACCGCCCGCGGCTGGGCGTACTGGATCGCACGGCCGAGCCACAGCATGAGCGCGAGCACGCCGATGAGCACGTAGAACTGCATGAGCGTGCTGCCGATCCCCGAGTACTCGTCGAGACGGTCGAGCATCGACTGGGCGCCCGTGACGCCAGCGAAGACGAGATAGACGGTCGCCCACAGCCACAGGGCGAACGCGACGATCGTGATGGCCACGCCGACCCACAGCAGCGGCAGCTCCCAGGGGTGGCGGATCCCCCGCCGCCCCAGGATCCCCTCGGTCGTGGCGCCGTTGACGAGGTTCGGCGCGTCCGGACGGCGCGGGACCTGCCCGTAGGGGCCGCTCGGCGGAGGGCCCGCGGGGCCCTGGCCGTGCTGGGGCCCCTGACCGTACGGGGAAGAGGGTGGGGTCATCACGGTGCGCTCGTCTCCTCGGCGACATGCTGGCTGGGACCGATCGGCCCCGTCGGGATCATCCGCTGCCCGGGACCGTCGCGTCGCCTCCACACAGTACTGGAGCGCAGGGGCTCCCGACCCCCGACGTCCGTCGACCGCGGGACGTCGTCGGTCGGGCTCTCAGCCGCCGAGCAGGCGGCGCACGAGCCGGCGCCGCAGCGCCGAGACGGGCGGATAGACGAGCCGCAGGGTGTCCGGCACGAGCGGCTTGGAGACGACCGGCTTGGCGTGGGTGAAGGCCTCGAGGCTCGCACGGCCGTGATACGCGCCGTGCCCGGACTCCCCCACCCCGCCGAACGGCATCGAGACCGCGCCCACGTGCGCGAGGGTGAGCCCGAGAGCGAGAGAGCCCGACGACGTGCGGGTCGCGAACAGGCGACGGGTCCGCGGGTCGTCGCTGAAGACGTACGCGGTCAGGGGCTTGGCCCCGGCCCGGATCCGGTCGACGGCCTCGAGCGGGCCCGAGACCGCGAGCAGCGGGAGGATCGGGCCGAAGATCTCCTCGTCCATGACGGGGTCGTCGAACGAGACGTCCACGAGCACGGTGGGCGGGATGTGGCGTGCCGCGCGATCGATCCCGTCGACGCCTCCGATCGCGGCCGTCGCGCCGTCGAGCAGCCCGGCGAGACGGTCGAGCTGGGCCTCGCCGACGATCCGTCCGTACTCCTCGCACGTGCGCGGATCGGGCCCGTACATCTCCTCGATCGCGGCGCGCAGGTGCGGGAGCAGGGCCGCGAGCGTGGCGGGCGTGGCCATGAGGTGATCCGGGGCCGTGCACGTCTGGCCCGCGTTGGTGAACTTGCCCCACACGATCCGCCGTGCCGCGCGGGCGAGGTCGACGCCTTCGTCGACGAACACGGGCGACTTCCCGCCGAGCTCGAGGACCGTGGGGGTGAGGTGCTCCGCCGCGGCGTGCGCGACGAGGCGGCCCACCCGGCCGCCGCCGGTGTAGAAGATGAGATCGAAGCGCTCGGCGAGCAGTGCGGTCTTCTCCTCGACCCCGCCCTCGACCACACGGATCCACGCGGGGTCGAGGTGGCGCGCGGCGAGCCGTGCGAGCGCGGCCGAGGTCGCAGGAGCGAGCTCGCTGGGCGCCAGGAGCGCCGTGTTGCCGCCCGCGATAGCCCCCACGAGCGGGGAGAGCGCGAGATTGACCGGGTAGTTCCACGGCGCGATCACGAGCACCGTGCCGAGGGGCTCGCGCAGCACGTGCCCGCTCCCGGGGGCGAGGACGGCGCCGAGGCCGAAGCGACCGGGCCGCAGCCAGGAGCGGAGGTGTCGTCGCATGTGGTCGATCTCGGCGAGCACCACCCCGATCTCGGTGACCGTCGCCTCCTGGGTGCTCTTGCCGAGGTCCTCGGCCAGGGCGCGCTCGAGGGCGCTGCGCTCGGCGACGATGCCGCGGCGCAGGGCGGCGAGCGCCTCGAGCCGCCCGTCGATGCCGAGCGTCGTCCCAGCGTCGAAGGACGCGCGCAGGGCCGCGACCGTGCCGGGGATGTCGAGCAGCGGTCGGGAGGCGGCGGTCATGCTCTCCATGGACCCCACGATAGGTGGAGTCACCCGCGCGGAGGAGGAGAGGCCCGTACGTAACGTCGGTGTTTGCTGGTCGGGGGCGCCGTCGGGCTGATGCGGCCGTCATCGACGAGCCTCTTCAGGAGAGGCCGCAGGGTGCCCACGGAGAGTCCGGTCAGCTCCGCGATCTCCCTGATGGAACGCGCATCGGACGGGGACAGGACGTCCAGGACCGTGTCCGGGGAAGGGCGCGCCCTGCGCTTTCCCGCCATGGGCTCGGCGTTCGTTCGTCGCCAACCGTCCGGATCCTTCCGCAGCACGCCGTCGTGAGTGAGGTCGGCGAGCACGCTGCGCACGTCATCCGAGTCGAGCTGAAGCATGTCCCGGACGAGCTCGACTGTCAGAACCGGGAACTGTCGGGCCATCATGGCGACGATCTGCTCGTGCCGCGTCAGGTCCCGGTGCGCGACCGCGGCCAGCCACGTGCGGTTCTCCGGGAACTCGGTCGCGTGCCGCCCTAGCGTCAACGTGACCAGGTCGGGGGCCGCCCGGTAATGCGGTTCGGGGAGCGCCTGGGCACTCATCTGGTTCCTCATGAACTCGACCCCCGTGCCGTTGCCCTCGACGACGGACCCGGGCTTCCCGCTGAGCGGGAGTTTTCTCAGGATCTGCAGAAGAGTGGCATTGCGGCATCGGGACTGCCCATTGGCCAAGGTGGCCACCGTCTTCCCACCCCACAGACCACCCGGACTGGCGACCTCGATGCGATCCGGGAAGACGTCGACAGAGATCGGCTGGCCCTGGAAGGGCGGGCTGTACTCCCGATGCAGCACGGCATTCGCCACGGCTTCGCGCAGCACCTCACGCGGGACCTCGAGCTGGTCCACCCTGCCGGTCCCCTCCACCGTCGAGTACGTACGCAGATTGCGAGCCACCGTCTCCACGGCCTGGTCGACCATGTCCGCCAGAGGCCCTTCGCACAGCCTGCGGTCCACGAAGCGCGTGGACGACCGCGCGGTGGCCCGATCCGGATACGGGTGGACTGCCACATCGATGAGCATCTGAGGGAAGTGCTGCTGAGGGTAGCGCCCCATCGTGAGGAGAGCCGCGAACCGGACGCCTCCTCCCGGGGCGGTGACATTCAGACGGCGCAAGGCAGCCGCCCGGTCACCCTGGTCTATGCCTGCCAGCGCACGGGAGCCCGCATGAGCCTCGACGTACCGGTCCACCAACGTCTCGTCGAGGTCATCGATCTGCACGTCGTCCACCACCCGGCGATCGGCCTCGCTGATCATCGTCGCGGTCTGCATCTCGAAGATCTCGGTCATCGAGAGTCGAAGATCCTTGTCCCCGACCCTCTTGTACGAGCCACCGTGGACTGCTCGCCGAGTGATGTAGCAGGGCTTCAGGCCGACCGCGTTCTCCGCGATGTCCACGGCCAGGATCGGAATGCCGTCGACCACCGCGGTCGTAGGCCGGTACTGGGGCGGATGGGTGAGTCTGCCCCCGTGCCCGCCCCCGTCTCCCATCCCCTCGACGAACTGGGAGAGGACGCGGTCCAGGTCGAAGCTGGGGCACGGCTCGAACCCCTCGCGCTCGTCGAGACCCAGCAGCAACGTCCCGCCGTCGGTGTTCGCGAAGGCGCTGACGGTCTCCCAGACATCCGCGCTCAACGTCGTGGCACAGGTCTTGGCCTCGATCCGCTCGTCGTCTCGTCCGATGGCGCGCAACCGTGCCACCAGGTGCTCGACTCCCTGGTTATCCATGTGTCATCTCCGAGCCCTACGACTCACTGTCGCCGTCACCATTCGCCTCATCAGTCAATGATCACTCACATATCACTCTATATCGAGTCAATCATCAGTGATCAGATGAGATGCCAGTGATCAGACGAGAGGGAGGGCAAGTGCCTGACGCCGATGCGCCGTCCTGCTGTCGGCCGAGCGCCGCTGCACGCCCCCTCGGTCACCGAACGCCGGTCAGGGAACGCTCGCCTGGACCAGGCGGCCGCTCCCCCCGACCCGCACGACCCCCGCGACGGCGGGCACGAACAGGGCGCGCCCGCGCTCGAGGGAGCGGCGGCCCATCGCCGACTCGACCGTCAGCTCGCCGTCGAGCGCGAGCAGGATGCGCGGACCGCTGCCAGGGATCGCGTGGTGCGGGGGCGTGCCCCCGGACCCGTCGGCGATCGTCGTCAGGGACAGCTCGAAGTCGTCGATCGGTGCGTAGTAGGCGACGGTCGCCGGGGTCAGCCGCTCGGCGGCGACGCGGAGCGGCGGGGCGGCGACGACCGAGACGCACTGCAGCACCTCGTCGGCGTCGACCCGCTTGGGGGACAGCCCCGCGCGCAGCACGTTGTCGCTCGCGGCCATGATCTCGACCGCGAGGCCCGAGAGGTAGGCGTGGATCGCGCCGGCGGGCACGAACATCGCCTCGCCCGGATGCAGGGTGACGGGGTTGAGCAGCAGCGCGGCCACGACGCCCGGGTCGCCGGGGAAGTGCTCGTGCAGGAGCCACACGGTGCGGTCGATGCGGGGGGACGGCGACTGCCCCCGCTCGTAGCGGGACGCGCACGCGGAGGCGACGCGCGCGACCGTCTCGGGGTCCGGCCGCATCGACGGCGAGACCAGGGTCCGGAAGGCGGCGCGCATGCCGTGCGCATGGGGGTGCTGGACCAGGAGCGCGTAGAGGCGGTCCGTCAGGTCGGTGCCGAGCCCGGCGAGGATCGCGGCGGCACGCCGCGGCGTGCGGAACCCGCACAGCGCCTCGAAGTGCTCGAGGGCGACGACGAGCTCCGGCTTGTGGTTGTCGTCGCGGTAGTTGCGCTGCGGCGAGTCGAGGGGGAGGCCGGCCGCGTTCTCGGCCGCGAAGGACTCCGCGGCATGCTCGCGCGAGGGATGCACCTGCAGGGAGAGCGGACGCTCGGGCGCGATCACCTTGAGCAGATAGGGCAGGTGGCCGTCGAAGGCACGCATGACCTCCTCGCCGAGCAGCCGCTGCGGCTCGGCCTCGATCGCCCGGTCGAGAGGGGCAGAGGTCTCGCGCAGGGTGGCGGGCGCGAGCGGATGCGCGCCGTACCAGACCTCCGCCCAGGGCGTCCCGTCGCTCGGTCTCCCGAGGAAGGAGGGCAGGGCGGCGGCGGAGCCCCAGGCGTAGTGCTGGACCGTGCCCTCGAGCTCCCACATGCCCGATTCTCCCTCCGTCGACGCGCCCTACATCGTAGGGGCAGGCGCCACGGGGAGAGCACGCGGGGGGCGACACCCCCGCCCGGACACCCTCGCTCAGCGGCGGTTGAGGTAGTCCTGCAGGACGCGCACGGTGGCGCGGTCGGTGCGGAAGCTCTTGGCGCCGTTGGTCGGGGCGCCGATCGCCTGCTGCAGCTTGCGCGTCGTCTCCCGCCCGATCACGCCGTCGGGGTTGGCGCCGACCTTGCGCTGCACGGCCTTGATGTCCGCCTTCGAGAGCGAGCCGTCGGCCGACACGCCCGCCCAGCTCTCGAGCGCACGGGTGGTCTTCGGGCCGAAGCGGCCGTCGACGACGAGCTTGGCGCTCGTGGGCGTGCTCGGGGCGGGGTTGGCCGGGGTCTTCGTGCCGGAGGAGCCGTAGCCGGGCTGCGCCGAGCGGTCGGCGTCGCCGGTCGTCTTGGTCAGGCCGGCCTTCTTCGAGCAGACGGGCCATGCCCCGGGACCCTGGGAGGCGAGCACACGGCGCGCCACGGCGATCTGCTGGTCCTTGCTCGCCTTGTCCGCCGTCGAGGCATAGGCCTGGCCGCCGAACTCGTTCCAGGTGGAGCGGCTGAACTGGAGGCCGCCGTAGTAGCCGTTGCCCGTGTTGACCGACCAGCGCCCGGAGGACTCGCACTGTGCGACCCGGTCCCACGTGGCCTCGTCGGCCTGCGCCGTCGCGCCCCCGGCGCCGACGATCGCGGTCGCCGCGATCGCGCCGCCCACGACGGCGGCCGCGCGCGGCGCCAGCCGGGAGCCCTTGAGCAGGACGGGAGCGCCCTCGGCGCGATGGGTGGGGGTGCGGGACATGGGGACCTCCGGGGCTCGTGATGGGGGAGGTGCGCCGCGCCCCGCCTGCGAAGGCGTGGGGACGGCACGACGCACCGCTAGCGCTCACGGTGCCAGCACTCCACCACCCCCACCAGACGATTTGACCGAGTCTTTACGCGACCTGGACCGTGTCGTGGCGCACGGACGCGCCCGTGACCTGGTACCAGGCCGCGGGCGCGTCCACGGAGTCCTTCGGCGGCGCCGGCGGGTGAGCCCCTTCCCCGTCCGCGTGGGGCGTTCCAGCGGCCCCCGGCGCCGTCTCAGCGGGGGATGTTGCGCACGTTCGCGGCGGCCATGTCGACCATCTTGCCGACGCCGCCGCCGAGCACGACCTTGGTGGCCGAGGTCGCGAAGCCACGGATCTGCTGGGAGGTGATCTTCGGGGGCATCGAGAGGGCGTCAGGGTCGGTCACGACGTCGATCAGCACCGGCCCCTTGCGGGACAGCGCGTGGCCCAGGTCCTTCTTGAGCCGCTTGGGATCGGTGATCCGCACCGACGGGATGCCCGCGCCCTCGGCGATCGCCGCGAAGTCCACGGAGGCATGGTCGGTCTCGTAGTCGGGGATGCCCTCGACGAGCATCTCGAGCTTGACCATGCCCAGGCTCGAGTTGTTGAACACGAGGATCTTGGTGTTCAGGTCGTGCAGGCGCACGGTCAGCAGCTCGCCCATCAGCATGCCCAGGCCGCCGTCGCCGGACATCGAGATCACCTGCCGGCCCGGGAACGCGGCCGAGGCGCCGATGGCCTGCGGGAGCGCGTTGGCCATCGTGCCGTGGTGGAAGGACCCGAACACGCGCCGCTTGCCGTTCGGGGTGATGTACCGGGCGCCCCACACGTTGCACATGCCCGTGTCGACGGTGAACACCGCGTCGTCGTCGGCCAGCTCGTCGAGCGTGCTCGCGACGAACTCGGGATGGATCGGCTTCATCCGCTCGACGTTCCTGGTGTACGCCGAGACCACGCCGGTGAGCGCCTTGTGGTGCTTCTTGAGCATGTCGTCGAGGTAGCGGCGGCTCTTCTTCGGGGTGATCTTCTCGAGCACGGCCTGGAGCGTGAGGGCCACGTCGCCGTGGACCGCGAGATCGAGGGGCACGCGACGTCCCAGCCGCGAGGCGTCCTCGTCGATCTGGACCACCGCGATGCCCTTCTCCGACGGCAGGAACTCGCTGTACGGGAAGTCGGTGCCGAGCAGGATCACGAGGTCCGCCCCGTGCATCGCCTCGTAGCAGGCGCCGTACCCGAGCAGGCCGCTCATGCCCACGTCGAAGGGGTTGTCGTACTGGATCCACTCCTTGCCGCCGAAGGCGTGGCCGATCGGCGCGTGGACCTGCTCGGCGAGGCGCAGGGTCTCCTCGCGGGCGCCGCGCACGCCCGCACCGGCGAACAGCATCACGCGGTTCGCGGCGTCGATCATCGAGGCGAGCTCGTCGACGGGCCCGGCGGCGGGAGCGACCGCGCCGAGGTCGGTCGCGAGATGCTTGGTGAGGGGCCCGGGGACCTCCTGGTCGGCGACGTCGCCGGGCAGCACGAGCACCGAGACGCCCTTCTTGGCGATCGCGGTCTGGGCGGCGACGTGCAGGAGCGTCGCGCCGTGCGGGCCGGAGTTGACCATCTCGCAGAACTGCGAGGCCTCCTGGAACAGCGCCTCGGGATGGGTCTCCTGGAAGAAGCCGGTGCCGATCTTGTCGCTCGGGATGTGCGACGCGATCGCGAGGACGGGTGCGCCGTCGCGGTTGGCGTCGTACAGGCCCTGGATCAGGTGGGTGTTGCCGGGGCCGCACGATCCGGCGCACACGGCCAGCCGGCCGGTCAGGCGCGCCTCGGCGCCCGCGGCGAACGCGGCCGCCTCCTCGTTGCGGACGTGGACCCACTCGATGCCCTTGGTCGTGCGCACGGCGTCGACGACCGGGTTGAGCGAGTCTCCGACGAGGCCGTAGATGCGCTCGACGCCCATGTCGCGGAGCTGGGTGACGAGGAGCTGGGCAAGGGTGATGCGTGCCATGGATGCCTCCTGGAGCAGGTTCGAGGACGGCGCCCGCCAGGCGGGGCGCCCGATGGATCCACCCTAACGAGGCCCCTGGCGAGGGTGAAGGCGCCCGAGAGCGAGCAGACATCGCCCCCGGTGTCCAGTCTTGCACGGGCCGCGCGCGCATCGTTGGATGCATGCCGCGTCGTCGGTCTCCGGGACGAATCCGGGGCCCGACGGCGCCGTCCGTCGGGCGGACTCCGTAGGCTTCGAGTCCTCACGGGCGGCGCAGGGTCGCGCTGCCCGGCTCACACGATGAGGGGAAGACGATGGAAGCGGTGCGCCGGTATGTGTTCCCTCTGATCTGGATGGTGATCCTGGCGGTCATCGCCGCAGCCCTCGCGAAGATGGCGTTCTTCTCGTCGTCCTCGGCCGACGACGGGCCCGGCGCCTCGCCCGCCGCCGAGGTCGACCAGTACGCCACCGTCGCCGTCGCCCGGGGCGACATCTCCTCCTCGATCGATCTGAGCGCGACGGTCACGCCCGACGACGGCACGCCGCTCAAGGCGAGCGACGCCGGGGAGATCTCGACGCTCTGGGTCCGCAACGGCGACCACGTGGTCGAGGGCGACAAGATCCTGCAGGTCCGGGTGCCCCGTGAGGAGGACCCTGTGCCTGCGGCGGCCGCCGATCCGGCGGGAGCGGACGCTGCGGCGGCCACGTCGACCGCCCCCGCCGAGGTCCGGTACCGGTACCTGACCCTCAAGGCCGGCAGCGACGGCACCATCCGCGACCTCGCGGTGCTCAAGGGGCAGACCCTCGCGATCGGCGACCCGGTCGCGACCATCTCGCCCGGCACCTACGCGATCGTCGCGGACCTGACCCCCGAGCAGCAGCTGCGGCTGCTCGACCAGCAGATCACCGCGACGGCCGCGCTGCCCGACGCCGCCGATCCGGTGCCGTGCCAGGCCCCGGCGATCGAGGAGGACGACCCCTCCCAGGACGACGCGAGCACGGCCTCCCAGCCCGTCATGGACCCCTACACGGGCGAGGTCTCGACGCCCCAGGAGTCCCAGGCGGCGTTGCGCTGCCCGGTGCCGGACGGGACCAAGATCGTGCCCGGGCTGTCGGTGACCGTCACGGTCGATCTCGGCACCGCCTCCGGCGTGCTGACGGTCCCGATCACGGCCGTCGAGGGCGACGGCACGGCCGGCACGGTGTACGTCCTGGACGAGGAGACGGGCGAGCCGACGGCGCAGAAGGTGACCCTGGGCAAGCGAAGCGAGGATACCGTCGAGGTCACCGAGGGCGTCGAGGAGGGCACGCAGGTGCTGCAGTACGTGCCCGGCGTCGACTCCGACGATCCCAACATGGGGGTCTGGTGAGCACCGCGGCCCCGCCGGGCGCGGAGCCGCCCACCGTGACGCTCGAGCCGACGCCCGCCGAGGGCCGGTCCGACGTGCCGCCGCTGCTCGAGCTGCGGGGCCTGACCCGGTCGGTGCGCCTGCCCGACCGGCGCAGCCTCGACATCCTGCGCGGCATCGACCTCGTCGTGCGCTCCGGCGAGCACGTGTCCGTCGTCGGCCGCTCGGGCTCGGGCAAGACCACGCTGCTGAACCTGCTGGGCCTCATCGACCGCCCGACGTCGGGATCCCTCCTGTTCGACGGGCTCGACGTGACACGGCTGTCCGACCGGCGCCGGGCGCACCTGCGGGGCGCCTCCGTGGGCTTCGTGTTCCAGCAGTTCAACCTGCTCGACGGACGCACCGCCCTCGAGAACGTCATGATGCCGATGCTGTACGGCACGGCCCGGCAGTTCTGGCGGCGTGAGCGCACCGCACGCGAGATGCTCGACCGGGTGGGCCTGGCCGACCGCGCCCGCTCGACCCCCAACCGCCTCTCCGGCGGCGAGCAGCAGCGCGTGGCCGTGGCCCGCGCGCTCGTGCGCCGACCTCGACTGATCCTCGCCGACGAGCCGACGGGGGCTCTCGACGTCACGACCGGGGAGGCCGTCATGGCGCTGCTCGACCAGATCGCGCGCGACTCGGGCGCCGCCCTCGTGACCATCACGCACGACCTGCAGGTCGCCGCCCTCTCGGACCGCTCCTACCTGCTGGACGAGGGCACCCTGCACGCCGTCGACACCGACTCCGCGCGGTCGGCGCTCGCCGGCACGGGCGGCATCCGCACCGGACGCGAGGCCGTGCGAACCGCCTCCCCGAGCACGGGCTCGCCCGCGAGCGCGCCGGGAGGTGGCGCATGACCGGCCTGATCGCCTCGATCGTCGAGGCCTACGGCGAGCTGCGCGTCAACAAGGGGCGCATCCTGCTGTCCCTCATCGGCGTCGCGTTCTCCGTCTTCGCGCTCACCGCCGTCCTGAGCGGAGGCGGCATGCTGCAGCAGGCCATCCAGCAGTCGACGGAGCGGTTCAACGGACGATCCGCGACGATCGAGGTCGACGCCTCCGCCGCGTCACCGGACACCGACCAGGCGACGCTCGACCGCACCGTGCTCGAGCAGTTCGACCAGCTCGGCATCACCGAGCGCACCCGTGAGCTGAGCGGCCAGCTGCGCCTGCAGACCGGGTCCGGGGTCGTGTTCGCGGGATGGCGCGGCGTGGACCCCGCCTGGGGCGAGATGCACCGCACCGACGTGGTCGCCGGACGCTGGTTCGCCGACTCCGACCAGGCACGGCTGGCTCCCGCCCTCGTGGTCGACCAGACGATGTACGACATGCTCGGGCGTCCCGCCCTCGGCTCCGAGACCGTCGACGTCGTCGGGGAGGGCGGCGTGACGCTGCCCTCCGTCGTCATCGGCGTGGTGCCCGCCCAGGACTCCTCGGGCATGTACCCCGCGCTCTTCTCGACCGCCGAGGCCGCCACGGCCTTCCCGGCCGGGAGCGGGGCGGACGGCACCATGACCACCTACTTCGCGTGGGTGCCCCCGGAGCAGGCGGACGCGGTCGTCTCCGAGCTCAACAGCCGGCTGGCGAACACCCCCGCCGGCGCCTTCAGCTCCTATCGGTCGGACTACAACGACGAGCTCAAGGTCTTCTCCTACATCCGCTGGGCGATCATCGGCGTGGCCCTCGTGATCCTGGTGCTCGGCGCGATGGGCCTGGTCAACATCGCCCTCGTGACCATCCGCTACCGGGTCCGGGAGATCGGGATCCGCCGCTCCTACGGGGCGACCGGGATGCGCGTGTTCGTCGGCGTGCTCATGGAGTCGGTGGTCGCGACCGTGATCGCCGGCGTCGTGGGCGTGACCGCGGCGGTCGCGCTCGTCAAGGCGCCCTTCGTGACCGACTTCTTCCACGCCGCCGGGCTCGTGGACATCCCGCCGTTCCCCACCACCGCGGTCCTGATCGGCCTGCTCGCCGCCACGATCGTGGGCGTCCTCGCGGGGGCCCTGCCCGCCCTCATCGCGACCCGCATCAAGGTGATCGACGCGATCCGCAGCTGATCCGCAGCCGATCCGCGGACCGCATGGTCGGCCCCTGGCCGCAGGCGCCCCACCGGGAGTAGGGTGCCTGCCGCACGTGACCCAGCGCACAGGCCGACCACGCCGCCCCTCCTCCTCCACGGCGCGCGCCGACCGATGGCACCCCGCATCGGACAGGAGACCCCATGAGCAGCGCGTGGGCGAGTAGGACCATGAGCACCAAGGCGGTGCGCAGCCTGATCCCGGCTCGCATGGACCGGCTCCCCTGGGCCCGGTTCCACACCATGGTGATCGTCGGCCTCGGGGCTGCCTGGATCCTCGACGGGCTCGAGGCCCAGATCGTCGCCGCCAACGGCTTCGCCCAGGACCTCGACATGACGACGCCGGAGATCACGGCGTCGGCCACCGTCTATCTCGTGGGGCAGGTCCTCGGCGCGCTCGTCTTCGGGCGCCTCACCGACCGCATCGGCCGCAAGAAGCTGTTCGCGGTCACCCTCATCGTGTACCTGGTCGGGTCGGGGCTGGCCGGGGCGTCGTTCTCGATGTGGTTCTTCTACGCGTGCCGCTTCATCGCGGGCGCCGGCATCGGCGGCGAGTACAGCGCGATCAACTCCGCGATCGACGAGCTCATCCCCGCCAAGTACCGCGGGCGGGTGGACCTCGCCGTCAACGGCACCTACTGGGGCGGCGTCATGCTCGGCGCGATCGCGACGATCTTCCTGCTCGACGGCTCGCTCGTCGACGAGCACTGGGGCTGGCGCATCGGCTTCTTCATCGGCCCCGTCCTCGGCATCGCCCTGATCCTGCTGCGCGAGCACATCCCGGAGTCCCCGCGCTGGATGCTCACGCACGGCCACGGCGACCAGGCCGAGGAGATCATCGCGGGCATCGAGGACGACGTGCGCTCGACGGGCCACGAGCTCGCCGAGGTCGACGACGCGCGCGCCATCACCGTCAAGCCCGAGGAGAAGCTGCCGTTCTCGAAGGTCGCGCACGTCTTCTTCCGCGTCTACCCCACGCGCACGATCCTGGGCGTCACGCTCATGGTCACCCAGTCGTTCCTGTTCAACGCCATCTTCTTCACGTACGAGATCGTGCTGGGCCAGTTCTACGACGTCCCCAAGGCCTCCGTCGGGATGTACATGATCCCGTTCGCGGCGGGCAACCTGCTGGGGCCCCTGCTGCTGGGCCACTTCTTCGACACGATCGGGCGTCGCAAGATGATCTTCGCGACCTACTCGATCGCCGCGGTCGTGCTGACCGTCTCGGCGTTCCTGTTCCAGGCCGACGTGCTCACCGCGACGACGCACACCATCTTCTGGTGCGTCGCGTTCTTCTTCGCGAGCGCGGGCGCCTCCTCGGCCTACCTGACCGTCTCGGAGATCTTCCCGCTCGAGGTGCGCGGGCAGGCGATCAGCTACTTCTTCTCGATCGCCCAGATCTCCGGCGCGATCGCGCCGCTCATCTACGGCCTGCTGATCGGCGACGCGTCCTCGCGCACCCCGCTCATGTGGGGCTACCTCGGCGGCAGCGTGATCATGCTGGCGGGCGGCATCGTCGCCCTCGTACTCGGCGTCAACGCCGAGGGCAAGGGCCTCGAGGACGTCGCCGACCCGCTGTCCAAGCAGAACGCCGAGGAGGAGGGGGCGGTCGCATGAACGACGACGCGACAGGACGCGACGCATCGGAGGGGCCGATGCACGGGGAGCGCGGGGTGGCGGGCGCCGGCGTGCCCACGACGACGGGACGCCCCCATGGTTTCGTCGTCGTGGGCGTGAGCGGCAGCTCGGGCTCCCCGGTCGCGCTGCGATGGGCGCTCGACGCCGCCCGCCTGCGCGGCCTGCGCCTGGTGGCGGTGCGCGCCTACAAGGTGCCCTCCACCGCGGCGGGCTCCGTGCGCCCCACGCCGTCCCGCGTCGCGGACGCCCCGGCGGTCCTGGAGGGCGCGGCGCGCGACGAGCTCGAGGCGCACGTCCGCTCGGCCCTCGGCGCCGACGCGACGGAGGTCGAGCTGCGGGCGGTACGCGGCGGACGGCGCCGCGTGCTGCTCGCCGCGAGCGCGGGAGCCGCGATGCTCGTGGTCGACGCGCCCCGGGCGCGGGAGCTGTCGGGCGATCCGGCCTTCGCGCGGAGCCTGATCTACCGAGCGCCGTGCCCCGTCGTCGTCATGCCGCCGCACGTGGCGAGGACCGACCCTGCCGCCTGGGTCGAGGGGGCGCGCACGGCGAGGTAGGCCGGGCGGCGCGTCAGACGCGCGCGAGGCGCGGCGCGGGGGCGTCGGCCGGGCGGGTCACGGCCTGTGTCGAGCCCGTGCGCTCGCGGTGGTCGGTGAGGGTGCCGAGCACGAGGGCGGTCGCGACGATCGCGATCACGGTGACCGGGCCCTGCGGGGCCACCGGGCCGCCGAAGAGCGCGGCGAGAGAGGTCATGCCGACCACGGCGAGGTGCAGCAGGATCGGCAGCTCCATCCCCCCTGTCTTCCACGCCACGTACCCGCACGCCAGGCCGAGCACGGCCGCGCCGAGGAGCGCCTGGGCGGAGTAGCCGCGCCCGATCAGGGCGAAGGGCACGGGGATCACGATCGCCCACGCCGGATGGCGCAGCCAGGTGCCGACGGCCTGCTGGCCGAGCCCGCGGAAGGCGACCTCCTCCCCCGCCGCCTGCAGCGGGGCGAGCACGACGAGCAGCACGATCACGGCGACGATGCGACCGGCGGAGAGGCCGGGGGCGAGGTGCGCGTCGCCGAGCATCAGCGGCAGGGCCGCGACGAGCGCGAAGACGAGCAGGACGATCGACGCGGTGCCGCGCAACAGGGACCAGCGGAAGCGTCCGGCCACCGACCACAGCAGGTCGAGCGGGCGCCAGCCGCCCAGCCGCACGCCCACGAGGGCGGAGGGCAGGGCGATCGCCGCGAAGCCGCACTGGAGGAACACGTCGAGCGGGCTCGTCGGATCGCCGAGGAGTCGTCCGATGGAGAGGTCCGCCCCGGCCAGACCGAGGACGACGACCGTGCCCACGAGCAGCAGCGACGCGAAGATCGTGTAGGCGACGAGGGCGACCGCGACGGCGAGCAGGGGGCGCCACCAGCGGGACCACTCGGGGCGGAGCGTGGCGAGGCGATGGTAGGCGGTGCCGTGGGTCGGCGCCTCGCCTGCACCGGCGTCGGGACGGAGGGGTTCGGGGTGCCGGGGTGCGCTCATGACGCGGTCAGTCTAGTGGCGCGGCGGGAGCGGATCAGGCGGCCTCGCGCTCGCTGGCGCCCTGCAGCGCGGTGCGGCGCTCGGCGCGTTCCTTCGCCGCGGCGTCATGGGCCTGGGAGGCCGCGGCCGAGAGCCCCAGGTCCTCGATCCGCAGCGGGTGGGCGAGCTCTCCGAAGGGCGCCTCGGAGGTGAGATGACCGTCGGGGTCGACGTGCACGAGCTCGCCGGGGTCGAGGAGGCGCCAGCCCTCGTCGTCGTCCATCGGCTCGCTCGCGATGACCACGGAGTGCACGTCGCGCAGGTCGTCGGAGTGCGCCCGCATGGTCTCGGACTCCTGCTCGAGCGCCGCGTCCGCCCCCTGGCCGGCGTCGCGGTCGAGCACCCACAGCTCGTTGGTCGCGGGAAGACGCACGGCATAGAGATGATGGTCGCGGGCGACGAGCAGGTTCACCGAGTACACGGGCACATGGCGGGCGATCCAGCCGAGCGCGGCGACCAGGCCGTCGTGCAGGGCGCGGTCCCGGGCCTCGGCCTCGGCGTCGTGCTCGCCGGGACCGGCCGGCTCGTGGGCCACGCGCCGCAGTCCCCGAGCGGTCTCGCGCTGGGCGACCTCGCCGGCGATGAGAGCGGCCATCCACTCGCTGTCGGTCGAACCCTGGACGAGGTGACCCGCGCCGAGGGACCGCACCCGCTCCCGCAGCTCGTCCGTCACCTGCAGCACCCCGTTGTGGGCCGTGATGATGCCGTCCATGAGGAACGGGTGGGTGTTCTCGCGCTCGGAGCCGGTGCCGCTGGACAGGCGGATGTGGGCGATCATCGTGCGGGCCGTGAGCGACGTCGCGGCGCGCTCGAACCGGTCCGACGAGTACGCGGCGACCGGGCGCTTGGCGACCGTGGCCGCGCCTTCCTCGTCGATCCATCCGATCCCGGTCCCGTCGGCGTTGTAGCGGGACTGATCCCGCAGGCTGTGCGGCGCATCGAGCAGCCAGAAGCGTGCGGTGACGGGCGAGTCGGCGGAGAGGGCGAAGAGGCGGCACATGACGGAGGCCACCGTACTCCCCCGTCGTCTCACATGCTATGAGCGCGGTCTCACCACGTGGGCGGGTGGGGAGGGCATGGGCCAGAGCCCATGCGGCCTCGGCCTCATCGACAGGCACGTTCCTGTCGCGTGCGCTCTCCCTACCGACGGGAACGTGGCGCTCGAGCACGCATGGCGACGGATTCGTGCGCGTCGCGTGCACACAGGGCGCAGCCGCCGGCGGGTGGCATCGACACGCGCGTTCGCGTCGCTCTCAGAGGCCATACCACCGAGAACGTGCACGTCGATCTCTGCTTCCGACGGGTTCGTGCATCTGGATCAGCCCCTCGCCCCGACGCGGCGACGGGAACCTCGCGCGAGCAGCCGCGTGCCCTGCCTCGGGAGTTCCGGGCAGGCCCTGCCGCACGGGCCCTTCGACGGCGCGTTCAGGCATGTCTCTCGCACATGCTCGACGGCACCGGCGCGAACGTCCCTCTCGGGCAGGGGGCTCTGCCGCCCTCGGCACGCGACGAGGCGCGCTCGGCCGCAGACTTTCCCGGCGCGAGTTGTGGAGGAGTCGCCGATGACGGCGTTGACCTGCGGATTGTGGAGCGCGCATCGTCGACGGACCGCGCCCTGCCACTCTCATCCCATGACGCGTCCCGCCGCCGAGCTGCCGCCTCCCCTCCGGGCGGGCGCCTTCAGTGCCCAGGAGCTCCGACGACATGGCGTGTCCGTCGAGCGCGCTCGACGCCGGGACATCCGTCGTCTGGGACGCGGCATCTACGTGCATGCCGCCGCGACACCCACCGAGGAGGACGTCATCGCGGCGTACTGTCGGGCGGACTCGCATGCCGCCGCCTGTGGGTTCTCGGCTGCTCGGCTATGGAGGCTCCCCCTGCCAGCCCCCTTCGACACGTGGGTTCCGGGGCAGCGGGTCGAGATGGCGGGCTCCTCGCATCGGCGGACGACGGAGTCCGTGTCCTGGAGGCACCTCGAGCTGTCGAAGGCGGACCTGGTCACCGGCGTACGCCTCCGCGCCACGTCACCGGCTCGGACCCTGCTGGACATCGCTCCCCTGCTCGCGCACGACGATCTGGTCGCGGTCGGCGACGCGCTCGTCCGCTCCCCGCGCCTCGCCTTCGAGGGCCGGAGCGAGCCGTGGGCCACGATCCCCTCCCTGACCGAGGCGGCCGCCTCGTTCCGCGGACGCGGCGCGAGGGCTGTGCGGGAGGCGCTCGCCGACGTGCGGATGAGTGCGGACTTCCGCCCCGAGACGTTCCTGCGGCTCGCGAGCGTGCGCGCGGGGCTTCCCGAGCCGCTCGCGAACGCCGAGATCCGGGTCGACGGGATCTCGCTGGGCACGCCCGATCTGCAGTGGCCCGAGCTCCACGTGTGCGGTGAGCACGAGGGCCCCCGGCATCGCACCCCGGAGCAGCAGGAGCGCGACATCCGTCGGGCAGAGCTGCGTCGACGCCACGGCTGGGTCGAGGTCCTGACGACGGCCGTCGACCTCCGCGACGGGTGCACGCGCGCGGTGCGCCGCTACCGCGAGGAGCTGGTGCGACGGGGGTGGGAGCCGTGAGCCGCGCAGGGACGGGACGCCCCACCTCGGTCGTGGGCCGACAGGCGGAGAGCAGGCGGGGGGAGAGAGAGAACAGGCGCCAGGGGGGAGCAGGCGGCGGGGAGGAGAGCAGCCGACAGGGGGAAGCAGGCGCCGACCCCTATCGGGGGAGTCCATCGCCCTCTCTCTCTTCTCTCTCCCCCCGGGGGGGGCGAGCTGGCTGTGGACGTCGCATCGAGGATCACGATTCTGTCGGTATCTGCAGCCACAACGCCCGAAATGTGCACCTCGATTCACGGTTTCGACGACAACGTGCCACTCGCCCCCCCGCCGCGTACTCGGGCGGGACGCGCTGAGCTCTTGTCGGCGTCCTCGCCCTCGTGATCAGCGCAGGGCCGCGGAGCGGATCGGCCCGGGCGGATCGCGCTCAGCTCTTGTCGGCGTCCTCGCCCTCGTGATCAGCGCAGGGCCGCGGAGCGGATCGGCCCGGGCGGATCATGCGGTCCGGGGGACAATTGTCGCGATGAACCACACCGACCGGCCCGATCCCGCCGCCTCCGCGGGCCCCGTCCCCGCGGACCGGAACCTCCCCGACGCCTCCTCCCCTGCGCCGTCCGCCTCGTCGAACGCCCCCTCGTCGAGCGCGACGATCTCGACGTCGCCCACCCCGTCAGGCGCCACGGACGCCACGATCTCGATGTCGCCCACCCCGTCAGATGCCACGGACGCCACGATCTCGGCGTCGCCCACCCCGTCAGACGCCACGGACGCCACGATCTCGACGCCGTCCGCCACGGACACCACGGTCTCGACGCCTTCGCGCACCTCGGGCGCCTCCTCCGCTCCCGACCTCCACCCGGCCCCCGCGCGTCACTCCGCCGCCTCAGGCAACCACGACGACGCGCTCACCCTCGACGCGCCGCTGAACCCCGACGTGCCCGTCGATCCCGACGCCCGCCCGTCGACCGGCACGCCCTTCGACGACGGGGCCGACGAGGACGACGCGACCGACGAGGCCACGCCGCCTCGACGCGCCGGCGTCCCGTGGGGCTCGATCCTGCGCAACGCCTCGCTCGTGCTCGTCGTGCTCGGGATGCTCTGGCTCGCGCTCAACGTGCGCCTGCCGGACCTCTCGACCCTCGACGAGCGGATCGAGGGCTATGGCTGGGCGGGTGTCTTCGTGTTCATCGCGCTCTATGCGGTCGTCGCCCTGACCCCGATCCCCATCACGATCATGGCGGTCGCGGGCGGCATGGCCTTCGGGGTGCTCCTGGGCACGCCGCTGTCGCTGATCGGCGTGACGCTCGGCAGCTGGGGCGCCTACGGGGCGGCCCGCGGGCTGGGTCAGAAGACGGTCCTCAAGATGCTCGGCGGCCACGCCCACGTGGTCGAGTCCCAGCTGGTCGGAGGCGGTTTCTACGCCGTCTGCACGCTCCGCCTCGCCCCGGGCATCCCCTACTGGCCCGTCAACTACGGGGCGGGCGCGTTCGGCGTGCCGCACCGGGACTTCCTCGCCGCGACGATCCTCGCCTCGGCGCCCGGCCAGCTCTCGCTCGTCGCGATCGGGGCGTTCATCGCGGATCCGGGGTGGATCAACGGCTCGGTCGTCGTGATCTCGTGGATCGTCGTGCTCGTGCTGTCGGTGCTCGCCTTCCGGCGCTGGCGTCGCGACACCCGCTCCGCGGCCCCGGACGCCGGCGCGGCGACGCCCCGTCGCCGCGGTCTCAGGCGCTCCGTCTCGAAGACTGGATGACCTGGAACGAGGCCCCCTCCGGGTCGGCGACCGTGGCGAGGTAGCCGAAGGGGCTGTCCTGGGGCCCGTCGAGCACACGACCGCCGAGCTCGACGACGCGGGCGACCGTCGCGTCGGTGTCCTCGACCTCGAGGTACAGGCGCCAGAAGCCCGGGGCGCCGGCCGGCAGGAACGCGGAGGCGTCGCACAGCCCCGCCGTGGCCGCCTGGCCCTCCCCGTTCGTGGCGTACCAGAACCCGCTCCCGGACGACCCGCGCATGACCGCGATCTGCCAGCCCAGGGCGTCGCGGTAGAACTGCTCGGCCACGAGCGCGTCCCCGCTCATGCACTCGAACCAGACGGGCGCCCCCGCGCCGCCGGCCGTGTCGAAGCCGGCGAAGGGGGCGGCCTGCCAGATCCCGAACGGCGTGCCCACCGCGTCGGCCACGAAGGCCATGCGGCCGACGTCCGGCACGTCGACGGGACCGAAGACGAGGCTCCCGCCGGCGTCGGCGATCGCGGCGGAGGTGCGCTCGACGTCGTCCGTCGCGAGGTAGACGGTCCAGGCCGACGGCGCCTCGTCCGCGGGCAGCGGCGTGCCGTCGGCGTCCATGGCGAGCATGAGGCCGGCCACCGGACGTCCGTCGACGGAGGCCCGCTGATAGTGGTGGGTCTCCGGCCCCGCGTCCTCGAAGGTCCAGCCGAACAGATCGCCGTAGAACGACTGGGCGCTCTCGAGGTCGTGGCAGCTGAGATCCATCCAGGTGGGTGCGCCGAGAGGGCGCGGGGCGATCGTGTCGGTGTGGTTCATGGCGACTCCTGTGGTCGGGTCGGTGCCCCGTGGCTCCCCTCTTCGCGGCACGGCCGCGCCCCCCCCCCCCGGGAGCGACGGGCGGATGGGGACAGCGTAGGGACTGCGGGATCGCTCGCCCAGGGAGGTCCGCCGATCGGGGCTCAGGGGCGGCGGAAGACGAGGACCTTCTGCACGACGAAGCTGAGCGAGAACAGCAGCAGGTCGGCGGCGATCTTGGCGGGCACGGCCGCGAGGCCGAGCGCCATCAGGGCGTCCACGAGCAGGATGCCGCCGCCGAGCACCGCGCCCGCGAGCAGCGCGTAACGCAGGGCTGCCCGTCCCAGAGGCGCGGCCAGGCCGCCCCGGAAGACGACCCAGCGGTTCATCGAGAAGTTCCCCGCCGAGCTCACGAGGCGCGCGATCGCGAGGGCGGGCGCGACGGGCAGGCCGATCGCGGTCAGCATCCAGAAGATCCCGGTGTCGACCGTGAAGGCCGCGAGCGAGGACGCGGCGAAGGCGAGCACGGGGCCGAGCACCCGCAGCGAGTCCCGGACGGGCCGGAAGTGGCTCGAGGCGTTGTCGTCCTCGTAGACCGTGCTGATCGGGACCTGATGCAGCCCGATGCCGTCGCGCGCCGCGCGCACGAGCATCGTGTACTCGTACTCGTAGCGATCGCCGGGCAGGGTCCGCGCCCACGTCAGGTGCCGCGCCGGGATGCCCCGCAGCCCTGTCTGGGTGTCGCCGAGGGAGACGCCCGCCGCGGCACGGAAGGCGAGCGAGCTGAGGGCGTTGCCGAAGCGGCTGCGCAGGGGCACCTCGCCGTCGAAGGCGCGCACGCCGAGCACGATCGGGGCGCGGTCCGCGGAGCCGCTGCGGCCGAGCTCCTCGCGGAGGCGCCGGATGTCGACGAGGGTGTGCTGGCCGTCGGCGTCGGCCGTGACGACGTCCGACCCGGGGAAGCAGCGCTGGGCCGCGGCGAACGCCTCGCGCAGGGCCGTGCCCTTGCCGCGGTTGTGAGCACAGCGCAGCACGCGGGCGCCCGCGAGCTCGCAGCGGTCGAAGACGACGTCGAAGCGCGGGCCCGAGCCGTCGTCGACCACGATCACGTCGATGCCCTCGGCGGCGAGGTCTCCCACGAGCCTCACCAGCTCGGGGCCGGGCTCGAGCGCGGGGATCGCGACCACGGCGCCGGGGCCGCGAGGGGCGGTCCCGTCGCTCGTCGGGGCGGGGGCCAGGACGGCGCGAGGGCTGTCGGCCTGCGTGAGCGGCGGGGTCAGCGGCCTCGCACGGCCGGGCAGGGGTGCCGGAGCTGCGGTCATCGCGCTCACCCGGCCACGTACAGGATGTCGGAGGTGCCGCGCTCGCCGCCGTTCGAGGGCTGGTTGACGATGTCGCCGTCGAAGATCATGACCGAGGAGCCGCCGCCGTCGAGGTTGTAGCCGCCCGTGCAGCCCAGGGAGAGCAGGATCTGGCCGAGCTCGGGGAGCGTGGCCCCGGCCGAGTAACCCTCCGACCGGCCGTCGACCACGAGGAACACGAGGTGGTTGTCGTCGATCACGCCCACCGCGGTGCGGGGCTGCTTGCCCTGGATGGAGTGGTTGCCGATGTTGGTGTCGATCTCGACGTCCTCGACCCCGTCGGGCACCGCGCCGTCCACGAGCACCGCCGGCCCGAAGCTGAGGGTGTTCCAGACCCCCGCGGCGAGGAGCGTGTCCGCGTCGGTCGTCGTCTCGTCGTAGATCCTGATCGAGCCGTCGCGGTAGAACGCCATCCCGGTGCGCGCCGGCTCGTCCCGGTAGGAGACCCCGTTGCGGATCTCGATGCCGGTGTCGCGGAAGCCGTAGTAGTCGCCGTTGATGGCGAGCACCGCATCGTGCGCGGCCGCCATCGCCGACGGCTTCTCGATGATCGACTGGCCGAACTCGTCGTTCGCGAAGGCGGAGCGGATCACGGTCGCGTCGGTGACCTGGATGTCGGCCGCGTACCAGGCCAGGGCCTCGGAGCCCGAGCCGGTCGCGGTCGAGGTGAGCGTGATCGTGGTGGTCGAGGACGTGTACCCGGTGGCCGAGTAGGCGCCGTCGGTCGAGCTGACCGTGCTGACGCCGGCGGCGGTCTCGGCGACGCCCACGTCCGCGACCTCGACCTTGTCGCGCACGTACCGGTCGTACGCCCAGGCGCCGGTGCCGCCGGTCGCGGCGAGGAGCCCGACGCCGCCGCCGAGCAGGACCCGGCGGGTCACACGGCGGGATCGGGGGCGTGGGCCCTTGCCGTCGGTCGGCGGTGGGGCGATGTCGGTGTCGGGGTGCTCGTTGTGCATGGCACGAGGCTCGGGCCCGTACTTGTGCGGGGCACCCCGGTGGGGCTGTGCAGGTGCTGTGCGGCGGGCCGCGTCAGCGCCGGGGCGCTCCCCCGCGTCCGAACGCCTTGGGGCCGAACATCGAGAGCATGACCACGAGGTCCACGACGGCGACGCCGACCAGGATCCACCGCACCGGGGGCTGAAGCAGGAACAGCCCCATCGCAGCGATCAGGATCGCCGCGATCACGGCGGCCACCACGACCAGCTGCGCGGCGCGCTGCTCGGGCGGGCGGGGTGCGGGCGGCGGGGAGAGCGTCATGCGGCCACCCTAGTCAGCGCCTGCGCGAGGCGGGCCGGCAGGGCAGCCCGCGCCCTGCCGGCTCTCCGCCGCGCGCCGGGCCCCGTCACCGGGCGCACGGGGCGGCCTCGAGCCGGGCGAGCACCTCGTCGAGGTCCTCGCGCGAGCGGTGCACGCCGTCGCGCACCACCCCGGCGATGCCGTGCAGGGCCCGATGGTCGGCCACGGGGTTCTCCTCGAGGAGCACGAGGTCGGCCTCGAAGCCGAGCTCGACCCGGCCCGCGACGTCCTGGCGCCCGAAGAAGCGTGCCGCGTCGAGCGTGGCCATCTGCAGGATCCGCAGCGGGGAGACCCCGGAGCCGGCGAGCAGGTCGAACTCGTCGTGGATCGCGAGGCCCGGGATCACCCAGCCGGCCCCGTCGGCGTCGGTGCCCACCAGCATCGGCACCCCCGCCTCCGCGAACACGCGGGTGAGGCGGCGCTTGGCCTCCCAGTCCTCCGCGAGCGCGTCCTGGGTGGCGCCGGGCAGCTCGGCGAGGGTCGCCGAGGCGTCCTTCCAGGCCGCGAGCTCCTCAGGGTGGACGTACTTCGCGCGCGGATCGTCCAGATGGACGGGCTGGTCGCCGAAGTTCTGGGTGTGCAGACGGATGAGGGTCGGGCAGTTCCAGGTCTCGTGCTCGACGAACAGCGCCGCGAGCTCCTGGGCCTTGCGCTCGTCGTAGGTGCGGCCGGCCAGCTCGTACGCCGCCGCGACCTGCGCGCTCGTGCTCTTGGACGGGTTGACGACCATCTTCAGCAGGGACTTCTCGAAGGCCTTGGACAGGAACCGAAGCGGCGGCAGCGGGGGCAGCGACCGGCTCATGGCCCGCACCTGCTCCTCGCGCCGCGAGCTCGCCGCCACGAGCGCCGTGCGCGGCCCCAGATGCTCGATGCAGCGCAGCCCCTCGCGGGCCGCCTCCCGGGGGTCGAGATCCTCCGGCAGATGGCCCGCCATCGGGATCCCGGCCTCGTTCGCCGCGCGGAGGGCGGCCATGAACGTGCGGGCGGAGGTGAAGGCGGCCTTGATGAAATCGGCGCCGTGCTCGGCCTCGTGCCGCACCGTGCGGGCCGCTGCGCTCGCGGTGCCGGCGTTCAAGGGGGTGAGCAGCTCCCCCGGGAGGGCCAGCAGGCGGGGCGCGCCCGGAGGCTCGCGCAGGGTGCCGGCCGCACGGCGCTCGAGGAGCTCGTCGCTCCCGGACATCTGGCGGTAGCCCGCGACGCCCGCGGCGAGCATGAGGGCGTAGGCGCCGTCGACCTCGTCGGGGTGGTTGAGCGGATGGGCGTGGGCGTCGACGAAGGCGGGGATCACGCAGCGCCCCGCGGCGTCGACCACCGCGACGTCCGGGCCGTGGCCCTCGGGCGCATGGGCGGAGATCGACGCGATCGTGCCCCCGTCCAGACGGATGTCCTGGTGAGGGGTGCTCGTCCCCCTCTCCACGTCGATCACGGTGACGTCGGCGAGGACCGTCGGTCCCTCTCGGGCGGGTGTCGTGACAGAGGCGGAATCAGGCATATGGGCAGGCTACGTGAGGAATCTCGCCCGTGGTCGACAATCGGCGCCGACCCTCGACCGGCCGGTCGGAGGCCGCCGTCCGGGCAGGGCGCCGTGGTGTACTGGCCGGATGGAGCCACGACGCCGCGTCGGCCTACGCCGACCCGCGAGGACCGCGCTGGACGACTACGACCGGGCTGCCGAGGCCGCCGCGGCGACCGTGATCGCCCGGTACTCGACCTCCTTCGGCCTCGCGACCCGGCTGCTGCACGGCGTGGTCCGTCGACGCACCCGGTCCGTGTACGCCCTCGTGCGGGTGGCCGACGAGATCGTCGACGGCGCCGCCGCCGGTGCCGGGCTCGGCCCGGACGTGATCGCGCAGCGCCTCGACGACTACGAGCGCGAGACGGAGACGGCGCTCGCCACCGGCTTCAGCACCGATCTCGTGGTCCACGCCTTCGCGACCGCGGCCCGCGCGACGGGCATCGGCACCGACCTCACCCGGCCCTTCTTCGCCGCGATGCGCGCCGACCTCGCGATCTCCGCGCACACCGAGGACACCTTCGAGCGCTACGTCTACGGCTCCGCGGAGGTGGTCGGGCTGATGTGCCTGCGGGTCTTCATGACGGATGCGGCGGAGACACCGGTCGAGCCGCCGCCGCACCTCGTGACCGGCGCCCGGCGGCTCGGGGCCGCCTTCCAGAAGGTCAACTTCCTGCGGGATCTCGCGGCCGACGTCGGCGAGCGCGGCCGCGCCTACTTCCCCGGCGTCGACCCCGTGCAGCTGGACGACGCCGACCGCGACCGGCTGCTCGCGGACATCGACGCCGATCTCGCGGCGGCCCGCGCGGTGATCGACGAGCTGCCGGGCTCGAGCCGCCTCGCCGTGCTCTCGGCCCACGACCTGTTCGCCGAGCTCTCCCGGTGCCTGGCCCGCGTCCCCGCGAGCACGCTGCTGACGACGCGGGTTCGCGTGCCCGATGCTCGCAAGGCGCTCGTCGTGGCCCGCGCGGCCGCCGTCGAGCGGCGCGGCCGCGGAGCCCGGCCGCGGACCGGGGACGAGGCTCGTCGTGCGTCGGGCTCCGGCGGCGCGGGGACCGGGCCGTGAGCCGGGTCGTCGTGATCGGCGGCGGTGTCGCGGGGCTCGCGACCGCCGCGCTCCTGGCCCGCGACCGCCACACCGTGACGCTCGTCGAGCGCCGCGACGTGCTCGGCGGGCGGGCCGGCACGTGGGAGCGCGACGGCTTCACCTTCGACACGGGGCCGTCGTGGTACCTCATGCCCGAGTGCTTCGAGCACTTCTTCGGCCTGCTCGGCACCCGGGTCGAGGACCACCTGGACCTCGTCGACCTCGACCCGGCCTACCGCGTGTTCGGAGAGGCGTACGAGACGCCGCTCGACGTGGTGTCGGGGCGGGACCGGGTCCGGGCGCTGTTCGAGAGCGTCGAGCCGGGCGCAGGAGAGGCCATCGGCCGGTATCTCGACTCGGCGCGCGAGGCCTACGAGCTGGCCGTCGGCTCGTTCCTCTACACGACCTTCTCGCGCGTCCCGGCGCGCACCCTCGCGCACGTGCTCCCCCGCGCGGCCACCCTGAGCCGCCTGCTGCTGGAGTCGCTGCACGCGCGCGCCGCCCGCACCGTCGCCGACACCCGGCTGCGGCAGATCCTCGGCTACCCCGCCGTCTTCCTCGCGGCGACACCGCGGACCACGCCGAGCCTGTATCACCTCATGAGCGCGATGGACCTCGAGGACGGCGTGCGCTACCCGCTCGGCGGGTTCACGCGGCTCGTGCAGGCGCTCGAGCGTCTCGCGCGCGAGGCCGGCGTCGAGATCCGCACCGGGGACGAGGTCACCGCGATCCGCACCGCGCGGCGACCGGGCCGCCGCGCCCTCGCCACGGGCGTCACGCTGCGCACGGGGGAGGACGGCGGACGGCTCGAGCAGCTCGACGCGGAGGTGGTCGTGTCCACCGCGGACCTCCACCACACCGAGACCGCCCTGCTGCCCGCCGAGCTGCGCACCTACCCCGCTGCGACCTGGCGCCGCCGCACCTCCGGGCCGGGGGCGGTGCTCGCCCTGCTGGGCGTCGAGGGGCGTCTGCCCGAGCTGACCCACCACAACCTGTTCTTCACCGAGGACTGGGACGCGAACTTCGCCCAGGTGTTCGCCGAGCGCCCGACGGTGCCCGATCCCGCGAGCCTCTATGTGTGCAAGCCCTCGGCGACGGATCCGTCGATCGCACCGTCGGGCACCGAGAACCTGTTCGTCCTGATCCCCGTCTCCCCTGACGCCGAGGACGGCGAGAGCATCGGACGCGGAGGCGTCGACAGGCACGGCGAGGCGCGCGTCGAGGCCGCCGCCGATGCCGCGATCGCCCAGATCGCCGGCTGGGCGGGCATCCCCGACCTCGCCGAGCGGGTGCGCGTGCGCCGCACCATCGGCCCGGGCGACTTCGCCGCGGACTTCCACTCGTGGCGGGGCAACGCCCTGGGGCCCGGGCACACGCTGCGCCAGTCGGCCTTCCTGCGCGGCTCGAACGCGAGCCGTAAGGTCGCCGGGCTGCTCTATGCCGGAGCGACCACCGTGCCCGGTGTCGGGCTGCCGATGTGCCTGATCAGCGCGGAGAACGTGCTCAAGCGGATGCGCGGGGACACGAGCGACGGGCCCCTGCCCGAGGACGCCCTGGGGACGAGTCGCCCGATCAGATGAACGAGGTGGCAGACCCGACCGATCGGTCCCGCAGTGCCGACGGACGACACCCTGCCTCTAGCGTGGCTGGCACATCGACCCGATGCGCCCACCCCGCCACGAGGAGTTCTCATGCATATCGTGATCATCGGAGCCACCGGCAACGTCGGGACCGCGCTGCTACGCCGCCTGCACGCGGCCGACGAGGTGACCTCCATCGCGGGAGTGTCGCGCAACGGCCCTGACCGCACCGGTGAGCCGTACGAGAACGTGCGTTGGCATCGCCTCGACATCGGAGAGGCCGCCTCCGCCCCCGCGCTCGTCGAGGCGATGCGCGGTGCCGACGCGGTCGTCCACCTCGCCTGGGTGATCCGCCCCAACCGCGACAATGTCGCCCTGCGCCGCATCAATGTCAACGGCTCCCGGCGTGTGTTCGAGGCCGCTGCCGCGGCAGGCGTCCCCCACCTCGTGTACGCCTCGAGCGTGGGCGCCTACGGTCGACCCGATCGCGTCGCGCCCGGGCCGGGTCCCCAGGATGAGTCGTTCCCGACCTGCGGTGCCCCGGCATCCCACTACGGCCGCCAGAAGGCCGAGGTCGAGGCGATCCTGGACGAGGTTTCGACGTCCCACCCCGAGATGCTCGTGACACGCCTGCGACCCGGCCTCATCTTCCAGGAGGAGGCCGGGCCCGAGATCCGGGACTACTTCCTCGGGGCGCTGGCTCCGCGCTCACTCCTGAGGGCGGTCGCCCGCATGCGCGTTCCCCTCGTGCCCTGGCCTCGCGGCGTCGTGACCCAGGCGGTCCACACCGACGACGTCGCCGACGCGTACTGGCGCGTGATCCAGCAGCACGCGGGCGGGGCGTTCAACGTCGCCGCCGACCCGCCGCTGGGCCCGGACACCCTCGGGACCGTGCTCGGAGCCCGCCGTTGGCTCCCGGTGCCCGTCCCTCTCGTGCGCGCCCTCGTGTCCGCCGCCTATCGGCTGCGGCTCGAACCGACCGATCCGGGCTGGGTCGACATGGCCGTCCTCACGCCCGTCATGTCCACCGAGCGGATCCGCGCCGTCGTGGGCTGGGAGCCGAGCCGCTCCACGCACGAGGCCCTGCGCGCCGTGATCGACCACCTCGGGGACACCGGCGGGCTGGGGAACTCCCGGCACCGGTCCCGCAGCCCTCTGCGCTGACGTCACACACCGCACCGACAGGCGCCAGCGCCGTCTACGCTGCGGGCATGTCCGGCCCCCTCCACCACATCGAGCTGTGGACCCACGATCTCTCGATCGCGCCCTCCTTCGACTGGCTCCTCGGCGAGCTGGGCTGGGAGACGCGCCACGACCCCGAGTGGCCCGAGGGTCGCACCTGGCACCACCCTGCGGGCGTGTATCTCGTGCTCGAGCAGTCCCCGGCCGTCATCGACACCGACCACGATCGGATGCGGCCGGGCCTGAACCACCTCGCGCTCACGGCACCTGACCGTGCCGCCCTCGATCGTCTGCGCGCCGACGCCGCCGCGCACGGCTGGTCCGAGCTGTTCGAGGACCGCTACCCCCACGCGGGCGGCCCCGACCACGCCGCGCTGTTCGTCGAGAACGCGCAGGGCTTCGAGCTGGAGATCATCACAACCGCGTGACCCGGCGGCGCCGTCCCAACTCATCGTCGTCGCACCTCATCGTCGTCGCACCTCATACAGCCGCGACAGGCCCGTCATAGGCGATGCACAGCCGGGCTCGGGAACGTTGTCCCGCGAGCCGCCCGGAGCTGCCGGGCGCCGGGTCCCCTCCCTCGGGCCCGCGCCCGGACCCGGGCGGCTCGTCCATCGATCCCAGGAGCCTGCCATGACCACCGCACTTCCCCTGTACGCCCTCGACCTGATCGCCGCGACGATCCTGACGTTCGCCGTGTACTGGCCGCGCCACCGTCGCCGCGATCTCGTGGTCGCCTTCTTCGGCATCAACGTCGGCGTGCTCGCCGTCGCCGCGCTGCTCGCGAACTCCGCGGTCACGGCGGGCCTGGGACTGGGGCTGTTCGGCGTGCTGTCGATCATCCGGCTGCGATCCGACGAGCTGGCCCAGCACGAGATCGCCTACTACTTCGCGTTCCTCGCACTCGGTCTCATCGGCGGCCTGGGTATCAGCCCGATGTGGCTGTCCGCGCTGTTCATGGCCCTGATCGTGGCGACCATGACCCTCATCGACCATCCTGCCCTGCTCGCCTCGCACCGCCGCCAGGTGATCGTCGTGGACCGCGCGATCCGGGACGAGGCGCAGCTGCGGGCGCACCTCGAGTCGCTGCTCGGGGCGCACGTCACCGCCCTCTCCGTCAGCCGCCTGGACCTCGTGACCGACACGACCACGGTCGACGTCCGCTACCGGGTGCCCTCCGGCGCCTCCCGCTCGGCGGTCGCCGAGCGCCCTGCCGTCGAGGTCCCCGAGGCCACCGCGGCCGGGGCTCCCGAGCGGGAGATGCTCTCCGCGGCGAGCGCGCGATGAGCACGGGAACGTGGGGTCTGGCCCCCATCGGCCTCGAGGAGCTCACCGCTCGCGCCGCCCTCATGACGCGGGTCGACCGCAAGTACCTGGTGCCGCTGGACACCGCGCACCGGCTGGTCCATGCGCTCGACGGCGGGCTCCGGGTGCTCGAGATCGACGGCCGCCGGGCCTTCGCCTACCGCTCGACCTACTACGACAGCCTGGACCTCGTGTCCTACCGCGGCGCCGCGACCGGCAGACGCCGACGGTTCAAGGTGCGCCGTCGCGACTACCTCGACACGAGCGCGTCCTACCTCGAGGTCAAGACGCGCACGGGCCGCGGGGAGTCCCGCAAGGTCCGCGCCGAGCTGCCCGCCTCGTCGCCCACGCGTCGCCCGCTGGCCGGGGAGGCCCTCGGCTTCGTGCTCGAGGAGCTGCGGGCCGCCGAGGTGCCCGCCCCCGAGGGGCGGCTGCTGCCCATCCTGTCGACCGCGTACGACCGCACGACGCTCCTGCTGGCCGGGGAGGAGTCGCGCCTGACGATCGACGCCGAGCTGACGTGGACCGATCTGCGCACGGGGGACGAGGTCCAGTCCAACGAGGTGCACGTACGGCGCCCGCGGGCCAGCGGCTCCCACACCCTCGAGGATCTCGTGGTCATCGAGACCAAGGCGGGCACGAGCCCGGGTGCCGCGGACCGCTTCCTGTGGTCCGAGGGGCATCGGCCGCTGCGGCTGTCCAAGTACGCGACCGGCCTGGCCCTGCTGAGCGACCACCTGGCCGCCAACCGGTGGGCACGCACGCTCGGCGCCCTGACGGTGCGCGCCTCCTGAGGGCGGCGCCCGCCGCCTCAGCCGCGCGTGGTCGAGCGTGTGCGCGCCTCGGCCATGATGTGTCGTGCCATCGACGGGAACACGAGGGCGTGGAACGGGTAGATGCCCCACCAGTAGAGGCGCCCGATCAGGCCGTCGGGGAAGTAGACGGCGCGCTGGTGATAGGTCGTCGACCCGTCGTCCTCGGTCACTCCGAGCTGCAGCCACGCCCGTCCCGTCATCCGCATCTCGGCGCGCAGGGTCAGGCGGCGGCCCGGCTCGATCGCCTCGACGCGCCACCAGTCCACCGCATCGCCCACGCGCAGGTGCGCCGCGTCGCGGCGCCCGCGGCGCAGGCCGTAGCCGCCGAGCAACCGGTCCATCACCCCGCGCAGGCGCCA
Source organism: Brachybacterium huguangmaarense (assembly GCF_025725725.1). Classification (NCBI taxonomy): domain Bacteria; kingdom Bacillati; phylum Actinomycetota; class Actinomycetes; order Micrococcales; family Dermabacteraceae; genus Brachybacterium; species Brachybacterium huguangmaarense. The sequence continues at coordinate 749,573 of NZ_CP107020.1, forward strand.
CAGCAGCGGTGTGGAGTACCAGCCGCTCGTGCCGCCGATCCCCTCGATGACCTCCCACACCGCCGCCGGGTCGATACCGTCCTCGGTGCGGGTGCGCTCGTCGGTGTAGACGGTGTGGCCCGCCCAGTCCGGATCCTCCGGGAGCGCTGCCTCGGGGCCCTGGGCCATCGCGACATCACCGTCCCAGGTGGTCGCGAGGTCACCGCTCTTCTGCTGGACGAGGGCCTCGCGCACCGCCTCCCGATAGGGCGTCGGGCCGCCCGGCGGAGGGGGCACCACCTCGTCGAGCGCATGCCCGTGCGCGACGGCCTCATCCTTCATCGACTGCGCGAGCGGGACGGCGATCGAGAGCGGGACCGGCGTGACCATCCCGATCCAGAAACCCGACAGCAGCGGAGCCGGGATCGGCAGCGGGATCACGTGGCGCGCCGACAGGCCCGCGACCTCGGCGTACTGGGTGAGCAGATCCATGAAGCGCAGCTCGGACTCGCCGGAGGAGATCTCGTACGTGCCCTCGAGCTCGCCGGAGGCGAGCGCCGCCTCCTTCAGATAGTGCAGGGCGTCCGCGATCGCGACCGGCTCGATGCGGTTGGCGACCCAGCTCGGCGCGGGCATGACGGGCAGGCGCTCGGCGAGGTGACGGATGATCTCGAAGCTCGCCGACCCGGCTCCGATCACGGTCGCGGCCTGCACCACGAGCGTGGGCACACCACCCTCGCGCAGGATCTCGGCTACCCGTTCGCGGGACGCCATGTGCTCGGACAGGTCGTCGGTCTCGGGATGCAGCCCGGAGAGGTAGACGAGGCGGGAGACCCCGGCACGCTCAGCCTCTTCCGCCATGATCCGCGCCATGCGCGCCTCCCGATCGGCATAGCCAGCGCCCCCGCCCATGGCGTGGACCAGGAAGACGACGACGTCGATGCCGTCGACGGCGCGACGCACGGACATGCGGTCGGCGAGGTCGGCCTCGACCACCTCCGTGCGCTCGGACCACTCGCGGGCCTCGAGCGCCGCACGATGACGGCCGCACACGCGCACCCGGGCACCGGCGTCGAGCAGCACGGGCACGAGGCGTCCGCCCACGTAGCCGGACGCGCCCGTCACGAGCACGCGGACAGCAGCCCCGTTCGACGGCGCGTCGAGGGAGGGCGCAACATCGGCCGAGAGCGTCCGGTCCGCAAGAGCCTCCTCCGGTGGCGTGCTCACCCGCTCACAGCTCCGTGGTCGAGGTACCGCCGGGGACGCGGTCGCCGGTCACCTTCGCCTTGACGATCTGCGCAAGGGCCGAGACCTTGCCTCCGGGGAGTCCCCAGAACTGCGCGGAGTCGCCCGTCACCCGCACCAGTCCGAGGCTCGGATCCTCCTTGCCGCCCTCGAACCATGCTCCGGCCTCGTCGTTCCACAGCTCGTCGACCTTCGCCCGGTCCTCGACGAACTCGGCGCGCCCGGCCACGGACAACCAGCTGCCGGCCTCCGAGACCGCGATGTTCACAGGGGGGCCTGCGCGCAGCGCGTCGGCTTGGTCCCCGTCCAGAGAGAGGAAGAACCAGACATCGGTGTCGTCGGTGACCTCCTGCGGGCTCATCGGATGGGACAGCAGCGTGCCGTCGGCGAGCGCGGTGGTCAGCATGACCCACTTCGCTTTCCGCAGGGTCTCGACGACATCGTGCTGGGACAGCTCGGTCCTGTCGGTCATGGGGTCCTCCTCGATCCGGATGCTGCGGACAGCTCGACCCTAGACGGCACCGGTGACATCCGGGCGACCACGCGGTCGGCGCCCTCACATGACGGGCCTGTGCCCAGCATAGGCCCTGCACAGCCTGCGCCCCGAGGCTGGTGCCATCCAGCCACGGAAGGAACCACGATGACCACCACGCCCGCCCCCGGCACCCCCGACGACAGCTCGCACGACGACACCGCCGCCCGTTCTGCCGCGCCGCGGACGACCGCCGCCCGCGCGCACCGCCGCCGCGGCCCGCTGCGGTCGGTGCGGCGCGCGACCGTCGCCGCCGCCCTCGCCGCGGGCGCCCTCGCGCTCGCCGCGTGCAGCAGCGCGACGGCGCTCACCGAGACGGCCACGTCGACGTCGGCCTCGACCAGCGCGACGAGCACGATCACGTCGACCACGGACCTGTCGACCCTCGACACCCACGTCGACGACGACGACCTCACGTGGGACGACGCCGACGTCCAGGACATCACCCTGGCCGACGCCGGCTCGACCTCCGACGCGGACGGCGTGAGCGTCGACGGCTCGACCGTCACGATCACCGCCGGCGGCGTGTACCGGGTCTCCGGCACCCTGAGCGACGGCCAGCTGGTCGTCGGGGCCCCCGACAACGAGACGGTCACGCTCATCCTCGACGGCGCCTCCATCACGAACGCCGACGGGACCGCCATTGCGGTCACGAGCGCGGACGAGGTCACGATCGACCTCGCCGACGGCTCGTCGAACACGGTCGCCGACGGCACGGACTACGAGGTCGCGGACGACTCCACCCCCGTCGCCGCGATCGCGTCGGTGAGCGACCTGACGATCGCCGGCACCGGCTCGCTCGACGTCACGGGCAACACCAACGACGGCATCTCGACCAAGGACGGGCTGGTCATCGCGTCGGGCACGATCACCGTGACCGCCGCCGACGACGCGATCCGCGGGAAGGACTACGTGTCGGTGCTCGACGGCACGCTGACCCTCACCTCGGGCGGCGACGCGCTCAAGTCCGACAACTACGAGGACGCCGATCGCGGCTGGGTGCTCATCACGGGCGGCTCGATCACGATCGACTCGGGCGACGACGGCATCGACGCCGAGCGCGCCGTGCAGGTCGCGGGCGGCACGCTCGACATCCAGCAGTCGGTTGAAGGCATCGAGGCCCAGAACGTGTCGATCACGGGCGGGGACACCTCGGTGGTCGCGAGCGACGACGGGCTCAACGCCACCGCCGCGACGACCGCCGAGGAGGCGGCCGCGGAGGACTCGGCGAGCAACGACGCGACCGACACCGCCCAGCAGGGCCCGGGCGGCGGCTCCGAGGAGGACGACGGCTCGGAGATGCTGATCTCGGGCGGGACCCTCACGGTCGACGCCGACTTCGACGGGCTCGACTCCAACGGCACGATCAGCCTGCTCGGCGGCACCATCACCATCACGAGCGCCGACAACGGCGGGGACGGGCCCGTCGACGCCAACGGAGACGTGGAGCTCGACGGCGCCACCCTGACCGCCAACGGCACCGAGATCACCTCGGTCGACCAGCTCGGCACGCAGAGAGGCGGGGGCGGCATGGGTGCCGGTGGCGGACAGGCTCCCTCGGGCGGCCAGGGCGGCCCCGGCCAGCAGAGCGGCAGCACCGACTCGACCGGAACCTCGGACTCGACCGACTCGTCCGGGACCTCGTCCACGACCGGCACGTCCTCGAGCACGACCACGATCGACAGCTGACGCGGGCGGGCGGTCGACGCGGGGGCGGGCGATCCGACTCCTCGTCGAGCTCGCGTCGCCCCCCATCGACGCCCATCGAGATCGCCTTGTCGGGCGGAACTCTCGCCGAATTCCGCCCGACAAGGCGATCTCGATCCAGGCACGGGTCGGGGTCCGGTCGTCGCCGCACGGTGCGAGCCCGATCGGATGCGCTCCCGCTCCCGCCCCCGCCCCCGCACCACGCGCCGCACGGGGGCACGGGCGGCCGCCCGTGCCCCCGTGCGCTCAGCCGGCCTTGCGGAAGCTGATCCGCCGGGTGACGGTCGCCCGGTGGAGGAACGCCGCCATGGCGTCACGGTGGATGGGCGCGAGAGGCCGATAGGTCCCGTCGGCCCAGCCGGTCGAGATGCCCTCGGCCTTCAGCCACGCGATCTCCCGTGCGAACTGCGATCGCGCGGGCACGTCGGTGAACGGGGGCGACGTCGGGGCGGCCGTCTCGGGGCTGCCCGCGTAGCGGTAGAGGAACGCGGCCATCGCGTCCCGCGCGATCGGCGCCGTGGGGCGGAAGGTGCGGTCGCCGAAGCCCTGGGCGATGCCCTGCTGGTAGGCCCAGATCATCGCCTCGTAGTGCTCCATCCCCGGCCTGACGTCCGTGAACGGCTGGGTGCGCGGCGGCGTGATCGCCGGCGCGCCCGCGAGGCGGTAGAGGTACTCGGCCATCGCGTCGCGGTTGACGGGGCTGAGCGGCCGGAACGTGCCGTCGGGGTAGCCCGTCGTGATGCCCTCCGACGCCATCCACATGATCTCGTCGTAGTACATCGTGCCCTCGGGCACGTCGGTGAAGGCGGTGGGACGCGGGGTCGGCAGGACCTGGACGACCGTCGGCCGCGGGCCGGACCCCTTCTCGAACTCGGGGAACATCGAGGTGGGCTCCTCGTAGCTGCCCTCCTCGCCGGGGTGCTGGACCGAGACGAAGGCGGTCCGGTCCTGGTCGCGCACGATGGGGCCGCACGTCTCGGCGTCGGCCGGGACGGACAGGAACTGCTCGACGCGGCCGCGCGCGTCGCCCGTGAGGGTCACCCGGAACAGGCCGTCGTTGTAGCCGATGCCGTCGGGCGCGCCGTCGGTCGAGATCCAGAGGTTGCCCACGGAGTCGAAGGCGAGGTTGTCGGGGCACGAGATCGGGGAGACCTTGTCCCGCGGGAAGCCGCTGAAGTAGGTCACGTCGCCCTGCGCGGGGTCGCCGCACACCAGGAGCAGGTTCCAGGCGAAGGTCGTGGAGGTCTGGTCGCCCTGTTCGTCGATCTCGACCACGTGCCCGTCGCGGTTCTCGCGGCGCGGGTTGGCCTCGTCCGGGGCGGCCTTGCCCGAGGCGCCGCGGTCGGAGTTGTTGGTGCACGCGACGTAGACGCGGCGCGAGGCGAGCGACGGCTCGACGTCCTCGCAGCGGTCCATCTTGGTGGGGCTCACCGCGTCGGCGGCGAGACGCGTGTGCACGAGCGCCTCCTCGACCGAGAAGCCGGGCACGCGGGACCGGCCGCCGACGACGAGCGGGATCCACTCCCCGCTGCCGTCGAAGGAGCCGTCGGCGGGCACCGCGCCGGTGCCGTCGATCTCGGCGGCCGGGGAATTGCCTGTGAAGCGCGCGACGTAGAGGTCGCCCTCCTCGAGCAGCGTCATGTTGTGCTTCCGGTCGCCCTCGACGTAGGTGCCGTGGGAGACGAACTTGTAGAGATAGTCGAACTTCTCGTCATCGCCGGAGTAGGCGACGACGTGGCCGTTCTCGGCGACGATGACGTTGGCGCCCTCGTGCTTGAAGCGCCCGAGCGCCGTGTGCTTGCGCGGCGTCGAGGTCGGGTCCCACGGGTCGACCTCGACGATCCAGCCGAAGCGGTTCGTCTCGTTCTCGTAGCCGGGGGTGCGGGTGTCGAAGCGGGCGTGGGTGTTCTCCCAGCCGCGGGCGGTCGCCTTGTCGGTGATGCCGTAGCGCTTGTCGGCGTCCGAGGTGCCGGGCGCGCGGAAGTAGGCGTGGAAGTTCTCCTCGCCGGACAGCAGCGTCCCCCACGGGGTGAGGCCGCCGGAGCAGTTGCCGAAGGTGCCCAGCACCTCGCGCCCGGAGGGATCGTCCACCGTCGTGAGCAGGTCCGAACCGGCCGCCGGTCCCGTCAGCGCGTAGGGGGTGTCCGAGAGCAGCCGCCGGTTGTGCTCGCCGTCGACCACGTAGCGGTACGGGGACCGGCGGTCGTCGCGCTCGAGGTCGACGACGGTGAGGCCGTGGGCGGCCAGCCCGACCTCCGTGATCGTCGCCGCGTCGGTGTGCGGCGGCAGCATGATGTTCTCATTGGTGTACTCGTGGTTGACGAACATGACGGCCCGCAGGCCGTCCGAACCCGGGACCTCCTGGATCTCCGTGTAGTCGTTGTTGTAGCCGAACTGCACGCTCTGGGTCTCGCCGCTCTGGGCGTCCCAGTCGAAGTCGGGGGCGTCGGACCACAGCTTGTCGCCCCACCGGATGATCGGGTGCCACGCGAACCCCTCGGGCACCGTGAACTCGTCGGTCTTGAGCAGCACCGGGGAGATGGCGTCGAACTCGAGGGGCGACCCGGCGGGGCCGCCGCCCTCGGCGGGCAGCACGCCAGGGCCGGCGGCCTGGGCGGGAGCGGCCTGCGTCCCGGTCGTGACGGCGATCGCGACCGCCCCGGCGGCCGCGCCGCCCAGGAGGGCACGACGCGAGAGGGCCGCCGCCGCGATGTCCCGGAAGTAGCCGTTCGACGAGGTGTTGCAGGTCGGGCCGAAGCACTGGTTGTCGCACTTGAGGGCGCACGTGACGGCGGATCGCTTGCCGGCGACGTGGTCGGTCATGAGGAGGGGGAGGCGCAGGGGCATGGCGCGGCCTTTCAGGAGGAGGGGTCACGTCCTGGCGCCGGCTCCCGCCGCACGCGCGTCGCCGATCTCCTCGGGATGTCCGGGACGTCGTGCCGCCGCTCGGCACAGCCGAGGGGCGTTCGCGGCGCGGGGCCGACCCCCGGGGCGACGGGGGCAGGCCTCGACTCTTGTGGGCCCGTGTGACGCGGACGACACATCGCGGTGAACGCCTCGTGTCGGGCAGGCGCAGATCCGGCCAACCCGCGCGAGCCCGACGGCCCAGGCCGGGCAGCGCCTGCTGCTCCTCCGCGGCCCCGGAGAGCTCTCCTCTCGGCGATCATGCGGGGCGGATCTGACGGAGGGGGCGCGACGGGCGGTCCGCCCCCTCATCGAGATCGCCTCTTCGGGCGGAATTCTCGCCGAATTCCGCCCGAAAAGGCGATCTCGATCTGGCCGGAGCGCTCCTCAGCACCCGACACGGCGATCTCGACCCCTGATGGCCGCCCTGCCTCAGGACCCCCGGCGGCGACGGAGCCCCGGAGCACACCGACCGACGGCCCGGCTCAGGCGGCGGTGGACCGACCCAGGCTGGAGCGATCCCCCCAGGCAACGGCAATTCGGCCCGGGTAGCAGCGGCCCGGCCCGAGCCACGCTGAGCACGCGGCGGCCTGGCTCAGGCAGCGGCGCCGCCCAGGCAGCAGCGACCGGCTCAACCCGCGACAACCTGCCTCAGGCGGCGGTGGCCCGCTCGCGACGGTGGGCGAGCCGTGCCTCGAGCTCGGCGCGCGTGGCCCAGCCGGTGAACAGGTCGCCGTCGGGCTCGAGCGCGCGGCCGTCGGCGAGCGCGCCGAGCACGACCGGCTCGAAGCCGAGCGCCTCGAGCACACCGCTCGCGCGCCGCAGCGCGTCGGCGTGGTCGCCCACGAGCGCGAGCGCCCGCGGGGCTCCGCGATGCCGCAGGCCCGCCTCATGGGTCTCGACGTCGTGGTAGCCGATGTGGTTGAGGGTCTTGACGACGGCCGACTGCGCGAAGTGCTCGGCGACGATCTCGCTCGTCGAGCCCGACCGGTCCGCGAGCCGTGCCGCGTCGAGGTCGCCCCAGGCGTTGGTCGCGTCGATCACGACGGCGCCGGCGAGCGCCGCGGGATCCGTCGCGAGCGCGACGTGCAGGGGCACGGCGAGCACCACGACGTCGCACGTGCCGAGCTGCTCGACCGCGATGGGATGGGCCGCGGGGACGCGCTCGCGCAGCGTGGCCGGCCCCTGCCGACCGGCGATCCGCACGTCGAGGCCGCGCCGCACGGCCAGACGCGCCAGGGCGGTGCCGATGCGGCCGGGGCCCAGGATCGCGATCGTCGGCCGCTCCCGCGTACCGGGCACGGATGATGCCGCGGCGCGGGGCCGCGGGGAGACGGAGAGACCGGCGGCGGTGCGCAGGATCGACCGTGCCAGGGCGTCGTTGCGCCGGAACACCGGCGCGTTCGTGCGGGGGCGGGTGAAGGCGCCCAAGGGCAGCTCGGAGGTCCATGGGCCGGCCGCCCAGATCGTCGCGTAGGGGGTGCCGTCGGGCCGCACCATGTGCTGCCCGGCATCGATCTCGAGCCGGCCCGGCGCCGCCGCGGCCTCGCGGCCCCGCACGAGGGGTGCGGCGGACGCATCGGCGCCCACGAAGGAGCGCAGCAGCGCGTTCGTCGACTCCCCCAGGGTCTGCTCGGGCAGGAACGCGTCGATCAGGGCGCTCGTCTCGACGCGCGTGCCGGTGCCGCCCTCGGCGACGAAGCGTCCGGTCGTCTCGTCGGTGCGGACCCGCAGGCGGGGGCCGAGGAAGGTGACGACGCCGGCGCGCTCGAGCGCGAGCAGCTGCTCGAGGCGGTGCGGCGGCGGGCCCGAGTCCACGAAGCTGAACACCGAGTGCCACCACGCGGGGTAGTCGCCCGAGGAGTCGTCGTGCAGCCGGTCGGCGGGCAGCAGGTCCACGAGGGCGCCCGTGATGCGCAGCAGCACCTGGAACAGCGCCCGCTCGTCGTGCGTGTCCGCGCCGGTGCGCGAGCGCAGGTCGTTCTCGAGATGGTGCACGACGGCGTCGCGGGTGAGGCGGCGGGCGTCGCACGGGGGCAGCAGGTCGCGCGGGACCCACGAGTCGTCGGCCACGAGCCAGGCCAGCGGGTCGTCGAGCCAGCGCAGCTCGGCGTCCTTCTCGACCGGCGGCGCCGGCGGGTAGGCCCGACGGATCTCCGCGTCGATGAGCGGCAGCACGTCCTCGCGGAAGCGCACCCGGCCCTCGGCGTCCTCGCGCGCGGCGATCGCCTGCGCGGTCAGGTGCACGAGGTCGCCGGGGCCCGCGGGCACCGACTCGTCGGCCACCTTGGAGTGGTAGGGGGCGCCGCGGCGCGAGCCCACCCACACGTGCGGCTCCTCGCCCGAGGCGAGGTATCGCAGGCGGCCCTGGCGGCCGGTGCCGGGGCACGGCTCGAAGCGCCCCCCGCGGCCCTCGGTGAGCAGGGACAGGAGGTCGACGAAGGCGAGCCCCATGCCCCGCACGATCACGTCCTGACCGGCGGCGATGCCGGACAGGTCGACGTCGCGCGCCGCCGACGGCGGGACGTAGGCACCGCCGTGGCGGCGGGCGAAGGCCGCGAGCGCGTGGCGGGCCGGGGTGGGGCGGGCGTCGGTGTGTCCGACGGTCACGAGCAGCAGGTCGGCCTCGAGGTGCCCGCCGTCGGCCAGCAGCACGCGCCACGGCCCCTCCGCGGCGTGTGCCGACCCCGCGCCGACCCCCTCCGCATTGGTCGCGCGCTCGCCGGTCGCACGCTCCGCGGTGGCCGAGCGCTCCGCGCCGAGGTCCTCGACGCCCTCGGCGAGGGTCCGGTGCACGCGCACCTCGATCGTGCCGGGCAGCGCGGCGAGCACGCGGCCCGTGAACCACTCGAGGTAGAGGGCCTGCAGCCGCCGGCTCGCGAAGGAGTCGGCGCGCAGGCCGTCGATCTCGGCGCGCAGATCGGTCGCGGCGGTCGGCTGGGCGATCCGGCCCGCCCGGATCTCCTCGGCCCATGCGGCGAGCGTGGGGCCGGCCACGACCGGGCCGTCCATGCGCACCGTCTCGTCCGTGAAGATCGTCACGTCCTGGGCCCGCGAGTTCATGAGCAGCAGGGGGCTCTCCGTGAGGTCCCAGATGCGCCCGGCCCCGGGCATGTGCGGCTCGACGACGTCGACGACGAGCGCACGCCCGGCGAGCAGCGGCGCGCTCGCGGACATGCGTTCGAGGATCCCGAGGGCGCGCGGGCCGCCGCCGATGACGGCCAGGTACACGGGGGTCGCGAGATCGGAGCTCATGCGAGAAGTCCCTTCCGAGGGGTTTGTGACGACGTGTGGCGGACTCGAAAGCCGGGCCTTGCGTCTCCATTAGGTTCGCTTATAGATTCCATCACCGCAAGCTATGGCGGCGCGGCGTTCACAGAGCGCCACACCCCCGCCCCCTCGTTCCCGTCCCGGAAGGCGACGCCATGAGCTCCACCACCACTCTTCGGAGTCCCGGCACCGATGCGGGCCCGACGGCCCCGGTGCCGAGCGGCTCCCCGTCCGGGACCGCCGACGCCGAGAGCGGCTCGCTGGCCCCCGACGCCATCGCGCAGCTGCGCATCGCGCCGGCCCGCCACCCCGGGCGCCTCGTGCTCACCGCGATCGCCGGCGTCATCGTCGTCGCGGTCGCGTTCTCCCTCGTCACGAACCCCCGCTGGGAGTGGGGGGTCGTCGGCGAGTGGTTCTTCGCGCAGTCGATCATCCGCGGCCTGCTCGAGACGCTGAAGCTGACCGCCCTCGCGGGCGTCATCGGCTTCGGTCTCGGCCTCGTGCTCGCCCTCATGCGGCTCTCGCGCTCGGCGCTGGCCCGCGGGGTGTCCTGGAGCTTCTCGTGGGTGTTCCGCTCCACGCCGCTGCTGGTCCAGCTCCTGCTCTGGTACAACCTCGGCTATCTCTACGAGCGCGTGCGCCTGGGCGTGCCGCTCACAGGCGCCTCGCTCCTGGACGTGCGCACGAGCGACCTCATGACCCCGCTGCTCGCGGCCGTGCTCGGCCTGGGCCTGCACCAGGCGGCGTACGCGGCCGAGCTGATCCGCGGCGGCATCCTGTCCGTCGACGCCGGCCAGCTCGAGGCGGCGAGCGCCCTGGGCATCCCGGCCCGCGACCGCTCGCTGCGGATCGTGCTGCCCCAGGCCATGAGGGCGATCCTGCCGAGCGCGTTCAACGAGATCATCGGCCTGGTCAAGGGCACCTCGGTGGTCTACGTGCTCGCCCACGCGGAGCTGTTCTTCACCGTGCAGCTCATCTACGGGCGCACCCAGCAGGTGCTGCCGATGCTCATGGTCGCGACCCTCTGGTACGTCGTCATCACCTCGGTCCTGTCCGTCGCCCAGTACTACATCGAGCGCCACTACGCCAAGGGCGCCGTGCGCACCCTGCCCCCCACCCCGTTCCAGCGCCTGCGCGCCGCCGTCACCGGTCGCCGCGCCCCGGGCGCCGGGCGCCGTGGCCAGGGGCTCGACCGCCTCGACACCCCGGAGGTCTCCGTATGAGCACCACGACCGGCACCACGCGCCCCACCGGCCCCGTCCAGCGCGTGGCTCCCGCACAGGCCGCGCCGTCTTCAGCCGCCCGTCGCGGCGGGCGCATCGAGATCCGCGGTGTCCGCAAGTCCTTCGGCGACCTCGAGGTGCTCCGCGGCATCGACCTGACCGTCGAGCCCGGGGAGGTCACCGCGATCCTCGGGCCCTCGGGATCGGGCAAGTCCACGCTGCTGCGCACGATCAACCACCTCGAGACCCTCGACGGCGGCCTCGTCACGGTCGACGGCGAGGTGATCGGGTACCGGCGCCGCGGGAACGTGCTGCACGAGCTGTCCGAGAAGGAGGTCCTGCGCCAGCGCACCGGCATCGGCATGGTGTTCCAGAGCTTCCACCTGTTCGGGCACATGACCGCCCTGCAGAACGTGGCCGAGGCGCCGCGCCGCGCCCTCGGCGTCGACCGTCGCACCGCCGAGGACAGGGCCCGCGCGCTGCTGGCCCGCGTCGGCCTCGCCGACAAGGCCGACGAGTACCCGCGGCGCCTGTCGGGCGGCCAGCAGCAGCGCGTCGCGATCGCCCGCGCGCTCGCCCTCGAGCCCACCGTGCTCCTGTTCGACGAGCCCACGAGCGCCCTCGACCCCGAGCTGGTCGAGGAGGTGCTGTCGGTCATCCGCGACCTCGCCGAGGCCGGCACGACCCTCGTGATCGTCACGCACGAGATCGCGTTCGCGCGCGACGTCGCCGACACCGTCGTCTTCATGGACGGCGGCGTGATCGTCGAGCAGGGTCCCCCCGAGGACGTGATCGACCATCCCACCCACAACCGCACCAAGGGCTTCCTCGCCCGCGTGCACTGACCGCCCCGACACCCTGGAGACCACCCGATGACCTGGACCGACGGCCGCCTCACCCGGCGCACCCTCACGCTCGGCGGCCTCGCGCTGCCCGGCCTCGCGCTCGCCGCCTGCAGCGACCCCGCCTCCTCGGCCTCCGGCGCCTCGGGGTCCGCCGCCGGCGGGGCCTCCGACGGCGGCGGCTCCGGCACCGCCGCGATCGACACGAGCGGCACGCAGGAGCGCATCCGCTCGACGAAGGACGACGCGATCGCGGCGACCGTCCCGGCCGACATCGCCGCCGACGGCAAGCTCACGGTCGGCTCGCTCACGGGCGGCACCCCGCCGCTCGTGTTCCTCGCCGACGACAACACGACCACGATCGGCTCGGAGATCGACATCGCCCAGCTCGTCGCCGACAAGCTCGGCCTCGAGATGGACCTGCAGCTGACGAGCTGGGACAACTGGCCCCTCAAGCTCGAGGCCGGCGAGTACGAGGTCGTGCACGGCAACGTGGGCATCAACGCCGCCCGCCTCGAGAAGTTCGACTTCGCCTCGTACCGGGCCGCCTTCATGACCTTCCTCGTCTCGAAGGGCGCCGGGTTCGAGCTCGGGGAGCCGGAGTCGATCAGCGGTCACGTGATCGCGGTCGGCTCGGGCACCAATCAGGAGCAGATCCTCACCACCTGGAACTCCCAGCTCAGCGCCGCCGGCAAGGAGCCCGCCGAGCTCAAGAACTTCTCGTCCGACGCGGACGTGCTGCTCGCGCTCGGCTCGGGCCGCATCGACGCCTACTTCGCGCCGTTCGCGACCATGACCTACATCGCCGCGACCCGCGACGACGTCGAGACGCAGGGCCGGATCGACGCGGGCTGGCCGAACAAGACCCTCGTCGCCGCGACCTTCCCCCGGGGCTCCGGCCTCGCCGAGCCCTATGCGGCCGCGATCAACGCGCTCATGGCGGAGGGCACCTACACCCAGGTGCTCGACCGCTGGGGGCTCGCCGACGAGGCCCTGACCGAGTCCACCGTCCACACCCAGGAGAACCCGTGATCGCACGCCCGCTCCGCCCGACCCGGCGTGCCGTCGCCGCCGTCGGGCTCCTCGCCCCGCTCGCGGCGCTCGCCGCGTGCGCCGATCCCGCCTCCTCCACGACCACCACGGCGAGGGCCGCCTCCGACGGCGGCGGCTCCGACGGGGGCGGCATCGACGGGGGCGGCATCGACACGAGCGCGAACCTGGATCGCATCCGCACGACGAAGGACGAGACGGTCGCCGCGAAGCTCCCCGCCGAGATCGCCGACCGCGGCTCCCTCATCGTGGGCACCGGGACCGGCGGCGCGCCGCCCCTCGTGTTCCTCGCCGACGACAACAAGACGACGGTCGGCACCGAGCCCGATCTCGCCCAGCTCGTCGCCGACAAGCTCGGGCTCGAGCTCGACCTGCGCTACACGAGCTGGGACGACTGGCCGCTCAAGCTCGGGGCCGGGGAGTGCGACGCCGTCCACTTCAACGTCGGCATCACGCCCGAGCGCCTCGAGAAGTTCGACTTCGCGCCCTACCGCAGCGCCTTCATCGCCTTCCTCGTCCCCGCCGACAGCGGCCTCGACCTCACCGATCACACCGCCATCAGCGGACTGACCGTGGCCGTCGCCGCGGGCACGACGCAGGAGCGGGTGCTGACCGACTGGAACGCCGAGCTGACCGCGGCGGGCAAGAAGCCGGCCGAGGTCAAGCACTACTCGCAGGAGGCCGACGTGCTGCTCGCCCTCGGCTCCGGCCGGGTCGACGCCTACCTGGAGCAGTCGCCGACCGCCGCCTACACCGCCTCCCAGCGCGACGACTTCGTCGTGGCCGGCCGCTTCAGCGAGGGCTGGCCCGACGAGACGCTCATCGCGGCCACCCTGCCCCGTGGCTCGGGGCTCGTCGACGCGTACGCCGCCGCCATCGAAGCCGTCATCACCGACGGCACCTACGCCCAGGTGCTCGACCGCTGGGGGCTGGCCGACGAGGCCCTCACCGAGTCCCGCCCGCACACCAAGGAGAACCCGTGACCGACCGCTCTGCCGCCACCCGCCCGTCCGAGGAGACAGCACCCCTGCCCGTCCTCGCCGTCGACCTCCTCACCGAGCCCTCGCTGCTGCCGGGGCTGCACACCCTGGCCCGCGACCTCGAGGGGGCGGGGGTCGGGGCGATCACGGTCACCGACGGCGGGCTGCACCCCGTCCACGTCGCCGCGAGCCTCGCTCCCGTCACATCGGCCCTCGCGCTCATCCCGCGCACCGACGCGATCTACGTCGAGCCCTTTCACCTCGCCACCCAGCTGATGAGCCTCGACCACGTCAGCCACGGCCGCGCCGGATGGCTCGTCGAGGCGCGCACCGACGCGGGCGCCGCCCACGCCGTCGGACGCGATGTGCTCGACGCCGAGCAGACCGCTCGCGAGGCGGCCGACGTCGTCGACGCCGCCCGCCGCATCTGGGACTCGTGGGCCGACGACGCCGTGGTGCGCGACCTCGCGCGCGGCGTCTACGTCGACGCGTCGCGCCTGCAGTACGCCGACGTCGAGGCCGAGACCTTCTCGGTGCGCGGGCCCTCGATCACGCCGCGCTCCCCGCAGGGGCTCGTGCCCGTGCTCGTCGCCGAGACCGACCGGCCCACGGTCGGCGAGCGCGCCGACCAGCGCGCCGACGGCCGGGCCCTCGACGTGCGGGTCGATGCGAACGCCCCTGCCGAGGTGATCGTGCGCAGCGTGCGCGACGCCCTCGCCGCGAGCGAAGGCACCTCCCTCGTGCGCCTGCTCGGGCTCGACCCGGGCGGTGCCGACCTCGCCGCGCGCGTGGGACAGGCCGCGGCCGCCCTGCGCTCGGCGGGGGCGATCGCGCCCGCCCCCGCCGCGGGCGACACCCTGCGCGACCAGCTCGCCCTGGACCGCCCCGACGTCGTCATCGATCCCGCGCGCCGCTCCGATCGCGCGCGGCTCGCCGAGACCGCCGCGTGAGCGCGCCGACCCTCCACCCGACCACCTCGTCCGCTGAGGAGACCCCATGACCATCACCAGCAGCCGCGCCGACGCCCGCCCCGGCACCGACGCCCATCCCCTGCACCCCGAGCACACCCCCACCGGCACGGTGCAGCTCGGTGTGTTCTTCCAGGGCGTGAACTCGTCCACCGTGTGGAAGCTCCCCTCGAGCGGCGACCAGGTCGCCTGGGAGTCCTTCGAACGGCTCGTCACCAAGGCCCAGGACGGGATCTTCGCGGCGTTCTTCCTCGGCGAGGGCCTGCGGCTGCGCGAGCACCGCGGCGTGCCCTTCGAGCTCGACGTCGCCGGCCGGCCCGACGCCCAGACCCTGCTCTCGGCGCTCGCGTCGATCACCCAGGACATCGGGCTCGTGGCCACCCAGAACACGACCTACAACGACCCCGCCGACCTGGCCCGTCGCCTGCAGACCCTCGACCTGCTCTCGGGCGGCCGCGCCGCCTGGAACGTCGTGACCACGGACAACGCGTGGACGGGCGAGAACTTCCGCCGCGGCGGCTACCTCGACCACGCCGACCGGTACACGCAGGCGGCCGGGGTCGTGGACATCGCCCGGCGCTTCTGGCGCGGCGAGAAGATCGACCACCACGGGGCGCACTACACGGTGCAGGCGCAGGGCTCCCTGCCGCGATCCCCGCAGGGCGAGCCCGTGCTGTTCCAGGCCGGCGTCTCCCCCTCGGGCCGCGACTTCGCGGCGGCGACGGCCGACGTCATCTTCTCCCCGTACGGCTCGCTCGACGCCGCGATCGACTTCCGTCGCGACATCGTCGACCGCACCCTCGCCGCCGGTCGCGACCCGCAGTCGGTGCTGATCATGCCCGGCGCCGAGTTCGTGCTCGCCGCCTCCGACGCGGAGGCGCACGACAAGCTCGTGTGGCTGCGCGAGCAGCAGATCGGGCCCCAGCAGGCGATCGCCTTCCTCGAGCAGTTCTGGGGCCGCGACCTCTCGACGTTCGACCCGGACGGCCCCCTCCCCGATGTCGAGCCCGAGGTCGAGGAGTCCGATGTGACACGCGGCAGCGGCTTCCAGTTCGGCAAGGCCAAGGAGCTCACGGAGTCCTGGCGCGCCGAGGCCGCCGAGAAGGGCTGGTCGATCCTGGACTTCGTGCGCGCCCGCCAGGGCTCGCGCGGCGGGGACTTCGTCGGCGGCTACGACACGGTCGCGGACCGGATCACCGAGTTCGCGCGCGTCGGCGCGATCGACGGCCTCAACATCACGCCGTGGCTGATCCCGTCGGGGATCGACGACATCGTCGACGAGCTGGTCCCGCGCCTGCAGGACCGCGGCGTGTACCCGACCGAGTACGCCGGGTCCACTCTGCGTGCGAACCTCGGGCTGCCGATCCCGGCGTGAGCCGAGCGGTCGGTCCGTGCGGCGCGGCGATCGCCGCACGGGCCGACCGGATCGCATGGTGCCGGGCCGGGCGCACGGCGGACCGGGCGCACAGTGCCCGACCCGGGCGCACGGCGGGCGGGGCGCACGGCGGGCCCTCTCGCACGGTGCCGGACGGAGCGTACGGCGCCGGACGGGGCGTACGGCGGACCCTCTCGCACTGTGCCGAGCCGGGCGCACGGTGCCGGGCGGGGCGCACGGCAGGGACATCTCGGCCGGGTGGCGCGCCGTCTCCGGGTCGCCGGGTCGCCGCGTGTCGGCGGTCTTCGCAGGGCGGCTCACCGTCGCGGGTCCGACCCGAGGGGGTGCCGAGCCCTGCACGGCGTGGCGAAACCCATAAGCACACCTAGGGAGGGGTGCGTAGAATGCGCCTTATGGACCCCCGTCGACTGCTGATCTTCCGCACCGTCGTCCGCAACGGCTCGATCGGGGCCGGCGCCCGCGAGCTGGGCTGGACCCAGCCCGCCGTGTCCCAGCACCTCGCCGCCCTCGAGAAGGAGATCGGCACCCAGCTGCTGCTGCGCTCGTCCTCGGGCGTCACCCCCACCGAGGCCGGCCGACGACTCGCCGTGCACGCCGAGTCGATCGCCGCGCAGCTCCAGGCCGCCGAGGAGGAGCTCGCCGACATCACGGCGCTGCGTCGCGGCAAGGTGCGGTTCGCGACCTTCCCCTCGGCCGCCGCGGTGCTGCTGCCGCCGGCCCTGGCCCGCATGTCCCAGACGGCGCCGGGCGTCGACGTCACGTTCGACGAGCTCGAGCCGCCGGACGCGATCCCGGCCCTGCTCGACAACGAGGTCGACCTCGCTCTCGTGTTCCGCTACGGCTGCACGGACGTCGACGCCGAGGGCACCCTGCAGTGGACGCCGCTCATGGAGGACCGCGTGCTCGCGGTGCTCCCGCGCGAGCACCCGCGGGCCGACGACCCCTCCCTCACGCTCGCGGACCTCGCCGAGGAGCAGTGGATCGCGGGCTGTGAGCGCTGTCGCGCCAACCTCATGTCGAGCGCCCGGGCCGCCGGGTTCAGCCCCCAGATCCGCCACTCGACCGATGACGCGACCGTCGTCCAGCGCCTCATCGAGCACGGCGGCGGCGTGGCGCTGCTGCCGGAGGTCACCCTCGAGGCGTCCCCGCCCACGAAGGTCGTGATGCGCGAGCTGCCCGAGCTGAAGCCGCGGACCATCGGGCTCATCAACCGTCGCGGCGCCCTGTCGATCCCCGCGGTGTCGGCGCTCAAGGACGCGCTCGCCGCCGAGACCAACGAGCGCGCCGTCGAGGCCGCCCTGATCTGAGGGCGACGCCGGGCGTCGCGGTGTCCTGCTGAGAGCTGTGTGCTGCGGCGAGCGGCGTCCTGCGAAGGGCTGCGTCCTGCCGAGGACCGTCGCTGCGCAGGTCAGCGGCACCAGCGAGGCTGCCGTCGGATTCCCCGGGCACCGCCTCCGGGCAGATCGGGCCCCGGTCGTCCTGCTCCGGAGGCTCCTGCGGTGACTACTGTGGGTCTCGTGCCCGCCTCGATCCCCACCCGCGCCTGGCTGCGGCCCGCGCTCATGGCGCTGGGCGGCCTGGTGATCGCCGCGGTCCTGATCCTCATCCACCAGTGGGTCGCGGGCGTCGTCCTGATCGCGTTCGCCCTGTTCATGGGGTACTGGACGTCGCCGATCCGCGGCGGACAGCACGTGCCGTTCCACGAGGCGATGGCGCGGCGCGGCCCGGACCACGCGATCATCCTGTGGGCTCCCGGCGACCCGCTCTCCGCGCGCATGCAGACCGCGATCCGGGGAGAGCGCCCCGACGTCTCGTGGGTCAACGTCTACCAGGACCCTGCGGCCGACGAGTTCCTGCTGACGAGCGGCGGCCACGGCGCCCTCCCTCTCGTCATCATCGGCGACGAGATCCTGCGGCGCGCCACGGTGGGCCAGTACCTCGACGCCCGCGCCGAGGCGAGCGAGCAGCCGCACCGCAGCTGACGTAGGGCGGGTCGTGGCCTCGCCGGGCGGGTCGTGGCCTCGCCGGGCGGGCGGGTCGTGGCCTCGCCGGGCGGGCGCGGCGTTCCAGCGGCTGCGCGGGCGGGCGCGGCATTCCAGCGGCTGCGCGGGGTGGACGCAGCATCCCGGCGACTGCCCAGGCTGGGCGCAGCGTTCCGGGGACTGCCCGGGCTGGGCGCAGCGTCCCGGCGACTGCCCAGGCTGGGCGCAGCGTCCCGGCGACTGCCCGGGCTGGGCGCAGCGTTCCGGGGACTGCCCAGGCCGGGCGCAGCGTTCCGGGGACTGCCCGGGCTGGGCGCAGCCGATCAGAACGTCGGCAGCTCGCCCTCGCCGGGGGTCACGCGGAGCTCGTCGTGCCCGATCGGGACGTCGTTGATGCTCGCCTCGCGGCGGGCCATGTAGCCGAGGTCGTCGAACTCCCACAGCTCGTTGCCGTAGGAGCGCCACCACTGGCCGCTGTCGTCGTGCCACTCGTACTGGAAGCGCACGGCGATGCGGTGGCCGTCGAAGGCCCACAGGTTCTTGCGCAGGCGGTATGCGCGCTCGCGCTCCCACTTGCGGCGCAGGAACGCGATGACCTCGTCGCGGCCGTGGAGGTGCTCGTCGCGATTGCGCCAGATCGTGTCGGGCGTATAGGCGCCCGCGACGCGCTCGGGGTCACGGGTGTTCCAGGCGTCCTCGGCGGCCTGCACCTTCTGCAGGGCGGTCTCCCGGGTGAAGGGCGGAAGGGGCGGACGCGGGGCGGCGGCATCGGCGGGCTGCGGCGCTGGATTCTCGCTCATGCCCCCAGTGTCAGCCACTGAGGCCCCCGATGTCCTGGTCCTGCTCGATCCAGAGACACATCGGCGTCCCCCGGCCCCCTCCGCAGGCACGTTCCCGTCGGAAGGTGCTGTCGAGAGGCGCGCTGTCGTCGCCATGACCGCCAGCCCACCTCCGTGCAGCCACCAGCCCCATCCAGAAGCACCTTTCCGTCGGAACACGACATCGAGGGGCACGTTCCCGTCGGAACACGACATCGAGAAGCACGTTCCCGTCGAAATGCGACATCGAGAAGCACGTTCCCGTCGCAATGACCGCCGAGAGCGCCGACTTCGTGAACCTCGATGTGCATCGCGACCACGGCTGCTCAGCCACGAACCCCCATCGAGAAGCACCTTCCCGTCGGAACGCGACATCGAGGGGCACGTTCCCGTCACAATGACCGCCGAGAGCGACGACTTCGTGAACCTCGATGTGCATCGCGACCACGGCTGCGCAGCCACGAGCCCCCACCAGGGGCACGTTCCCGTCGCAATGACTGGAGCAGACCATCGTGACGCCGCCCCCGTCCAGAAGCGCGTTCACGTCGGAACGCGACATCCAGAGGCACGTTCCCGTCGCAATGACCGCCGAGAGCGCCGACTTCGTGAACCTCGATGTGCGTCGCGCTCCCGGCCGCGCGCGTCGGCCTCCTTCGCGGGTCGACGACCGGGCTCGCGCATCGACGTCTGCGCCGTGGTCGCCATCCGGTGTCGATGGCGACCAGAGCGAAGACCTCGATGCGCCATGACGACCAGAGCGCAGAACTCGACGGGCACGGTGGGAGCGCCGCCGCCCAGGCGGCTCCTCAGCCGCCGCGACCCGCTCGCGGGACGACCCACACGCCCAATGACCGACGCCCGCCGCCTCGACCGGCGTCTGTCACCGGCCGCTCAGGCGAGGCCCGGGAGCTCCCCGATCACGATGTCCCACGGGCGGATCGAACGCTCGGCGACGAGGCCCTCGCGGCGGAACGGGTCGTCGTCGAACACGGCGAGCACGGCCTCGGCCGACTCGCCCTGCGCGATGATGAGCGCGCCCGCCGCGCCGTCGCCGCCGTACGGGCCCGACAGCAGCACGGTCCCCTGGTCGAGCAGCGTCCGCAGGAAGGCACGGTGCTCAGACCGGTGCTGGTCGCGGGAGGCGGCGTCCTCGCCGTAGACGTACTGGATCGCGAAGGTGGTCATGGTGCTCCTCGGTCGGCTGGCCGCCAGCCTAACCACGCGGCACGCGCCCCGGCGGTTCCGCAGGCTCTCCCGGCACGGCCCGCGCTCGGAGCGGCCCCGCACCGCTGCGGGACCCGCCGCCCGCCTCCTGAGCACGTCGCCTCCTGGGCACGTCGCCGCCCGGCCCGCGGCACCTGTGATCAGGCCCCGACGACACCCCCGGTGACGAGCCCGATGATCACGAGCCCTAGGATCACGCGGTAGACGATGAACGAGGTGAAGGAGTTCTTCGAGACGAAGCGCAGCAGCCACGCGATCGACGCGTAGGCGACGACGAACGACACGACGGTCGCGATCACGGTCGGCCCCCAGCCGACGGTCGCGGAGATGTCGCTCGCGCTCGTGACGGCCTCGAGCCCGCCTGCCGCGACAAGCGCGGGGATGCCCATGAAGAAGCTGAGGCGGGTCGCGGTCACGCGGTCGTAGCCGAGCATGAGGCCCGCGGAGATCGTGGCGCCGGAGCGGGAGACGCCCGGGAACAGCGGCGCGAGCGCCTGGAACCCGCCGATGACCAGGGCGTCGCGCACGCTCACGTCGCCCATCTGCTTGGGGTCCACCTGGTGCGCGGCGATCCGGTCGGCGGCCCACATGGCCGCCGACCACACGATGAGGGCGATCGCGATGACCCACATCGAGCGCAGCGGCCCCTCGATCCAGCCGCGGAACGCGAGGCCGATGACGGCCACCGGAATCGAACCGAGGATGATGCCCCACCCGAGCGTGTAGTCCGGATCGCGGCGCCCCTCGCTGCTCGCGAGTCCGCGGAACCACGCGCGCACGATCCGCACGATGTCGCCGAGGAAGTACACGATCGCGGCGATGATCGCGCCCACCTGGATCACCGCGGTGAACGCCGTCATGCCGCGCGAGTCGATGTCGTAGCCCAGCAGCTTCTCGACGATGTTCAGGTGGCCCGTGCTCGAGACGGGCAGGAACTCGGTGACCCCCTCGACGATGCCGAGGATGATGGCGTGCAACCAGTTCACAGAGGTCTCCCGGGGGGTCGGAGGCGGGGGTGGCCGGGCCGGAAGACCGCCCACGGGCGGTGATGGCCGCGAGTCAGCGTACGACCGCACCCGCGTCCGGCCGCGTCATGACCACGCGGACGAGCGAGGCTTCACACGACCTCCCCGAGATCCGCACCGTGCCGGGCCGATGCCCGGCGTCGGAAGCGGACTCCGGACCGAGACCACGGGGCGGCCGGGTCGACAGCGGCGCTCGAGGGACCGGGCCGGAGGGCCGACAGCGGCAACGGACGGCCCGGGGCATGGCGGCGTCGGCCGGACCGGCACCGCGGTGCGACCGGCCGTCTTCCGCATCGGCCGCACCGGCCACGCCGGCCCGCGACACATGGCCGCGGCGCCGGACCTCCACGCCGCACGGCCCAGCCTGCTCGGCGCCCGGCCCGCTCGGCGCCCGGTCAGCCCGGTCTCCGGTCAGCTCCCGCCCAGCAGCGCCGCGATGTCGGGGTGCCCCGCCTCGTAGCCCTCGAGCAGCGCGCGCCCCGCCTCGACCGAGCGCACGAGCGGGTGGGTCGCGAAGCCCACCCAGGCGCGCTCGCGCGACCCCGTGAGCGCGGCCTCGAGGATCGCCCGCTCCGACGCCCGCAGGGACGACATCATGCCGAGCTGGTCGAGCGTGAGCGGTCCGACCCGCTCGGGGTGCACGCCGGCGCCGTCGACGACGCACGGCACCTCGAGCACCAGGTCGGCCGGCAGCTCGGGGATCACGCGCTCGGCGGGCGCACCGCTCGAGCCCGCGGGGGCGTTGCCCACGTCGAGGATCATGCGCTCGGGCCGGCCGGTGGCGATCGCCGTCATGAGCCGCAGTGCCACCTCCTGGTAGCCGCCGCCGGCGATGTCCTCCTCCCGCCGTTCCTCGTCGCGCGTCTCGGCCATGTAGGTCGCCTCCCGCTCGTGCAGCGTCGAGCGCCAGCGCGACAGCGGGTCGGCCTCGGCGGGGCCGCCCGCGTAGAAGCTGCCCTGCTGGCGGGCGAGGAACTCGCCGCGGGTGGTGTCGGAGGCCGCGATCCGTGCGCGGGCCTCGTCGGTGTAGAGGTAGTAGAAGAGGTACTCGTTGGGCAGGGCGCCCATCGCCCGCACCCAGTCGAAGCCGACGAGGCGCGCCTCCTCGATCGCGTCGAGCGCGGCGTCGTCGGCCAGGACGGAGGGCAGACGGTCCTCGCCGTCGACCGTGAGCGCGCGCAGCCAGCCCAGGTGGTTCAGCCCGATGTAGTCGATGCCCACCCGGTCGTCGCCGGTCGGGTCGAGCCCGAGCAGGCGCCCCACGCGGCGCACGAGGCCGATGGGGGTATCGCAGATGCCGACCACGCGATCGCCGAGCACGCGGCGCATGGCCTCGGTGACGATGCCGGCCGGGTTGGTGAAGTTGATGGTCCAGGCGTCGGGGGCGACCTCGGCGATCGTCTCGGCGATCGCCGTGGCCACCGGGATCGTGCGCAGGGCGTAGGCGAGGCCGCCGGGGCCGACGGTCTCCTGGCCCAGGAGACCCAGGCCCAGCGCGACCCGCTCGTCGACCGTGCGTCCCTCGGCGCCGCCCACGCGCACGGCGCTGAACACGAAGTCCGCGCCGGTCACGGCCTCGCGCAGGTCGGTCGTGACGGTCAGGCGCGGCAGGGCCCGCGCGGCGGCGCCGTCGGCCAGGCGCGGGCCGCCGCTCGCGCCGGGGCCGTCCGTCCCTCCGGTCGCGGAGCCGACCCGCCCGTCGGCGACGAGCTCCTCGCCGAGCTCGTCGACCACCCGGGCGATCGTGCGCAGGCGGTCCTCGTCGACGTCGTACAGCACGACCTCGTCGACGCGCAGACCGGTGGCCCCGGTCGCGACCGCCTCGTACACGAGGGGGACGCGGAATCCCCCGCCCCCGAGGATCGTGAGCTTCATCCGATCTGCCTCTCCTTCGTCCGGGTCGCGCCCGTGCGCGGCACGCCGATGCCCCGTGCGGGGCGCGCGTCCTCGCTCAGCACGGGCCCCGCGACGGGCTCGGCGGATGCCGGAGGACGCCGACGCGGGCACGCTAGCACCCGGCGCGTGGCATGCTCGTCACTAGGCTGGTCACCCATCCCCGCGCCGCGAGGGGAGAACCTCCCGGCGCCCTTCCCCAGGAGCACGCCATGCACCGCCGCACCTTCCTCTCCTCGACCGCCGCCGCCGGCGGACTCGCCCTGCTCGCCGCCTGCGCGCCCGGCTCGGACGACGCGTCGAGCACGTCCGCTCCCGCCCCGAAGGCGGACGAGGTCGACAAGGACATCACGGCGCTGGGCGACATCACCCTCACGGTGTGGGACCAGGAGGTCCGCGGCTCCCAGGACGCCGCCATCACGGCCCTCATCGCGACCTTCGAGCAGACCTACCCCAACATCACCGTCGACCGGGTCAAGCAGTCCTTCGACGACCTGCAGAAGCAGACCTCGCTGGCGCTCTCGGGCAACGACGTGCCCGACGTGCTGCAGGTCAACAACGCCCGTGCCGACATGGGCGAGTTCGTCAAGGCCGGCCAGCTCACCGACCTCTCGGGATACGCGGACGCCTACGGCTGGGCCGACCGCTTCCCCGAGTCCGTGCTCGCGAAGGTCCGCTACTCCGACGACGCCGTGACCTTCGGCGACGGCTCCCTGTGGGGCGTGCCGCAGACCGGCGAGGTGTGCGGCATCTACTACAGCGCCTCCCGGCTGCAGGCAGCCGGCGGCACGGTCCCCACCACGTGGGACGAGCTGATCGCCCTGCTCGGCACGCTCCAGAGCGCCGGGCAGCAGCCCGTCGTGCTCGGCAACCTCGACAAGTGGCCCGCGCTGCACGTGTTCGGGCCGCTGCAGGCGCACTACGTCGGAGCCGACGAGATCACCGAGCTCGCGATGGGCAACGCGGGCGCGAGCTGGACCGACGACGCGAACGTGCAGGCCCTGACGACGCTCGCGGACTGGGCGAGCAACGGCTACCTGGGCGACTCCCCCAACGGCCTGGACTACGACACCGCGTGGGCCGACTACTCCAAGGGCACGGGCGTGCTGCTCATCGGCGGCTCGTGGCTGGGCACCGACCTGGCCGCCGTGATGGGCGACGACGTGCACTTCATGGCGCCCCCGCCCGGCGCCGACGGCAAGGTCGCGACCACGGGAGGCACCGGCATCCCCTTCTCGATCCCCGCCTCGGCGAAGAACCCGGCCGCCGCGGCCGCCTACATCGACTTCATCACGAGCCAGGACGCGATGAAGCTGATCGCCGACAACGGTGGCATGCCGGTCCTCGACACCGCGTCCTACGCCCCCGCCTCCGGTGTCAACAAGGAGATCTTCGAGGCGTTCACCGCCGTCTCGACCGACGGCGTCCTGCTGCCCTATCTCGACTACGCGACGCCCACGTTCGCCGACACCGCGGGCGACACGCTCCAGGAGCTCCTCGGCGGCCAGACGTCGCCGGCCGACGCCGCCGCGGCCCTCCAGGCCGACTACGCGAAGTTCACGAAGCAGGGCTGAGGTGCCGTCCTCCACCCCGCCCCGGCGCCGCGGACACGCCCCCTCGGCCGTCGTCCGCAGCCGCCTCACGCCCTACCTGTTCCTCCTGCCCGGCTTCGTCGTCTATGCCGCGTTCGCGCTGTACCCGCTCGTGAGGGCGGGACAGTTCTCGCTGTACGACTGGTCCGGGATCGGCCCGTCGACGTTCGTGGGCCTGGGCAACTACGTCGACCTCGCGCACGACGGCCGCTTCCTCGCGGCGATCGGGCACGCCCTGATCCTGATCGCGTTCTATGCGCTCCTGCCGCTCGTCATCGGCCTCGTGCTCGCCGCGATCCTGCGGCGCGGCCAGGTCCGCGGCATGGGCTTCTTCCGCACCGTGATCTTCCTGCCGCAGGTCATCGCGCTCGCCGTGATAGCCGTCGCGTGGAAGCAGATCTATGCGCCCGCCGGACCGCTCAACCAGGGCCTGCGCGCCCTCGGCCTCGACGGCTGGGCTCGCGGGTGGCTGGGCGAGCCCGGCAGCGCGCTGCCCGCGGTCGGCTTCATCGGCACCTGGCTCGAGATGGGCCTCGTGATGCTCCTGCTGCTGGCGGGCATGAGCCGCATCCCCGACGACCTGTACGAGGCGGCCCGCCTGGACGGCGCCGGCGCGGTGCGCGAGTTCTTCGCGATCACGCTGCCGGCCGTGCGCGGGGAGATCGTCACCGCGCTCGTGCTGACGATCATCGCAGCGCTCAAGACCTTCGACCTGATCTATCTGACCACGTCGGGCGGGCCGGGGACCGCGACCACCGTGCCCAGCTACGAGGTCTACCACCGGGCCTTCGAGCTCAAGGACGTGGGGTCGGCGAGCGCCGTCGCGATCGTCCTGACCGTGCTCGTGTTCGCGATCAACCTGCTGGTCACCCGCATCGGCGACCGCGACGACACGGCGGCGGGAGGTCTGCGATGAGGGTCTCCGCCGCCGAGCGCACGATGAACTACATCGTGCTGATCGTGTTCGCCGTCTTCGCGCTCGGACCGATCCTGTCGATCGTGGCGATGGCGCTCGGGCCCCGGATCGGCGCCCCGAGCGGCCTCCACCTCGGCAACCTGGCCCAGGCCTGGAGCATCGGCGGCTTCGGCACCTCGCTCGTGAACTCCGTCGTCGTGGCGGCGATCGTGGTGGTCTGCTCGATCGTGCTGTCGCTCGGCACCGGGTACGCCTTCGGCACGATGCGCTTCCCGGGCTCGTCGGTGCTGTTCGCCCTGTTCCTGCTGGGGCTCATGATCCCCGCCGAGGCCGTCGTGATCCCGCTGTTCTTCGATCTGCGGGCCGTGGGACTGACCGACACGTACGCCGCGATCGCCCTGCCGCAGATCGCGCAGTCCGTCGCCTTCGGCACCTTCTGGCTGCGCTCGCAGTTCCGCTCAATGCCGCGGGACCTGATCGAGGCCGCCGCCCTCGACGGGGCGAGCCCGCTGCAGACGCTCACGCGGATCCTGGTGCCGGCCTCGCGCCCCGCGATCGTCACCCTCGTCGTGCTCGTCTTCATGTGGACGTGGAACGAGTTCCTGATCGCCCTCGTGATGACGCCGAGCGGGCACCCGCGGACCGCTCCGCTGGGGCTCGCGAACTTCCAGGGCCAGTACACGGCCGACCGGGCGCTGCTCGCGTCGGGGGCGATCATCGTCGCCCTGCCTATGGTGGTGCTGTATCTGTTCTTGCAGCGGCACTTCATCCGCGGCATGCTCGAGGGGGCCTCGAAGGGATGACCAGCACCGATCGCAGCGACGCGACCGACGGGACGGGACCGGTGACGCCGGGGGACGCCCGGACCGCCGCGGCCGCCGACGCCGCCGAGGCGACCGCCTCGTGGGATCCGCTCGCCTCGCGGCGCACGCCCGAGGACCCGCCGCTCGACGTGCTGCTCTCGGGCACCGTGTTCTTCGACCTCGTGTTCACGGGGCTGCCGCGCATGCCCGGGCCGGGCGAGGAGCTGTGGTCCGAGGGGCTCGGCTCGTGCCCGGGCGGCATCGCGAACCTGGCCACCGCGACCGCCCGCCTGGGACTGCGCACGGGCCTCGTCGCCGGGTTCGGGGACGACGCCTATGCCGACTGGATGTGGGACACGCTGTCCTACGACGAGGGCATCGACCTGTCGGCCTCGCGGCGCTTCGGCCACTTCCACTCGTCCCTGACCGTGTCCATCGCGACGTCGGGCGACCGCGCGATGGTCACCCACGGCCACGACCTCCCCGAGCCGCTGTCGGTGCTGATCGACGCGGCGCCGCGCGCGCGAGCCGCCGTCGTGGACCTCGGGGGCGAGACCTCGTGGTGGTCGCGGCTGGCCGCCCAGGGCACCCTGATCATCGCCGACATCGGGTACGACGAGACCGAGCGCTGGGACCCGGCCGACCTCGCGCCGCTCGCCCACTGCCACGCCTTCACGCCCAACGCCGTGGAGGCCATGCGGTACACCCGCACCGAGACCCCCGACCGGGCCGTGCGCGCGCTCGCCGAGCGGGTCCCCCTCGCGGTCGTGACCGACGGCGTGGCGGGTTCGTACGCGATCGACTCGATCACGGGCGAGGAGGCGTACTGCCCGGCCGTGCCCGTCGAGGCCCTCGATCCCACGGGCGCCGGCGACGTGTTCGGCGCGGCCATCACGCTCGGCGCCCTCGCCGATTGGCCCCTCGTGGAGCGGCTCAAGTTCGCCTCGCTGTGCTCGGCGCTCGCGGTCCAGCAGTTCGGCGGCTCGCTCGCCGCTCCCGGCTGGGGCGACATCTCGGACTGGTGGCGCTGCATCTCGCAGGCGGCCGACGGCGGGGACCTCCGCGCCGCCTACACGCGCGACCAGTACCGATTCCTCGACCAGATCGTGCCGCCGCATCCGGTGATGGGCCGCCGCCGCGCCCAGGGCACCTTCGCGCTGCGCTCGGACGCCGGGGACCACTGAGGCCAGGGCTCGCCTGCCGGAAAGGGTAGTCATATGGTCAGGCGACCCCTCCAGGGGCATCGGCCGACCATATGACTACCCTTTCCGGACGCCATCGGCGGTACCTTCGGCGCATGGCCACCCCACCGCCCACCGGTCGCACCCCCGGTCCGCTCCCCACCGGTCGCACCCCCGGCCCCCTGCCCACGCAGCGCACGCCGGGCCCCCTGCCCACGCCGCAACCCGGCGGCCCGCAGCCCGGGACACCGCAGCCAGGCGGCCAGCAGCCCGGCCCCGGGCAACCCGGTGCCGCGCAGCCAGGTACCGGGCAACCCGGTGCCGCGCAGCCAGGCGGCCAGCAGCCCGGCCCCGGGCAGCCGTCCGCCCCTCGCACCGCCCCGCCGTTCCACAGCCCGGAGGACTTCCCCACCCGCGTGAGCGAGGACGGGCGCCTCGCCTGGGCCCTCGGCCTGCTCGGGCTGCTCGGCGTCCCAGGGCTCGCGGCCCTCGTCATGTCGATCGTGATGCTCGTCGTCGGCCTGCTCCAGCGCCGGCGCAATCCCGTCGCCGCCCACGTGGGCACGCGCGCCGCGATCTTCGGGGGCATCACGCTCGCCACGGTGATCGCCTTCTTCACGATCCTCATCATCGGCATGGTCACGACGGACCCGACCAGGACCTACGACACCCCGCCGCCGCTCGGGATCGCGCTCATCGTGCTCGGCATCTGGATGATCCTGGTCGGCCCGCTCGTCGGGGTCGTCATGGGCATCGTCGCCCTGGTCCGTCCCGTGAGCCGCGACAAGGCCGCGGCCATCCTGGAGCGCGCCGCGAACGCACCCCGCTGAAGCCGTGACGCCCGTCACGATTGCGGGTAGCGTCGGCCCCATGAAGAAGCTCATCAACTCCCCCGACACCGTCGTCGCGGACGCTCTCGAGGGCATGGCGCTGGCCCATCCGAACACCCTGCACGTCGACCTCGAGAACAAGGTGGTCCTGCGGGCCACGCCGAAGGACGAGGGCAAGGTCGCGATCATCTCGGGCGGTGGCAGCGGCCACGAGCCCCTCCACGGCGGGTACGTCGGCTACGGCATGCTCGACGCCGCGTGCGCGGGCGAGGTCTTCACCTCCCCCGTGCCCGACCAGATGCAGGCCGCGACCGCCGCCGTCGACCGCGGCGCCGGCGTCCTCTACATCGTCAAGAACTACACGGGCGACGTCATGAACTTCGACATGGCCGCCGAGCTCGCCGACGCCGAGAGCGGCACGCAGGTGCGCCAGGTCATCACGAACGACGACGTCGCCGTCGAGGACTCGACGTTCACCGCGGGCCGCCGCGGCGTGGCCGGCACCGTGCTCGTCGAGAAGATCGCGGGCGCCGCCGCCGAGGCGGGCCGCTCCCTCGAGGAGGTCGCCGAGATCGCCGAGCGCGTCAACGCGAACGCGCGCTCGATGGGCATGGCGCTCACCGGGGTGACGGTCCCGGCTAACGGCAAGCCCAGCTTCGAGCTGGCCGACGACGAGGTCGAGATCGGGATCGGCATCCACGGGGAGCCCGGGCGGCGCCGCGAGAAGGCGGCCTCGGCGGCCGAGACCGCTCGCACCCTGCTCGACCCGATCCTCGCCGAGCTCCCCGGCGAGGGCTCCGTGCTGCTGTTCGTCAACGGCATGGGCGCGACCCCGCTCATCGAGCTGTACATCATGGCGCGCGAGGCCTCGAAGGTGCTCGACGAGCGCGGGGTGAGGGTCACGCGCCACCTCGTCGGCAACTACATCACGAGCCTCGACATGGCGGGCTGCTCGATCACCCTGCTGCGCCTGGACGACGAGCTGACGGAGCTGTGGGACGCGCCCGTCCACACCCCCGCCCTCAGCTGGGCCGCCGACGACACCAAGGAGTGACCGCACATGACCAGCACCGACACGTCCGACAGCACCGCTGACGACCGCGGCGGCACCGTCTCGATCGCCGATCTCGTGGCCTGGCTCGAGCGCGCGTCCGAGCTCCTGACCGAGCACGTCACGGAGCTCAACGACCTCGACTCGGCGATCGGCGACGGCGACCACGGCACCAACATGAAGCGCGGCTTCGCGGCCGTCTCGGAGGCCCTCGGCTCGGGCGAGTTCGGGACCGTCGACGAGCTCATGAAGAAGGTGGGCTCGACGCTCGTCTCCCGCGTGGGCGGCGCCTCCGGTCCGCTCTACGGCACGTTCTTCCTGCGTCTGGGCACCTCCCAGAAGGGGGCCACCGAGCTCGACGCCTACTCCCTGCAGTCGGCGATGCAGGCCGGGGTCGAGGGCATCGAGCAGCGCGGCAAGTCGATGATCGGGCAGAAGACGATGCTCGACGCCTGGGTCCCGGCCCTCGACGCCTTCCAGCGCGCCGCGGACTCGCTGCCACTGGCCGTGCAGGCCGGGGCCGGCGCGGCCGCCCAGGGCCGCGACGACACGGCGCCGCTCGAGGCCAAGAAGGGGCGCGCGTCCTACCTCGGCGAGCGCTCGATCGGCCACATCGACCCCGGCGCCGCGTCGACGGCGCTCCTGTGGCAGGCCGCGGTCGAGACGATCGGGACCGGCGGCTCCGGCGGCACCGACTCCTCGCGCGCCGAGGGCTACGATCTCGCGGCCGACGAGGAGGCGACGTCGTGACCGGCATCGTCGTGGTGTCGCACTCGCGCCCCCTCGCGGAGGCCGCGGTCGCCCTCGCCACCGAGATGGTGCACGGCGACGCCTCGGGCATCGCGATCGCCGCGGGGCTCTCGGAGACGGAGCTGGGCACCGACGCGAACGCGATCGCCGAGGCCATCGGCCACGTCATGGACGACCAGGGCGTCGTGGTGCTCATGGACCTGGGCTCGGCGATCATGTCGAGCGAGCTGGCCCTGGAGCTGCTCGACGACGCCGACGCCGAACGGGTGCGGCTCAGCTGGGCACCGCTCGTCGAGGGCCTGGTCGGGGCCGTCGTCACCGCCGCGGGCGGCGCCGATCGCGAGACCGTCGCCCACGAGGCCGAGGTCGCGAGCGAGGCCAAGAGGCAGCAGGTCGAGGGCTAGAGCCTCAGTGGGCGGGGCGGCCGGGATGGGGGCATGCCTCGTCATCGAGATCGCCCTTTCCGGCGGAATCCGGCCGGAATTCCGCCGGATCGGGCGATCTCCATGCTGGTCCCCGCCCGTGGCTCGACAGCTCCATGACCCCCACGTCGAACAGCTCCTCTGCCTCACGCGGGGGAGCCGTTCGGCGTGCCCGTAGCCACCTCGCACCCCTCTCCGTCCTTCCCCGCCCTGGGGCCCGGGCGTCTTGACCTCCCGCACCTCGCCCTCTACGCTAGTTTGAACATCCGGAATTTCGGAACTCTGCACCGCGGAGCGAGACGACGCGAGGAGGGACCGGCATGAACGTCACCGAGCCGACGCCCTCCGAGGCCGCGCCCTCCGAGACCGCGTCCTTCCCAGCCACACCCTCCGGAGCCACGCCCTCCAGAGCCACGCCTTCCGGGGCCACGCCCTCCCTGGCCGCCCCGTCCGAGCCGACATCCTCTGCGGCCGTGCTCGAGCAGCGCCTGGCCCGGCTCGAGGACCGCGTCGACCGCCTCCTCGACGTGCTCGACGCGACGCCTCCTCGCGCGAATCCCGGCGCGACGTCCCTCGGGGGCACCGCGGACTCCCCCCATGAGACGGATGCTCCCCGCCAGGACGACGCCGCCCCGCGCCTCGAGCTCCATCGACTGCGGGACGCTGACCGCCCCGCCGGCCGGAGCTCCGCCGGCCCCGCCGCCCCGACCGGCGCTCCCGGTTCGTCCTCGACCAGCCCGGCCGGCGGCGCCTCGACCTCCGCCGACGACCCTCTCTTCGCCCTGCATGCGCTCGAGGAGCGCTACCCCTCCCCGGGGGCCGTGCTGTACACGGGCTCGGTCGACCTGCCGCTGGGACCCGTCCAGTACCAGTGGGGACGGACCACCGCGGACATCCTGCACGCCGACTGGGCCGAGCGCGCCGAACGCGCCGGCGCCCTCGGTCACCCCCTCCGCCTGGCACTGCTGCGGCTCCTGCTCGAGGGCGAGCACACCGTCGCCCAGCTCGTCGACGAGCTCGAGCTCGGCTCCACGGGCGTCGCCTACCACCATCTGAACCAGCTCCACACGAGCGGCTGGATCACCTCGCCGCGCCGCGGCGTGTGGACGATCCCTCCCAGCCGCGTGGTGCCGCTGCTCGCGATCATCATCGCGCTCGAGGAGAACTGACCGCCCCGCCGCACGCCCGATCGACCCTGCACGTGACCGCCCCCTCGAACGGAGGCCAGGATGCCCGCCACCCCGACCACCCGTCCCTCCCGCCGCGCCGTGCTCGGCGCCGCCGTACCGGCCGTGCTCGTCCTGGGCGCCGCCGGCGCTCTCGGATCGCCACGACCCGCCGCCCTGGGCGAGCCGACCGGCGACACCCGCCTGGCCGACGCCCTCGCTCAGCATCTCGACGGCCATCGCCGGGTCGCCGCCGCCCTCGTGACAGCCGGCGGGGCGCGCTTCGCCGGCTTCGGCGCCGACCGGTCCCGGGAGTTCGAGATCGGCTCGGTGAGCAAGACCTTCACAGCCTCCCTGACGATGGCGGCCGTCGCGCGCGGCGAGCTCACGCTCGACTCGACGGTGGCCGACGTGCTCGGCGACCGGGCGTCCGGCTCGGCGATCGCCGACGTGTCGATCGCCGAGCTCGCCTCGCACACCTCGGGCCTCCCCTCGCTGCCGTCGTCGATCGCCGTGCGCTCGCTCCTGACGAGCACGCTGCGCAAGGATCCGTACGCGGGGCACGACGCCGACGACGTCATCGAGGACGCCCTCGGCACGTCCCTCGGCGACCGCGGGCAGTACGCCTACTCGAACCTCGCCACCGCTCTCGAGGGCCAGCTCCTGGCGACCGCCGCGGACAGCACGTGGGACGACCTGCTGCGCTCGCGCGTGCTCGGGCCCCTCGGACTCGAGGCGACCCGGGCTCCGCTGTCGGCCGACGCCCTCGGGGACGGGCCCACGGGGCACGCGGCGAACGGCCATGGCGCCGCCGCCTGGACCATGGACGGGTACGCCCCCGCGGGCGGCATCCGGTCGACCGTGGCCGACCTGGCGATCCATCTGGGCGCGATGATGGACGGCACCCACCCCGGCGCGGCGGCGATCGAGCCGACGGCGGACGTCAGCGAGGGCTCGCGCATCGGCGTGCACTGGCTGACCACGACGACGGCCGGGGGTGAGCGCGTCACCTGGCACAACGGTATGACCGGCGGCTTCGCCGCCTTCTGCGGGTGGAACCGGGACACCGAGGTCGGGTTCGTCGCGCTCACCGACACCGCCCGGAGCCTCGACGCGCTCTCCATGGACGTGCTCGACGGGACGGTGACGGCATGAACCTCGCGCTCGCCCTCCTCCCGCTCGTGGTGGCGATGGCCCTCGTCGTGCTCATGGCCGTCGGGGTGTACCGGCTGCTGCGCCACTGGGTGCATCCGTTGCGGATCCTCACGATCGGTCTGTCCCATGCCTTCTACCTGCTCGTGCTCGCGCTCGTGATCTCGCTCGGCGGGGTGCTCGCGATCATCTGGTGGGCGCTCGTCGCGGGGACCCTGCTCGGCGTCGTCGTGGCGAGCATCCGGGCGCTGCGACGGGACCCGCCCGGGAGCGCACGGGCGGAGGCCCCGTCCGTCGCGGCGCATCCGGCTGCCGTGCCGGAGGCGGGGGCGGACGGGACCTCTCGATCGGGCACCGACGCCCAGCCCAGCCCGGGTCCCGGCGCGCACAGCGCCCCGGGGCCGAGCCGCCGGGAGCGTGCCCGACGCCGCCTGAGCACATCGCCCGCCCTCTCGGAGGTGGCGGTGACCGCCGTGCTCACGCTCGCGCTGATCGCGGCCGAGCTCGTCGCCGGCTGAGGTCGCGGCGCGCTCAGGCCTCGCGGCCGCGGAGGGGGAGCCAGGCGAGCACGTCCTGGATCGCCGCGTCCCACAGGTCCCAGCTGTGCGCCCCGGGCCGCAGGACCGCGGTCAGATCGTGCCCGAGCTCCTCGGCGAGCGCGATGAACTCGCGGTTCTGCTCGATCAGATGGTCCTCGGTCCCGCACGTCACATACAGCCGCGGGGTCGAGCCCGGCGCG
This sequence comes from Brachybacterium huguangmaarense, assembly GCF_025725725.1. Classification (NCBI taxonomy): domain Bacteria; kingdom Bacillati; phylum Actinomycetota; class Actinomycetes; order Micrococcales; family Dermabacteraceae; genus Brachybacterium; species Brachybacterium huguangmaarense. The sequence goes on from NZ_CP107020.1 coordinate 783,213, forward strand.
GCCGCGCGCAGCAGTCCCGGCAGGTTGTCGTTCGTCGTCTCGATGTCGGTGTCGCCCCAGATGCGGTCCCGCAGGTGACCGCCGTGTGCGCTCAGGTCGAGGTGGGCGGGATCGACCACGCCCGAGAGGCACGCGGCCGCGGCGAAGCGCTCGGGCAGGTTGAGGGCGAGCTTGAACGCGCCAAAGCCGCCCATCGAGAGCCCGGCGACGAACGTGTCGGCGGGGTCGGCGGAGACCCGGAACGTGCGCTGCACGAGCTGCGGCAGCTCCTCGGAGACGAAGGTCCAGTAGGCGTCGCCGACCGCCTCGTCGACGTAGAAGGAACGCCTGACCTCGGGCATCACGACGGCGATGCCGAGATCCGCGGCATAGCGCTCGATCGAGGTGCGGCGCTCCCAGATGGTGCAGTCGTCGCTCAAGCCGTGCAGCAGGTACAGGACGGGCGGAAGGTCCGTGGCGTCGGCCGGGCTGCCGGCCATGCCGATCTGGCCGTCGGCGGACTGCGGCATCAGCACCACCATGGAGGTGGACATCGCCAGGGAATCGGAGAAGAAGTCGGTGCGCATGCGGATCATGGGTCCATGAGATGCCCCCGGGCGTCCGCGATCAAGCATCTGCCCGCGCGTCGGGGCCCTGTCGTGGTGCCGCGCCCCCGAGGACCGGCGCCGCGCCGATCCCGCTCACGGACCGCACGGCGCCTCGCACGGTCCGGTGGCGGCCTCATGTGCGCGTTCCGGCAGATCCGTCATCGGTCCGCCCTACGATGGCCGCATGAGCGAGCGCCCCACCTCCACTCCGCCCCCCGTCCCCGCCTGGCTGCACGACGCGATCGCCTGGCAGGTCTATCCGCTGGGCTTCTGCGGGGCTCCGCTGTCCCGGGAGGATCTCGCGGCCACGAGCTACGGCGACGCCGACGGCGAGAACATCGTGCATCGGCTCGGCCGCCTGACCGGATGGCTCGACCATCTGGTCTCCCTGGGGGCCAACGTGCTCATCCTCAACCCCATCTTCGACTCCGTGAGCCACGGCTACGACACCCTCGACCACCGGCGCATCGATCCGCGTCTCGGCGACGAGGCCGACTTCGCCCAGCTCGTCGAGGAGGCGCACCGGCGCGGCATCCGCGTCGTGCTCGACGGGGTGTTCAACCACGTCTCGGACCGCCACCCCGCGGTGCGCCGCGCGGTCACGGAGGGCCCCGCGAGCCCGGACGGCCAGCGCATCCGGTGGGCGGGCGACTTCCCGTACGGCTTCGAGGGCAACAGCGACCTGGTCGAGCTGAACCTCGCGGACCCGGCGGTGCAGGACGCGATCGTCGACGTCATGGGGCTGTGGCTCGACCGCGGCGCCGACGGGTGGCGGCTCGACGCGATGTACGCCGCCGGCCCCGAGGCGTGGGCCCCGATCCTGGAGCGCGTCAAGGCCGACCATCCCGAGGCGTGGATCCTCGGCGAGGTGCTCCACGGCGACGACGCGGCCTTCGCCGCGACCTCGGGCGCGGACTCGATCACCCAGTACGAGCTGTGGAAGGCGATCTGGTCGTCCCTCCATGACACCAACCTCTTCGAGCTCGCGCACGCGCTCCGTCGCGGCGAGGAGTTCCGCGCCCCGACCGGCCCGGCGGGCCATGTGCAGATCCCCCAGACCTTCCTGGGCAACCACGACACGACGCGCATCGCCTCGCAGTTGCCCGACGGGCGCGACCTGGCCGTCGCCGTGGCCCTGCTCGCGCTGTTGCCGGGCGTGCCCACCGTGTATGCGGGCGACGAGTTCGGGGCGCTCGCCGTCAAGGAGGATCGCGCGGGCGGCGACGACGCGGTACGGCCCGTCTTCCCCGCCTCCCCTGAGGCGCTGCTCGACGCCGCCGTCGCCGGGGACCGCGCCCGGCTCGAGGCCGCCGCCGGCGATCCCGCGCGCGAGGCCCACGGCGCCGCCGTCCTGTCGCTGCTCAAGCCGGACGCGGCGCCCCGCATCCTCGAGGTCCATCGCCGGCTGCTCGGCCTGCGCCGCCGGGAGCCATGGCTCGCGGACGCCGCCGTGACCGTGGACGAGGGCTCGCTCGCCAACGAGTACGCCGAGATCGCGCTGACCGGCACGGACGGGGACGGCCAGGAGCGCCGCCTGCTGCTCGTGCTCAACCTGTCCGACGAGGACCGCGGGGCGCCGGGCGAGGTGCTCGAGGCCGTGCGCGGTGCCAACATGATCGACGGCGTCGGCGGTGCGGGCGACGGCACGGTCCCGGCGCACGGCGTCGCGGTGGTGCGCTGACCGGCGAGCGCGGCGATCCCGGGCCCGGCGGCCGCGAAGGCGCCCGCCGGCGTGGTGGTCCCGGCGCGGAGGCGCCGATCAGGGCGTCTGGGATGCTCGGCCGGACGCGCCGATCAGCGCGCCTAGGGTGCTCGGCCGGACGCGCCGATCAGGGTGCCTGGGGTGCTCGGCCAGACGCGCCGATCAGGGCGTCTGGGATGCTCGGCGAGGCCGTGGTCGCGGGAGGGACGCGGGTGATGTGCTGTGGCGATATGGCCAGAGCACGTCACCAGCGTCCCTTCCAGGACCACCGGGCCCGGGAGGCGCGGCGGCGACGCCGATCAGTGGCCGCGTCCCCGCCGGCATGCCCGGCGCGTCCGGACCGTGGCCGTGCGTCAGGATGCGGGCGTAGGTTCATGACATGGACCACGCCGAGAACACCTCCGATGACACCCGCCGCCCCGCGGCCCGCGACGAGCACGGCCGCCTCGAGCACCGCGCCGAGCACCACAAGCCGGACTTCACCGATCCCGTCGTCGCCGTCAACACGGCCCCGGTGGTCGCGATCGGGCTGATCGGCGGGTACGGCGTCGCCCGCGCGACGGGCAACCGTCCTCTCGGGGGCGCGGTCCTCGCGGCCGCCGGGATCTACGCCGGGCGCACGTGGCTCGCGCGCCGCGGGCCCGTCGTCGCTGCGGGGCTCGGGGCGACCTACGTGCTGGGCTTCGGCCTCTCGCATCCGCTCGCCAAGAAGATCGGCGCCTGGCCGTCGGTGCTCGCGGTGACGGCCGTGTCCGCCGCCGCCGCGCATTACCTCTCGGACACCCAGCTCTCGCTGCGCTGACCCAGGGCGCGGCTCGAGCCGGCCGGACGCGGCGCGGCGCGAATCCAGCGCGACTCCGGGGGCAGCGCGGCTCGGCGGCGCGGCTCTGACCGGAGCTGCTCGGGTGCAGCGCGGCTTCGGAGGCGGCGCGCACTTCCCTATCTGTGAGAGCCGCAGCCCTGCGACAACGGAGGGCTGAGGCTCTCACGGACAGGAACGTGCAGGGCACCCGCCCGGACAGGAGCGCCGGCCGCTCCGCCCGCACCTGCCTCGGGCATCCGGTCCCCGGGCCCACCATCAGGCATCCGGCCCTCAGTACCAGGCAACCAGCACCCAGCGACCTGGCCTCTATACCCGTCAACCGGTACCAGGCACCAGGCACCAGCGAACCCGCACGCGGCACGCGGCACGCGGCACCAGCGACGCCACACCCGGCACCAACGCCCAGGCCACCAGCCACCGGTGACCGTCCACCAGACATCCGACACCCGCCTCGAATTCTCCCGCGCTCTCCCGCGCGGAGAGGTCTAGGCTGGATGACCGCCCACACTCCTCCTACCTTTCGAGGCCTGCTCCCCCATGCTCACGCCGATGGCCCGCCTGTGGCAGACCGTGCGTCCGATCCGCTGGCGACTGTTCGGCGGCCTGCTCAGCGCCATGACGGCGTCGATCGTCTCCCTGCTGATCCCGCAGGTGCTCGAGGCGATGATCAACCGCCTGAACACCTCGGCCACCTCCGCCACGGTGCTCACGGCCGGCGCGATCGTGCTGGGCCTGGGCCTGATCGAGGCCGGCCTGATCTGGGCCCGCCGCATCTTCGCGGTCATCCCTGCCACGCAGGCGGAGAAGGACATGCGCGTCCGCTTCTACGCGAAGGTGCAGGACATGCCGGTGGCCTTCCATGACCGCTGGGGCTCCGGGCAGCTGCTCTCGCGCGTCATGAGCGACATCAACGCCATCCGCCGCTGGGTCGCCTTCGGCATGATCATGATGGTGACGAGCGCGGTCACGATCGTCGTCGGCATCGTCCTGCTGTTCCGCTCGAGCACCCTGCTGGCCCTCGTGTTCCTGGCCGCGGCGATCCCGGTCGCGATCATCTCCTACTCCTTCAGCCGCCGCTACCACTACCTCTCGCGCCTGTCGCAGGACCAGAACGGCGACCTGGCCACGACGATCGAGCAGAGCGTGCAGGGCATCCGCGTGCTCAAGGCCTTCGGCCGCGGCCCCACCGCGCTCGAGGCGTTCAGCGGCCAGGCCGACGAGCTGCGCCGCACCGAGGTCGCCAAGGCCACCTCGATGGCGCGCTTCGACATGTCGATGTTCATGCTCCCCGAGCTCGCGCTCGGCATCGCCCTGTTCCTGGGGCTGCACCAGACGGCCGCGGGACACATGAACGTCGGACAGCTCGCGGCCTACTTCGCGACCGCGACGCTCGTGGTGGGGCCCACGCGCTCGCTCGGCATGCTGTTCGGCCAGGCCGTGAACACGTCCACCGCGCTCGAGCGGCACTTCGAGGTGATGGACGAGCCCAACACGATCACCTCCCCCTCCCATCCGGCGCCCGTGGACCTCTCCGCGGCCCGCGGCGACCTGCGCCTGTCGGGAGTGCACTTCCGCTACCCCGACGCCCCCGCCACCAAGAACGACGGGCGCGAGAACCCCGACATCATCGACGGGGCGACCCTGCACGTGCGCCCGGGCGAGACGATGGCGCTCGTCGGCGTGACCGGCTGCGGCAAGTCCACCCTGCTGCAGCTCGTCCCCCGCCTGTACGACAGGACGAGCGGCTCCATCACGATCGACGGGACCGACATCCGCGACATGTCGCTCACGGACCTGCGCACCCTCACCGCGATCGCCTTCGAGGACGCCACCCTGTTCTCCGACTCGGTGCGCACCAACGTGCTGATCGGCACCGATCCGGCTCTGCCCGCCGCGCGGCAGGAGGAGATCCTGGCCGAGGCGCTCAGCACCGCCGACGCGACGTTCGCCGAGGACCTGCCCGAGGGCGTCGACACCCGCATCGGCGAGGAGGGCCTGAGCCTGTCCGGCGGGCAGCGCCAGCGGCTCGCCCTCGCGCGCGCCGTCGCCGCTCACCCCGCGGTCCTGCTGCTCGACGACCCGCTCTCGGCGCTCGACACCCGCACCGAGGAGCGCGTCACCGAGCGCCTGCGCGAGGTGCTCGTCGGCACCACGACGCTCATCGTCGCGCACCGCACCTCGACGGTCGCGCTCGCCGACCGGGTCGCGCTGATGGACCGCGGCCGGATCGTGTCCGTGGGGACCCACACCGAGCTCATGGCGTCCTCGGCGCTGTACCGGTACGTGATCGCCAACCAGGAGCAGGAGGCCGCCCGCAACCGCGACATCGAGACGATGACGGGCGAGCTCGAGCTGCAGGCCGTGCGCGACGCCGCCCTCGCGACGATCGAGGACGGCGCCGAGGGATCGGACGCCCCTGCGACGGGAGGTGAGGCCCGATGACCGCCCCCGTCTCCGAGGAGCAGCTCGAGCAGCAGACCCTCACGGCCGAGGAGAATCGTCTCGCCCGTCAGCGCTCGCTGCGCCTGCTCGGCGAGCTGCTGCGTCCGGTGCGCGCGAAGTTCGTGCTCATGTCCGTCATGGTGGTCGTCGCGCAGCTCGCGGTCGTCGCCGGCCCCGCGATCATCGCGTGGGGCATCGACCACGCCCTGCCCGCCCTGCTCGCGGGCGACGGCACCCCGGTGCTGCTCGCGACGGCCGCCCACATCGCGGCGGCGCTCGCGGGCGGGTTCCTGACCTTCGGCTACGTGCGCCAGTCCACCGTGATCGGCCAGCAGATGCTCCTCGCGCTGCGTCGGCGCGTGTTCCGCGAGACCCAGCGCCTGGACCTCGAGTTCCACGAGCGCTACACGTCCGGCCGCATCGTCTCGCGCCAGACCTCCGACATGGAGGCGCTGCGCGAGCTGCTCGAGGGCGGCGTCGACGTCATGGTCGGCTCGAGCCTGTCGATGGTGTTCACGATCGTGCTGATCGTCGGCATGGACCCCGTGACCGGTCTGGTCATGCTCGTCATGCTCGTGCCGGGCCTGTTCCTGACGGTCTGGTTCCAGCGGCGCTCGCGCGAGGCCTACCGGGCGATCCGGACCCACTCGGCCCGCCTGATCGTGCACTTCGTCGAGGCGATGAACGGGATCCGCGCCGTCAAGGCGTTCCGCAAGGAGCCCCGCAACCTGCGCGAGTACGACACCCTGGCCCAGGACTACCGGGACGCCTCGCTCAAGTCCATCCTCATCTTCGGCATCTACCAGCCCGCGCTGCGGGTGCTCGCCAACACGACCATCGCGGCGGTGCTCGTGGTCGGCGGCTTCCGGGTGCTGCAGGGGGATCTGCAGGTGGGCGTGCTGGTGGCCCTCGTGCTGTACTCGCGGCGGTTCTTCCAGCCCATCGACGACATCGCGAACTTCTACAACTCGTTCCAGAGCGCCGTCGCGGCGCTCGAGAAGATCGCCGCGCTGCTGGCCGAGGTGCCTGCGATCCGCGATCCGGAGAAGCCCGTGCGCCTCGAGCGCGCCCGCGGGCAGGTGGACCTGGTCGACGCGTCGTTCCGGTACACGGCCGAGGGTCCTCTCGTGCTGCAGCCGACGGACCTCGCGATCCCGGCGGGCCAGACCGTCGCGCTCGTCGGCCAGACCGGTGCGGGCAAGTCCACGATCGCCAAGCTGGTCTCGCGCTTCTACGACCCCACCGAGGGGCGGGTCGAGCTCGACGAGGTGGATCTGCGCGATCTGACGTCGAGCGACCTCACGCGCAACATCGTGATGGTCACCCAGGAGGCGTACCTGTTCTCCGGGACCGTGGCCGACAACATCGAGCTGGGGCGCCCCGGCGCCTCGCGCGAGGAGATCGAGGCGGCGGCCGATGCGATCGGCGCGGGCGCGTTCATCCGCGAGCTGCCCGACGGCTTCGACACCGACGTCAACAAGCGCGGCGGTCGCGTGAGCGCGGGCCAGCGCCAGCTCATCTCGTTCGCGCGCGCCTTCCTCGCGGATCCGGCGGTGCTGATCCTCGATGAGGCCACGAGCTCGCTCGACATCCCGTCCGAGCGCCAGGTGCAGGAGGGGCTCACCCATCTGCTCGGGCGCCGCACGGCCGTCATCATCGCCCACCGCCTGACCACCGTGATGATCGCCGACCGTGTGCTCGTGGTGCACGACGGACGGGTCGTCGAGGACGGCTCCCCCGCCGAGCTCGTCGCCTCCGGCGGCCGCTTCGCGGCGCTCTACCAGGCCTGGCAGGACTCGCTGTAGAGGACGGCGGCGGGCCGGGCTGCCGGGAATCGGGGAACAGTCCGGACCATGCGGACGGTCGCACCTCGGATGTCGGCTCACGTGGCAGGAGCCGCTCGTGCGACTGGTGAGCCGGCGTTCGGCGGCCATTTCCGGTGACGTGCTCGCGGTCGGCGAGGTCGCTGTCGTCGACCGGATCGGCGTTCACCCAGAAGGTCGTGCGGCTCGGCCCCGTCGCCGCGCGCGTGCATGGGCTCGAGCAGGGTGCCCGTATCCATCGAGCCGCTGGCCGACCCGTTCCCGGCCGACGCTCATGCGGCGTTCAGTATCCTGGTCATGCGTCATCCCCGGTCCGGGCCGCACGGCACGAGGGGTCCGTCGGCGCGAAGCGGAGGGCATCGGCGTCACGGATCCATGACGTCGGGCGCCGCCGCCCGCGTCGCCCGCGCCCGCCGATGGCGCGGCACGGAGCTCCGGACGCCCTGCACGGGCCGGCGGCGACGCGCACCAGGACGCCGACCGAAGGAGCATCCATGCTGACCATCGCACTCGTGGTCGGCATGCTCGCCATCACGGTCGCGTGCGTCGCCCTCGGCGAGCGGCTGCACCTGCCCTACCCGATCCTCATGCTCGTGGTCTCGGCAGGCATCGCCTTCATCCCCGGCATGCCGCACCTGACCGTCGCGAGCGAGGTGATCCTCCCGCTCTTCCTGCCGCCGCTCCTGTTCGCGACCGCCCAGCACACGAGCTGGGCCGTGTTCCGCGCCCGATGGCGCACGCTCGTGGTCCTCGCGCTCGGCCTCACCGCCGTCACCGCCTTCGTGGCCGCCGGCGCCGTGTGGGCGCTCGTGCCGGGCATCGGCGTGCCCCTCGCGCTCATGCTCGGGGCGATCGTGGCCCCGCCGGACCCGATCGCGGTCGAGGCGGTGGCCGGCCCTGCGCGCATGCCGCGGCGCCTGCTCACCGCGCTGCAGACCGAGGGCCTGTTCAACGACGCGATCGCCATCGTGCTGTTCCAGGCCGCGCTCGGCGCCGTCACCCGCGGCGAGCAGCTGGGGCCGATGATCGGCGTGCGCTTCGTGATCGGCGCCGTGCTCGCCGTGGGCGTCGGCTTCGCGATCGGCTGGCTGTTCCGCATGGCCGACCGGCAGGTCACGTCGCTCGCGGCGCGGACCGCCCTGGGCATCGTCGCCCCCTTCGCCGCGTACATGCTCGCCGAAGAGATCCACGCCTCGGGTGTCATCGCGGTCGTCGTCACGGCGCTCGAGACGCGTCGCAACTCCCGTCCCGAGGACGGTGAGCTGCGCATCACCCGCACCTCCTTCTGGAACGTCGCGAACCTGCTCGTGACGGGCCTCGCGTTCGGACTCATCGGCGCCGAGCTGCGCGACGTCATCACCGACAACACCGACCTCCTGCACCTCACGGGCATCGGGCTCGCGGTCGCGGCCGTCACGATCGCGGTGCGGCTGCTGGCGATGGTGGTGCTGCACGTCGCGACGCGCGGGAGCATGAACCGCGCGCCGGTGGACTGGCGCGAGACCATCGTGCTGACCTGGTGCGGGATGCGCGGCCTCGCGACGCTGGCCCTCGCCCTCGCCATCCCCGCGAGCGTGCCGCCCGAGCACCGCACGATGATGGTGGTCGTCGCGTGCACCGTGCTCGTGGTGACGCTCGTGCCGACGGGGGCGCTCCTGCCGTGGCTGCTGCGGGTCCTGCACCTGCAGGACGACGGCCGGGCCACCCGGGAGGCGGTCGCCGAGCTCTCCCAGCGCGCGCAGGCCTCGGCGCTGACGGCCCTCAAGGAGCGCCTGCCCGAGCTGCACCTGCCCGATGAGCAGAAGCGCGCTCTGGTCAAGCGGCTCAAGCACCTGGGCCGCGACCTCGCGCCGTTCTCGACGCTCACGGGGGCGATCCCCACGGTCACCGGCGGCGCGTCGACCGAGAACATGCCGCTGCCCGAGGTGGACCCCGAGGAGGAGCGGATGCGGCGCCAGCGCATGCGCGCGGCGCGCGATCTCGCCGTCGCGGCGCAGACCGTGGCCCTCGACGCCGCCCGTGCCGAGGTGCTCGCCGCGCGCAGCGAGGTCGGGATCGATCCCGCGGCCGCGGACCTCGTGCTGCGGCGCCTGGACACGCGCATGATGGCGGCGCCGCCGCGACTCAAGGCCAAGCACGCCACCAAGGCCACGCCCCGAGCGCGCGGCGGTGCCGAGGGCGCGGACCGGCACTGAGCCCGGCGGCGAGCAGCACGGGGCAGGAGCCGGGCTGGGGTCCCGGGGGTCGCGGGGAACCTGTCGGACACGGCGGGAAACCGCGTGCCGGGCGCCCGGCTCAGCGGTCCGAGGCGGCGGTGCCCGTGCCCTCGAGCTGCAGCACGGGCACGTCCACGGGGCAGAAGCCGAACACCTGGCCGTAGAAGGACAGCGACGCCTCCGTCGCCCGGATGATCGACTTCGCCTTGCGGAAGCCGTGCTGCTCGCCGGGGAAGAGGATGTAGGCGTGCGGGATGCCCTTGGCGGCGAGCGCGTCGCGGAACATCTCGGACTGGCTGGGCGGCACGATCCGGTCCTCGTCGCCCTGCAGGAGCAGGACGGGGCAGTCGAGCTCGTCGACGTGGCTCAGCGGAGCGCGCTCGACGTACAGGTCGCGCCGCTCCGGGTAGGGGCCGACGAGCCCGTCGATGTAGCGGGACTCGAAGTCGTGGGTGTCCTTGACGAAGTTCTCGAGCTCGGCGACCCCGAAGCTCGAGACGCCCGCGCTGAAGGTGTCGGTGCGGGTCAGGCACGCCAGAGTGGTCCAGCCGCCGGCGCTGCCGCCCTCGATGCCCAGGCGCTGCGGGTCGGCGAGGCCGCGGGCCACGAGGTGCTCCATCACCGCGACCGTGTCCGCGACGTCGACGACACCCCACTGGCCCTTGAGGCGGTCGCGGTAGGCACGGCCGTAACCTGTCGAGCCGCCGTAGTTGATGTCGACGACGCCGAGCCCGCGCGAGGTGTAGTACGCGATGCCGAGCTGCAGGATCGCGGGTGCCTGGGACGTGGGGCCGCCGTGGACCTTGGCGATGACCGGGGGCTTCTCGTCGTCGGGACCCTCGATGCCCTCCTGATGCGGCGCGTAGTACACGGCGTGCACGACGCCGCCGTCCGGGAGCGGCACGTCGATCGGCTCGGGCGTGGGCAGCGCCGAAGGGTCCGGGGCGTCGCCGCGCGAGGAGCGCACGAGGCGCAGCGAGCCGAGGCGCGGGGAGTCGCCGACCGTCAGCTCGGCGAGCCAGATGCCGCGGAACGTCGTCGGCGAGGCGCCCAGGATCGCGAGGGTGCCGTCCGCGCGCATGCCGCCGACGTGCAGATCCGTCAGGGCAGTGCCGTCGGCGGGAGCGACCTCGAGCTCAGCGACGTCGCCGCTGGTCACGTCGAGGACACCGAGGTGGGTCGTGTCCGTGCCGTACTGCACGAGCAGGTGGTCGCGGTCGAGCACGCGGTAGCTCGAGGTGCCTAGCGTCCACATGGGGGTGGCCCACTCCTGCGCCGCGTGCCGGGAGCCGGCGGCCAGCAGCGGGCTCAGGCCGTCGGAGGCGCTCCACAGGTAGGGGTTCCACCAGCCGGAGGCGTCGGAGAGGAGGGCGAGGTGCTCGGTGTCGAGCCACTCGGGCTGCAGCACCGAGGTCGAGGTGTCGCCCGTGACGACCTCGTCGGCCTGGGCGGTGCCGTCGATCAGGTCGGCGACGTGCAGCTCGGTGCCGTCCCAGGGCATCTGCGGGTGCTCCCACGTGATCCAGGCAAGGCGGCCGCCGTCGGGGCTGAGGGCCGGCGCCGCGATGAACCGCGAGGCGGGAGTGACGCGGCGGATGGCCGAGAAGTCCTCGGCGGCTGAGCCGTCGAGCGGGACGGCGGCGAGGTAGCGCTCGATGTGCGGGACGCCGTCGGCATCCAGGTGCGGACCCTCGGGACCGCCCGTGTGGTCCTCGCAGATCCACCAGACCTCGGGGGTGCCGTCGGCCAGGGTCACGGGCGTGGGGCAGGCCCAGCGTAGCGATGGGCCGTGCGCGGTCTCGACCTCGGGACCCGACGGGGTGAGCGGGCGCGGCTCGGCGCCCTCGGTGAGGGCGTAGAGGCGCTGGTCGGCGAAGTTCACGAAGACCACGAGCGGGGCGGCATCGGCCTCCTGCTCGCCGGCCGCCGCAGTGGTGTGGGCGGGGCCGAGCACGGCCCACGAGGCACCGCCGTACTCGTGCACACGGGATCGGGCGTTCCACGGGGCCGGGAGCACGGTGACGGGTTCGCCGCCGTCCTCGGCACGGCCGGGGGTGCGCACGATGGCCTGGCGTCCGCCTTCGGCGGCGATGCCCTCGGTCCACCACAGCTGATCGCCGGCGAAGCGCGGGCCGCCCAGGGTGTTGCCGCCCGTGGCGAGCGATGCCGCGGAGATCGGGGAGGGCCAGGAACCGTACGGAAGCGTGGTGGTCATGGGGCCAGGGTAGGACGGATGGCCTGGGCGAGCATCGTTCGATGCGTTGTGCGCCGACGACGCTCGGGGCGATCGCTCACGGCCGATACCCTCGTCCGCATCCCCCCGATCGAGGAGCGACGATGGCGTCTTCCCCGCAGTTCGATGTGGCTGCATTCTCGAATGCCGCCCGCGCCTTATGGGCGAAGTCGGGTGACAAGGAGGCTCGCGGGACGGGTGACGATCCGTGGCTCGCCCTCCCCCAGCACATGCTCGACTCGGCAGGCGTCGCCGACTCCCTGTGGACGGAGTGGGCGCCGGTGTCCGTCCGACGTGCGATCACGGGTTCCGCGGGCGTGAGCGATGAGGACGCGCACACGCTCCTCACGTGGCTCGCGTGCGTGCATGACCTGGGGAAAGCGACTCTGTCGTTCCAGGCTCAGCTCGACGTGAAGCCGGAGTTCGCGCGCTTTCTCGATCGTGTCCGCCAGGCCGGCCTCTCGCCACGCATGGAGATGACCGAGCGCGGCATGGGCCGCTTCCCGCACGCCCTCGCCTCGGGTGTCATCGTGCAGCGCTGGCTCGCCTCCCAGCGAGTTCCGCCGCCGATCGGGCGAAGCCTCGCCGGAGTCGTCGACTCCCACCACGGCGTCCCCTCTCAGCCTGGGCTCCGGCCGCGTGCGCACGCCGTCCTCGAGGAGTACGCGCTCAAGAAGCCCGAATGGACGGCCGTGCATGACGAGCTCATGACCGTCGCAGCGGATGTCACCGGCATCCGTGACGTCCTTTCCCGCTTGACGACGCCGATCGGGGCATCCGCCCAGACCCTTCTGACGGGCCTCGTCATCATGGCGGACTGGATCGCGTCGAACACGGAGTTCTTCCCGCTCACCTCGGACGGCATGGCCGGCGATCGGCGCGATGCAGGGCTCAGAGCCGTCGATCTGACCTCCCCATGGACGCCATCTCCCCCGGCACCAGAACGCCTCGACGAGCATCTGCGGGACCGCTTCGACTGGCCCGGCGACTACAGGGCGCGCCCTGTGCAACGGGTCGTCGTCGACGCCTGCGCCGAACTCACGGGGCCCGGTCTCGTCATCATCGAAGCGCCCACCGGTGAGGGCAAGACCGAAGCCGCCCTCACGGCGGCAGAGATCCTCGCGTCCTCCTCTGGCGCGGGCGGCGTCATCGTCGCCACACCCACCATGGCGACGGCGGACGGGCTCTTCCGGCGCGTTCTGGACTGGTCCGTTCGAGCCGCCGGCACGGAGGCGCTCTCGATGTTCCTCGGCCACTCCAAGAGCGCGCTCAACACCGACTACCGGAACGTGAGGCTGCACGGCGTCGGCGGTGACAGCCCCTCGGAGGGCACGGTCATCGCCTCGCAGTGGATGTCGGGCCGCAAGAAGGGCATCCTCTCGAACGTCACCGTGGCGACCGTCGACCAGGTGCTGTTCATGGCCCTGCAGGCCAAGCATTCGATGCTCCGCCACCTCGGCCTGGCCGGCAAGGTGGTGGTCATCGATGAGGTCCATGCGTACGACGCCTACATGTCGGCCTACTTGCGAACCGCCCTGGCGTGGCTCGCCCGATACGGCGTGCCCGTCGTCCTGCTGAGCGCGACGCTCCCCGTCCAGCAGAAGCGTGACCTTATCGAGGCGTACCGGAGCCAGATCAGCGACGATGGTCTCGGCCTTCTGTCAGATGCATACCCCCTGGTCACCACGGTGAGCCGAGACGGCCTCCATGAGGCGCCCGTGGACTCGCGTCCGGCCGACCTCCACGCCTCCGTCGAGATCATCGACGACGGGCTGGAGGTCCTGGAGGAGCAGCTGTCGTCGGCGACCGGCGACGGCGGCTGCATTCTCGTCATCTGCAACACGGTGCGACGGGCACAGGCAGTGTTCGAGCGGCTACGAGAGACCTTCCCCGGTGAGGTCGAGCTCCACCACGCCGCGTTCATCGCCTCAGCACGAGCGCGAAAGGAAGAACGCCTCCGTGTTGCGCTGGGCCCGGACGCCCATCGGGGCGGGGACCGTCCCGAACGCCGCTTCATCGTCGCCACCCAGGTCGCCGAGCAGAGCCTCGACATCGATGTCGACCTCCTCGTCACCGACATCGCGCCGATGGACCTCCTGGTCCAGCGCATCGGGCGCCTGCATCGTCACGACCGGCCGGAGAGCGACCGGCCCGTCGCCCTGCGCTCGCCGCGGGTCCTGCTCCGGGGCATCGAGACCCTCGAGCCGCCGGTGTTCGATGCGGGGGCGCGAGCGGTCTACGGGCCGAAGCTCCTGCTCTCGACCCTCGCCGTCCTTCAAACCGATGTGCTCGAAGCCGGTTTCCGGCGCCCCGACGACATCGCGGGACTGGTCCAGGCCGCATACGGGGAGGAGCCGCCCGTCCCGTCAGCATGGACCGACGTCTGGGACGTCGCCTGCGCGGAGAGCGACGCGGCGCGAGCGGACGCCCAGTCACGATCCAGGACCTTCCGCATCCCGCTTCCCGGCGCCGCCCCCAACCTCGATGCCCTCTTCAGCATTCAGCAGGGCAACGTCGACACTGAAGACGGGGAGGCCAAGGGCCTCGCCCAGGTCCGCGACAGCGATCCTTCCGTCGAGGTCATTCCGATCCTGGTGACCGCGAACGGGTACCGGCCGCTCGACGCGTCCCCCGAGGCGGTCGAGCTCAATCCCGATCAGCCGCCTGCGGATATGGCCGCCCGCGACCTTGCCGCCGCGACCGTTCGCCTGCCGGCGCGCCTCACCCGCTACGCCGACATCTTCGACGAAGTCGTAGAGCAGCTGGAGCGCGCCACCCCTCTGGGCTGGCAGCAGTCCACCTGGCTCAAGGGCCAGCTCGCCCTGCCTCTGGACGCCGCACGGTCGATCGAGCTCGCCGGACGCACGCTCCAGTACGACGACGACCTCGGTCTCCGCGACACCACCCCCATGTCACTGTGAAGCCCGTCCGTCAGACCCCCTCGATACCGTCCCCATCACTCACCCCCCGAGGAGCGACATGACCACACCCCCCTCGTTCTCCCTGGTCACAGAGCCATGGATCCGCGCTCAGGCGCTCGACGGCGCCGATGTGCTCCTCTCGCTCCGCGAGGTCTTCGACGGCTCGCAGCCCGTGGCCGCCATCCGTGGCGAGACCCCGACCCAGGACTACGCCGTGCTGCGCGTTCTCTTGGCGATCTTCTGGCGAGCCCATCGTGCCGACGCTGCCGTGAGAGCCGGCGAGACCTTCGATCACGACATGTGGCGGGAGCACGCCTGGATGCTCGCCCAGGCCGACGCCCCTGACACCGCGGCGCTCGACTATCTCGACGCACACGCCGATCGGTTCGACCTGGTTCACCCCAGCACTCCGTTCATGCAGGTCGCGGATCTGCACACGACCAGCGGATCTCGCTCGAGCGTCGAGCGCATCATCCCGGAGGCCGAGTCGTCCTACTTCTCCATGCGGGCCGGCGCGGGACTGGCGAGCCTGTCCTGTCCCGAAGCTGCGCGCTGGCTCATCCACACCCAGGCCTACGACTACTCCGGCATCAAGTCAGGCGCCGCCGGAGACCCTCGGGTGAAGGGAGGAAAGGGCTATCCCATCGGTCCCGGCTGGACGGGGCTGACCGGGGGGACGACCATCCTCGGGGACACGCTGCGCGAGACGCTGGTCCTCAACACCCCGCTCGAGGCCCTCACCGCACCCGGGCACGACATGCCTGCCTGGGAGAGGGAACCGGACACGGCGGCCGAGCGACGGTCACCCGTCCCCACCGGTCCGGCGGACATCGTCACGTGGCAGTCCCGCAGGATCCGCCTCTTCACCGACGGTGATCGGGTGACTGGCGTGCTCGTGAGCAACGGCGACCGCGTGCCCGACGCGGGGGCGAATATCTTCGACGACCCCATGACTCCGTACCGGTTCAGCACGAACAAGTCCACAAAGGCCAAGGATGTCTTCTACCCGCGGCCCTACGAGACATCGCGCATGATGTGGCGTTCGCTCGAGCCGCTGCTCGCCCTCGACGGGGACATTCCGCTGGCTCGGGGCGTCAAGGCGGGCAAACGCCCGCGGACCCTCGATGAACTGGCCGGTCTCACTCCCGGCGTCGACACCAGTCTCGAGGTCATGAACATCCGTCTGACGTCAGCGTCCTACGGCCCGCAGGGCTCGTCGGCATCCACCACCATCGACGCCCGCATCGACATCCCTCGCACCTTGCTCCACCCGGAGTCGATCCTCGCACGCCGTGCCGTCCTCGACACGGCGAGCGCCACCCTCGCGGCCGCCCGCAAGCTGGGCGTCTTCGCCGGCCGGCTTCTCCGGGCAGCCGGCGGCGAGGACGCCTTCCAGGCCACACACACCGACGCGGTCCTGGCCGAGCTCGAACCGGACTTCCAGATCTGGCTCGCCCGGTTCGATCCACTGACGGCCGAGACGACATGCCGTCAGTGGCAGGACCACGTCGCCGACCGTCTTCGCGACCGCGCGCAGACGCTCCTCCGTGGCGCCGGCCCCAAAGCCCTGATCGGTCGGGAGGTCCAGGACGCCAACGGCCGCACCATCCTGCTCACCGCAGGCACGGCCTACGGCCAGCTGCTGCGCGACCTCCGCACCTCCCTCCCGTTGCTCTCACCCCTTCCCGAGAAGGCCACATCCGCCTCCGATCCCGCCGACACCCCCACCCAGGAGTTGACCGATGCCCTCTGACACGCTCCCCCCGGCCCCTTCCCCGGCACGCGCCGACCTCTACGGCGCCATCGCCGGCTCCGCCGCGACCCTCCAGGCGCAGTACCTCGGCTCACGCGGCCAGCGCCAGCAGGCCCACGCACGAGGTCAGCTCGCCGTCCTGCGCCGCAGCGCGGGCTTCACCCCCGAGCAACATCCGCTCGCGCTGCAGAGCGTGCTCGACTCCCTGCATCCGCTTCTCGAGGACGGGGAGCTCGGGACGGGAGACACCGCCTCCCGTTCGGAACGCGCCGCTTTCGACGCGATGTGCATGTTCGCCCTCCACATGCAGTCGGCGACGCGGCCCATGCACGTCTCGGGCCGCAGTTTCGGCTCCGCCATGGGCATGCTGCGGATCCGCAACGACAGCGGCTCGCTCAAGCCGCGGTTCGACGCGCTGCTCGCCGCGCGCAACGAGCGTGCTCGCCTCACCCATGCCCGCTCGCTGGTCACCCTCCTGCGGGGCGAACAGATCGGCCTGGACTACGGCCGCTTCGCCCAGGATCTGCGTACCCTCGCGAGCTCGGCTCGCGGCGGCGTGCTGCTGCGCTGGGGCCGGGACTTCGCCGTGATGCCCCGGCGAGAGCGGGAGCGGGATCAGACCTCAGAACCCACGAGCATCACCGCGACCACCACCCCCTGACCACCACTCTCACCCCACCCCCGGAAGGAAACCCATGTCCCTCGTTCTCGACATCCACGCCCTGCACTCCCTCCCCCCGAGCAACATCAACCGCGACGACACCGGCGCCCCCAAGAGCGCCGTGTTCGGCGGCTTCCCCCGTCAGCGGGTCTCCTCGCAGTCCTGGAAACGAGCCATTCGCCACGACTTCGAGCGCGCCCTCGGCGCCGATGCCGTCGGCTATCGCACCAAGCGCGTCGCGGACCTCGTCTCCGACAAGATCCAGGAGCTCACGAAGGCAGGCGGTGGCGAATGGGATCGTGATCGTGCCGACGCCGCGTCGAAGAGCCTGTTCGCCGCGGCGGGCATCAAGCTCACCGCACCCAAGGTGCGCGAGGGCGAGCAGCCGCGCGGCGAGGAGACCGGGTACCTGCTGTTCCTGAGCCCTCGGCAGATCGAGAACGCCGCCCGATTCCTCATCGGCTCCGAAGGTGCCAAGCCGGGCAAGAAGGATGCCAAAGAGCTGCTCAACTCGTCCCACAGCATCGATATCGCCATGTTCGGGCGCATGGTCGCCGATGCGCCCGACTACAACGTGGACGCGGCCGTACAGGTAGCCCATGCCATCGGCATCCATGAGTCCGAGCCGGAGTTCGACTACTACACGGCCGTGGACGACATCCTCGAGGACAAGGAAGAGACGGGCGCCGGCATGATCGGCACCACCCAGATGATGTCCTCGACGCTCTACCGCTTCGCCACCGTGGATCTGGACTCTCTCGCCGAGAATCTCGGCAACGCCGATGCCGCCGTCGAGGCGACGGTCGCCTTCGTGAAGTCCTTCATCACCTCCCTTCCCACCGGCAAGCAGAACAGCTTCGCCCATAACACCGTTCCGGAACTCGTGTACGTGGCCGTGCGCGACACCCGTTCCCTGTCTCTCGTCAATGCCTTCGAGGAGCCGGTGCGGGCGGACGACCGCGCTAGCCGCCGTCTGAAGGGCGCGCAGCGGCTCGCCGAGGAGGCCGCGCAGCTGCAGACGAGCTATGGGTTCGTCCCGACCGCGAGCTTCGTCATCGGACTCGGGGACCTCCCTGCCCCCTTCGCGGAGATCGCCACGACGACGACCCTGCCGGCTCTCGACGGTCAGGTCCGCGACGCGCTGCGCGGCGAGGTGCAGGCGTGACCAGCACCCTCCTGCTGCTCCTCAAGGGGCCGATGCAGTCCTGGGGCGATGCGAGCCGGTACCGGGACCGCGCCACCGGCGCGCACCCCACGAAGTCCGGTGTGCTGGGTCTGATCGCGGCGGCCGACGGACGGCGGCGCTCCGACGACATCGAGGACCTGGCGCGTCTGCGCTTCGCCGTGCGAGTGGACCAGCCCGGCTCGCTGCTCCGCGACTACCAGACGGCCGAGGACTGGCAGCGCGGCGGCGGGACGAGCCTCGTGAGCAGGTACTACCTCTCCGATGCGGTCTTCCTGGCTGCCGTGGAGACCGAAGACCGCAGCCTTCTCGAGTCGATCGCCGAAAAGCTCCGCTCCCCGCGGTTTCCCCTGTACCTCGGGCGCCGATCGTGCCCGGTAAGCCCCGATCTGGTCCAGGGCATCGTGGCGACCGATGCTGTCACCGCTCTGCGCGAGGCGCCATGGCATGCCTCACCGTCGCATCGCAGGACTCGCCCCACCACTCTGGAGCTCCCCCTCTTCCGCGACGGCATGCCGGGCGAGGAAGGAGAAGCACGACAGGACATCCCGCTCTCGTTCGACCAGGCGCACCGCCGCTACGGATGGCGCACGGTCGTCCGGGAGGAGGTGGGGGCGAAAGTCGACAACGGGGCGCTCGGCAACGACCGCTTCGACCCGTTCTTCGAGGCGGTGGTCTCGGCATGACCACCTTCACCCGCATCCTGCTCAACCCCCAGAAGCGCGGGGGACGCCGTCTGCTGTCCAATCCCCAGGCCATGCACGCCGCGGTCCGAGCCTCCTTCCCGCCCGACCTCGACGAGTCCACCTCGCGCATCCTGTGGCGCGTCGACCACGACGGACACGAGCACACGCTGTACATCGTGGGGCCGGAGGAGCCCGACCGGTCGGTGATCGTCGATCAGGCCGGATGGGCGGCTCGACCCGGCGAGACAGCCGACTACGATCCCCTGCTCGACGGCCTGAGACTCGGTCACGAGAGGCGCTTCCGTCTCACCGCGAACCCGGTGAGGAGCCTGGCCGCGCAGGGCCAGAAGCGAGGGAAGATCGTTCCTCATGTGACACCCGCCCAGCAGGTCCAGTGGCTCGTGGGGAAGGCATCGGCCCACGGGTTCGAGGTCCGGATGACGCCGGCCACCGACACCGGCGCACCTGACACGGCACTGCCCGACGTGATCGTAGATCGACGGGAGAACCTCTCCTTCACACGCCGAGACAAGACGTCGCCCCGGACGGGAACGGTCACCCTCCGGACGGCGAGATTCGACGGTTCACTTCGCATCACCGACGTGGAGGCATTCCGCCGGACGCTCACCCACGGGATCGGGCGAGGCCGCGCCTACGGATGCGGGCTGCTCACGATCGCCCGCCTGGAGGGATGACATGGGCCGCCTGGCTGGTGCACCGCCACCGGAGCGCATCGAGCTCGCGCGGGTGCAGGACCGCGTCTCGTTCCTGTACGCCGAGCGCTGCACCGTCCATCGTGACGCCAACGCCTTGACGATCACGGACCAGCGCGGTGTGGTCCACGTGCCTGCCGCCTCGATCGGCGTGCTCCTGTTGGGGCCCGGTGCACGAATCACGCATGGCGCGATGGGGCTCCTCGGCGACTGCGGCGTCTCGGCCGCCTGGGTCGGGGAGAACGGTGTCCGGTACTACGCTTCCGGGCGACCGCTGGCGAAGTCGTCACGGATGGCTGAGGCGCAGGCTCGGATCGTCACCAACCAGCGGTCACGCTTGGCATGTGCCCGGCAGATGTACGACATGCGGTTCTCCGGTGAGGACGTCTCCGCTCTCTCGATGACGCAGCTTCGAGGCCGCGAGGGCGCACGCATGAAGAAGGTGTACGTGGCCGAAGCCACCCGGACCGGGGTCGACTGGTCGCGGCGTGCGTACTCGCCGGACGACTTCGAGGCGAGCGATCACATCAATCGCGCGCTCACCGCGGCGAGCGCGGCCCTGTACGGCGTGGCCCATGCGGTGATCTGCTCGCTCGGATGCGTGCCGGCGCTGGGGGTCGTCCACTCCGGCACGGACCGGGCCTTCGTCTATGACATCGCGGACCTCTACAAGGCGGAGGTCGCGATTCCTGCCGCGTTCGATGCCGTCGCATCGGAGGCTGTGGACCCTGCCACCGAGGTCAGGCGCCTGGTGCGCGATCGAGTCGTCACGGCACGCCTTCTCCCCCGCATGTCACGAGACATTCACACCCTGCTCGGGATCGACGACGAGATGGAGGCCGACTTCGGGGATCTTCTGCTCTGGAGTGAGATGGAGGCGGTGCCGAGCGGGGTCAACTGGGACGGGTCCGGCGTGCTCGCATGATGACCCTCGTGCTCACCGCCTGCCCACCAGGGCTGCGCGGAGACCTCACCAAGTGGTTGATGGAGATCAGCCCCGGGGTCTTCGTCGGTCATCCATCGGCTCGTGTGCGTGATCACCTATGGCTGCGCACGGTCGAGCTGTGCAAGGACGGCAAGGCCATCCTTGTGTACTCGGCCC
Source organism: Brachybacterium huguangmaarense (assembly GCF_025725725.1). Classification (NCBI taxonomy): domain Bacteria; kingdom Bacillati; phylum Actinomycetota; class Actinomycetes; order Micrococcales; family Dermabacteraceae; genus Brachybacterium; species Brachybacterium huguangmaarense. The sequence continues at coordinate 804,058 of NZ_CP107020.1, forward strand.
TCAACGAGCAGGGGCTCGAGTACCGCGTCCACAACCATGACTGGACCCCCATCGACGTCGACGGGCTCACGCTGATGCTGCGTCCGACGACCTCGGAGGCGCCCCAGCGTCGGACCGGATGGAGCACTGCACGTGCCATGCGTCGTGCACGTCGACCGCGATGGGGCGGAACGCACGAGGAACAGGGCGGCGCCACGGACTAGCTCCGCCGTGAAGCTGTATCCCGGCGCTCAATGGCGGTAGCATCGTTGCTGGTCAGCAAGAGTGCTCCCCGCGCGAGCGGGGATGAGCCGTGCCGGCCGTGGCGCGTGCCGCCGCGCAGATCGTGCTCCCCGCGCGAGCGGGGATGAGCCCCTGAGCAAGGAGAAGAAGCGATGACCAACAGGGTGCTCCCCGCGCGAGCGGGGATGAGCCGTCTGCGGATTCCACCGTACCCCTCCCCTCCCCGTGCTCCCCGCGCGAGCGGGGATGAGCCGTCACGTCGCGCCAAGAAGCACCTCCGGACGATGTGCTCCCCGCGCGAGCGGGGATGAGCCCAGCGTCATCGTCCCGGTATGGAACGGCATCAAGTGCTCCCCGCGCGAGCGGGGATGAGCCTCGGTCAGCGAACACGTACCAGCCGAAGACGATGTGCTCCCCGCGCGAGCGGGGATGAGCCGAGCGCGACGTCGAGTTCACCACCGGCGCCGGCGTGCTCCCCGCGCGAGCGGGGATGAGCCTGATCCTGCCAACGGTGGAAAGTGATACTCCGAGTGCTCCCCGCGCGAGCGGGGATGAGCCGCGCACGTCCGCGTCGGTGGACATCTCATCGCTGTGCTCCCCGCGCGAGCGGGGATGAGCCGGGCTGGCCCCGCCGTGACGACGCCGAGATGCTGTGCTCCCCGCGCGAGCGGGGATGAGCCTGCTCGCGGATCAACGCCGCGAGCCCGATCATTGTGCTCCCCGCGCGAGCGGGGATGAGCCCACTCCGCTGCGAGGGTTGGGTCCGCCAGCACCGTGCTCCCCGCGCGAGCGGGGATGAGCCGTTGTCGAGGGTCTGGAGTGCTGCGAGGCGAGAGTGCTCCCCGCGCGAGCGGGGATGAGCCCACCAGCCACCGCATCCCGATGCAGGGAATCGAGTGCTCCCCGCGCGAGCGGGGATGAGCCCGACTCGGGAGGCGTCAGCATCGAGCACCTCCCGTGCTCCCCGCGCGAGCGGGGATGAGCCGACGTTCGGCCCGGCAGCGCCCCACACGTAACGGTGCTCCCCGCGCGAGCGGGGATGAGCCCTCGGTCGCCGCGGCCTGGTGCTGCAGGAGCGCGTGCTCCCCGCGCGAGCGGGGATGAGCCGGGGTCCTCGAAGCTGATCGCGACCGTGCAGCGGTGCTCCCCGCGCGAGCGGGGATGAGCCGAATTTCACGCAGGACGTGTCGTGGATGGCGATGTGCTCCCCGCGCGAGCGGGGATGAGCCCGTGAGGGGGATGCAGTGATCCCCGCGACGATCCGGTGCTCCCCGCGCGAGCGGGGATGAGCCCCCCGCGTCAGGCAGGTCGGAGTAGACGCGATCGTGCTCCCCGCGCGAGCGGGGATGAGCCCCGGAAAGGACTCTCTCATGCAGATCAACGCCCGTGCTCCCCGCGCGAGCGGGGATGAGCCGAAGTCCGTGTTGATGTCGGATCGGTCCGCCTTGTGCTCCCCGCGCGAGCGGGGATGAGCCGCGGCGAACCGGTGCCCCGTCTGCGGGGGCGACGTGCTCCCCGCGCGAGCGGGGATGAGCCCTCATGTGGGCGACCGGCAAGAACGGAATCTGCGTGCTCCCCGCGCGAGCGGGGATGAGCCCGGCCGCTGGTGGGCCGGGATCCAAGACGCAGGGTGCTCCCCGCGCGAGCGGGGATGAGCCCGTGTCCGTGTTGACGCCCATCCGCTCGTCGTAGTGCTCCCCGCGCGAGCGGGGATGAGCCCGGGGGTCATGATGTCTGAGCCGATCGCCGTTGGTGCTCCCCGCGCGAGCGGGGATGAGCCGGAGGGACCCTGACCCCGCTACGCAGGGAGTATGTGCTCCCCGCGCGAGCGGGGATGAGCCGCCGACGGGTTGACCCTGACGGCCGAGGTGGAGGTGCTCCCCGCGCGAGCGGGGATGAGCCGTCGTCGCTCGAGGGCCCGAACAGCAGCAGACCGTGCTCCCCGCGCGAGCGGGGATGAGCCGAGCTTTGAGCCGAAGCCCCTCTTGGATGCGGTGTGCTCCCCGCGCGAGCGGGGATGAGCCGCCGTTCATCTCGGACACGGTGCCGTTCTTCCCGTGCTCCCCGCGCGAGCGGGGATGAGCCTCCGGATACGACTTGTACAGCAGGTACCCGGACGTGCTCCCCGCGCGAGCGGGGATGAGCCGAGTAGATGCCTTCATCGAGACGACTTCGTTGGGTGCTCCCCGCGCGAGCGGGGATGAGCCCCGGCTCATCCTCGCAACTGCGGGGCTCACACTGTGCTCCCCGCGCGAGCGGGGATGAGCCCGTGCCCGACTCGCCGCTGCGCGACCCGATCGAGTGCTCCCCGCGCGAGCGGGGATGAGCCGACGTCGCATCCCGGATCAGCCACTCACCACACGTGCTCCCCGCGCGAGCGGGGATGAGCCCACGGACCGGCATCGTCATGCGTGTTTCCTACAGTGCTCCCCGCGCGAGCGGGGATGAGCCCTCCGGCAGCTCGACCCGTGACGCGATCGACCGGTGCTCCCCGCGCGAGCGGGGATGAGCCTGCCACCGACCTGCTGGCCCCCGAAGCGGACCGGTGCTCCCCGCGCGAGCGGGGATGAGCCCCACATGATGTCAGCGGCCGCACCACGCAGGGCGGTGCTCCCCGCGCGAGCGGGGATGAGCCCGGGTAGGGGCGGGTGCTGTACTTGACGGTGATGTGCTCCCCGCGCGAGCGGGGATGAGCCGCCCCCGACGAAGGTCGAGGGCGGGGGCGGTGGGTGCTCCCCGCGCGAGCGGGGATGAGCCGTGAGTGCATGGCGGTCCAGTCGGGGTGAGTGAGTGCTCCCCGCGCGAGCGGGGATGAGCCGCGGGTCCACCGGGAGACGGCCGAGGACTTCAAGTGCTCCCCGCGCGAGCGGGGATGAGCCGATGATGTCGCGCGACCTCCGCAAGACCGTCATGTGCTCCCCGCGCGAGCGGGGATGAGCCGCTCCACGTCAGAGCCGGCCCATTCCTCGGTGAGTGCTCCCCGCGCGAGCGGGGATGAGCCCCGACGTCGACGACCGCACCTACTCGAAGCAGGGTGCTCCCCGCGCGAGCGGGGATGAGCCCACCGTGGTCGATGCCGCCCTTGTCGATGACCTGTGCTCCCCGCGCGAGCGGGGATGAGCCCGGTCGCGATCAACGACCGCACCGCCCTCTACAGTGCTCCCCGCGCGAGCGGGGATGAGCCCAGTAAATCGGCTGGTAAACGGCATTTTGTAGCGTGCTCCCCGCGCGAGCGGGGATGAGCCGTCCTGCCCGATGGTGACCTGCAGCGTGTAGGAGTGCTCCCCGCGCGAGCGGGGATGAGCCGTGTTCAAGCGCCTCGGCGCCCTGGAGACCCCCGTGCTCCCCGCGCGAGCGGGGATGAGCCGGAACCGCCACCATGGCCGCCCTCTACGATCACGTGCTCCCCGCGCGAGCGGGGATGAGCCGGTCCAGCCCCTCAGCGAGCAGGAGACCAACGCGTGCTCCCCGCGCGAGCGGGGATGAGCCGAAGTCCGATGTGGCTGCTTACGGCACCACGCCGTGCTCCCCGCGCGAGCGGGGATGAGCCGCCGTTCATCAGCGACTCAGTCCCGTTCTTCCCGTGCTCCCCGCGCGAGCGGGGATGAGCCGGTTGGCGCCATTGGGGCGGGCGTCGCTATCGGGTGCTCCCCGCGCGAGCGGGGATGAGCCCCCGATGGCATGGAGCACCGGTGATCTGATCACGTGCTCCCCGCGCGAGCGGGGATGAGCCTCTTGTTCCACGCGTGACTGATACTGTCCTTCAGTGCTCCCCGCGCGAGCGGGGATGAGCCCGCGGCCCCGCACGCGTGACACTGCCACATGTCGTGCTCCCCGCGCGAGCGGGGATGAGCCCGCGACGGTCGAGGGCGCCCCGGGGAAGTATTGGTGCTCCCCGCGCGAGCGGGGATGAGCCGGCTACAAGAACACGTTCAACGTCGAAGAGACGGTGCTCCCCGCGCGAGCGGGGATGAGCCGTCGCGGCGGAGTTCTACCAGGCGCCGCGTTCGGTGCTCCCCGCGCGAGCGGGGATGAGCCTCCCTGGACGGTGAGCCCCGTCCAGTTCGGCTGGTGCTCCCCGCGCGAGCGGGGATGAGCCGTGTTCAAGCGCCTCGGCGCCCTGGAGACCCCCGTGCTCCCCGCGCGAGCGGGGATGAGCCGCCGGTAGGGATGACGCCGGCGGCTGTCCAGGTGTGCTCCCCGCGCGAGCGGGGATGAGCCCAGACTGATCCCCTGCCGCGCGAGTGCAACTCAGTGCTCCCCGCGCGAGCGGGGATGAGCCGAGGTCATCGACAAGGGCCTGTCCCCGAAGGCAGTGCTCCCCGCGCGAGCGGGGATGAGCCGCGCGAAGCCCTGTACGGGGCGTGGGGGAGGTCGTGCTCCCCGCGCGAGCGGGGATGAGCCCCGGGGGGCGATCAGTGCTGGCGGCTCGATCGAGTGCTCCCCGCGCGAGCGGGGATGAGCCGTCGAGACGCGGTGGAAGAGCCTCCTGGATGAAGTGCTCCCCGCGCGAGCGGGGATGAGCCCTAACGTCCCCGTAAACCACTGAACGATCACAGGTGCTCCCCGCGCGAGCGGGGATGAGCCCACGTTAGTGAGCTTGTCACCAATCGCGCTTGCATGCTCCCCGCGCGAGCGGGGATGAGCCCAACCCGTTCATGCCCGAAGCGCGACGCGAACCGTGCTCCCCGCGCGAGCGGGGATGAGCCCCTCGGCGCATCCATGGGGCTCGCCCCCGCCGAGTGCTCCCCGCGCGAGCGGGGATGAGCCTCCGCCGGGGAAAATGATGACGGTGGTTGGGGTGTGCTCCCCGCGCGAGCGGGGATGAGCCCTGGCGATGGCCGCCGCGTCGTACCAGGACGTGGTGCTCCCCGCGCGAGCGGGGATGAGCCCACGGACGGGTACGTGAACGCTCTCGTCGTCACGTGCTCCCCGCGCGAGCGGGGATGAGCCCATGGCGCAATGTCAAACCGGCCTACTCGTCAGGTGCTCCCCGCGCGAGCGGGGATGAGCCGGATCCTGGGCGGCCTTCTGTTCGGGCTGGGCGGTGCTCCCCGCGCGAGCGGGGATGAGCCGGCGTCGCGGGCGTCGCGCACACCTTGGTCGGCGTGCTCCCCGCGCGAGCGGGGATGAGCCGGCTCCCGACATCACGTCAAGGGCGGGGCGGGGGTGCTCCCCGCGCGAGCGGGGATGAGCCGGCGGACGTGCAGATCCTCCGGGACGAGACGCTGTGCTCCCCGCGCGAGCGGGGATGAGCCCGCAGCCGACACAGACGAGGTTCCTGCTGATGGGTGCTCCCCGCGCGAGCGGGGATGAGCCGGTCCTTGGGTGGCGGCCCGGCATGCGCCCCCTGTGCTCCCCGCGCGAGCGGGGATGAGCCCCCGTCAAGCTGGATACGACGAGCGAGCGTATCGTGCTCCCCGCGCGAGCGGGGATGAGCCCAACGGGGCGTGGAAGCGGATCCGCGAGATCACGTGCTCCCCGCGCGAGCGGGGATGAGCCGTGGACGTCGATGCCCTGCTCGGTGGTGCGGTGGTGCTCCCCGCGCGAGCGGGGATGAGCCCTTGCCGCCCTGGGCCTTCACGGGGGTCCCGGAGTGCTCCCCGCGCGAGCGGGGATGAGCCGTCCACGTTCTGCGTGAACTTGTACTCGCCGTAGTGCTCCCCGCGCGAGCGGGGATGAGCCGCTCGGCTCCTGCCCCCGGACCGTGCGCACCAGGTGCTCCCCGCGCGAGCGGGGATGAGCCCTCGGCCGCCGTCTCACGTATCTGCTTCGCGATGTGCTCCCCGCGCGAGCGGGGATGAGCCCAGGTAGAGAGCCCCAGCCAGAAGCGTGACCCCGTGCTCCCCGCGCGAGCGGGGATGAGCCCGGCGGTAACGCGCCGGCGTGGCCGACCTTCCTGTGCTCCCCGCGCGAGCGGGGATGAGCCCGCCTCCGTGCTCGACGTCGCCCGGCTGCTCGGGTGCTCCCCGCGCGAGCGGGGATGAGCCCTGGCCTGGGCGGACGGGAGGTCGGTCTGTGCGGTGCTCCCCGCGCGAGCGGGGATGAGCCCACCGTCGTCCATGACGAAATCCTCCGCGAGTCGTGCTCCCCGCGCGAGCGGGGATGAGCCGGACGCCTTCACGGTGCTTCCTTCTACCCAGCCGTGCTCCCCGCGCGAGCGGGGATGAGCCGGTCCTGCAGATCGACGGGACCGGCCAGGAGCGGTGCTCCCCGCTCGAGCGGGGATGAGCCGTTGACGATCAGCCAGAGGATGATGACGGTGATGTGCTCCCCGCGCGGGCGGGGATGAGCCCGCGAACGAGCACGAGGCACCGCAAGCGAACGCGTGCTCCCCGCGCGAGCGGGGATGAGCCGGACAAGGCCGGGTTCGTGGTCGATGTTCTCTCGTGCTCCCCGCGCGAGCGGGGATGAGCCCCGGCGCGACGTGCGCTGCGACTTGCCCTCCTGGTGCTCCCCGCGCGAGCGGGGATGAGCCGATGCCGGAGGACGCGGGCGACGGCTGCCCCTGGTGCTCCCCGCGCGAGCGGGGATGAGCCCTGCGAGAGGGACTTCATGAGCTTGAGCCAGTCGTGCTCCCCGCGCGAGCGGGGATGAGCCTTGATCGTGCCCTTGAACGACGGGCCGGTGTCAGTGCTCCCCGCGCGAGCGGGGATGAGCCGTTGCGCCTGAACGTCTGCGGATTTCAGCATCTGTGCTCCCCGCGCGAGCGGGGATGAGCCCCACTTCGCCGAAAGCCTCCACCTCGCGTTCATGTGCTCCCCGCGCGAGCGGGGATGAGCCCTGGCAGGACGCAGCAGAGGCGGGGCCGTCCTCGTGCTCCCCGAGCGAGCGGGGATGAGCCGTGTCGTGAACTGCGCGACAGACGTCACCGGCAGTGCTCCCCGCGCGAGCGGGGATGAGCCGGCTCATTGAACAGCGTTAGCCGGCGCCCCGCAGTGCTCCCCGCGCGAGCGGGGATGAGCCGACCGAGACGCTCCACGTGATCCGTGAGGTCTCGTGCTCCCCGCGCGAGCGGGGATGAGCCAAGACCCTCGACTTCAGCTCGCTGTCGGGCTTCGTGCTCCCCGCGCGAGCGGGGATGAGCCCAACCCACGAAACAACTCTGAGCCTCGGCACACGTGCTCCCCGCGCGAGCGGGGATGAGCCGTCCGCGTCGTCGGCCGCGATCCAGTCCTTCTTGTGCTCCCCGCGCGAGCGGGGATGAGCCCCGTTCGCCTGGGTAGTACTGGGCGAAGTCCGCGTGCTCCCCGCGCGAGCGGGGATGAGCCTATGCCACGACTCCCACAGCGACATCGGCGGGGGTGCTCCCCGCGCGAGCGGGGATGAGCCGGACCGCCGCGATACCGCGGAGGCCACGGAGTAGTGCTCCCCGCGCGAGCGGGGATGAGCCTAGACGCAAGCCGCTGATGGGCGCGGCCCCTCGGTGCTCCCCGCGCGAGCGGGGATGAGCCCTGGTGGGACACGATGCCGTCTACGGGCGTGCCGTGCTCCCCGCGCGAGCGGGGATGAGCCCTTCTCATCGCTCAGCGCATCTCGCTCAGCAGCGTGCTCCCCGCGCGAGCGGGGATGAGCCGAAGAGCTCGGGGTCGACGTCGAGGCACTGCGAGTGCTCCCCGCGCGAGCGGGGATGAGCCCTCATGATCCGTCTCCTGTCTTGTGTGGGGTGGGTGCTCCCCGCGCGAGCGGGGATCAGCCGACGTCGCCCTCGAGACCGCCGTCAGCGGACTCGTGCTCCCCGCGCGAGCGGGGATGAGCCCTGGCCGGAGATCATCACCGAGCAGAGATCATCACCGAGCAGTACGAGAAGTGCTCCCCGCGCGCGGGGGGATGAGCCCTCGTAGAGCTCGGAACCCATGTTGAGTGTTGTGCTCCCCGCCCGAGCGTGGGCCGGCCCACCAGCCTCAACCACCCTCGACGTGGCGAAGCATTCCCGCCTGAGCGAGGACACACCGCAGCCTCGATCCGGCTACGGCACCCAGCCCTGCCCTGTTCCCCACGCGCACCCGGGCACACCTATGCGCAACAGGGAAGGCTTTGGCACAGCACACGGCAGCGAAGGACTCCGGAGCACCACTCCGCGGTCAGACAGCGCCATCGAACTCGGCGCCACTCTGCGCACAGCCAGGCTCGATCCACCCCGCCACCGAGAGGATCTCGCGCGCGATGTCGCTCACGGAACGTCCGTCCGTGTGGACGCGATGCGCGGTGCTCTCGGCGTCGAGTCGTGCAACCGCCTGCCGGCTGCGCTCGATGTGCTCGTCCAGCGCAGAGCCGATCTCGCGCTGCCCCAGGCGCTGGGCCGCCGTCTCGTCGCTCGCGGTGAGGAGCACACCGAACGGCCGGAGATCGGTGCCGAGGGTGACGGCGAGCGTGGGGATCTCGAGCACGGAGACCGTGTTGGTGAAGATGAGACGTGAGTACCCGATCGCGCGATAGTTCGCCCACATGGCCGCGAGATTCCGCTCCGCGAGGTCGATGCCCTGTCGCCACGGCTCCGGATGCGCCTGGTCGAGGTTGTCCCCCTCGATCACGGCGTGCCGGATGTCCGCGCGTGCCAGGATGCGCGATGCCTCGGCCGCCACGGAGGTCTTGCCGACCCCCGATCGACCGCCGAGGATGATGACATCGGTATGGGTCTCTGCGAGCACCCGGACATCGTCGCCCATCGCGAGCTCCGAGACAGCCCGATATTCACCTCTCCCTCCGGCTTGCCGTCAGCTCGAGGACACCTCGGGCCCCTCGCCGCGTCCAGGACGAGAACGAGGGCGACGGCGCTCACGAGCGCCGCTGCGAAAAGGAAGAGCACCACGGCAGGACGGCGCGGACCGGTCGCGACCTCGCCGCACCGGCGGCTCGCCCGGCCCCGGCCACGGCCCCACGCACGATGGATGAGCCCGCTGGCGGACCATCGCCGGCCGAACACGGTCCGTCAGCAGACTCGAGCTACCCGTGACCTGCCAGCCCCCGGGCACATCCGAAGTAAGAGCCCGCTGGCGGACCATCGCCGGCCGACCACGGTCCCCCAGCGGACTCATAGCCCCGGGCCCGAACGCCCCCTCAGGCGCCCTCCGCCCGTCCCAACCCCTCACCGCCCCGTCGCGTCGAGCGCCTCTCCCTCGGCCGCGACGGCCTCGGCGCCGTAGTCCGACGGCTCGGACTCGGGGATCTCGGTGCCGTGCAGGGAGGCGCCCGCGGTCTCCTTGAGCGTGAACAGGGCGATGATGCCGATCATGCACGAGGCCATCATGTAGACGGCCGGGAACTCGAGGAACCCGGTCGCGCTCACGACGCCCTCGTTGATCATCGCGGCGGTGCCGCCGAAGATCGAGGTCACGACGTTGTAGGTGACGGCGAAGCCCGCGAACCGCACCTGCGCGGGGAACATCGCCGGGAACGTCGCGGAGATCGTCGAGAGCTGCGGGATGTACACGAGGCCCAGCACCGCGAAGGCGAGGATCGCGAGCGCGAAGCTCACGCCCATGAGCATGTACATCGGCAGGGCGAGCAGGAGCAGGCCGATCAGGGAGAACGCCCACATCTTCTTGCGCCCGATGCGGTCGGACAGGCCGCCGCAGAACGGGATCAGCGCCATCATGGCGAGCTGTCCGATGAGCACCACGATCAGCGAGCGGTCCTGGGCCAGGCCGATCTTGGTCTCGAGGTAGGCCGGCATGTACGTCAGCAGCGTGTAGTTCACGATGTTCAGCGGGATCACCAGTCCGGACATGGTGAGGATCGGCCGCCAGTACTCGCGCAGCAGATTCTTCAGGCCGCCGACGGCGCTCTCCTGGGCCTCACCCTCGTCCTCGAGCTCCTGGAAGACAGGCGTGTCCTCGAGGCGCGAGCGCAGGTAGAGGCCGATCGCGCCGAGCGGGAGGGCCACGAAGAACGGCAGGCGCCAGCCCCAGTCCATCATCGCGTCCTCGCCAAGCACGGCCTGCAGGGTCAGCACCACGACGGTGCCGAGGGCGAAGCCGCCCAGGGTGCCGAACTCGAGGAAGCTGCCGTAGCGGCCGCGCCTCTTGTCGGGCGCGTACTCGGCCATGAACGTCGCGGCGCCGCCGTACTCGCCGCCCGTGGAGAAGCCCTGGACGAGCCGCAGCACGGCCAGCAGGATCGGCGCGAGCACCCCCACGCTCTCGTAGGTGGGCAGCACGCCGATGAGGAACGTCGCGGCCGACATCAGGATGATCGTGAGCGCGAGGACGTGCTTGCGCCCGATGCGGTCGCCGAGCGGGCCCCACACGAAGCCGCCGAAGGGGCGGGCGACGAACGAGATGGCGAGGAAGGCGAACGTCCAGAACAGGGCGCTCGCGCTCCCCGGCGGGAAGAAGTGCTGGGCGATGTACACGCTGACCACGGCGTAGGCGCCGTAGTCGTACCACTCGGTCGCGTTGCCCATCGCCGAGGCGGCCACGGCCTTGCGGATCGTGCGGCGGTCCGGCAGCTCGTGGAAGGGGATCTGCCCGTCGTGGCCCTCGACGATCGCGGTCGCCTCGTCGCTGAGGTCGGTGGTGTCGAAGCCGCCCTCGGCAGGCGGTGCGGCGGGGGCGGGGATGCCGGGGTCGCCGGTCCCCCGGTCGGTCGGATGGGCGGGGCCGTTCGCAGGTGGCGTCACGATTCTCCGTCGGGTCGAGCGCGCGACGCGACTCGGGTGGAGGCGTCGGCGCGAGATGGTCTTCCGGTCCTGAAGCCGTTCCACGGTAGGCAGTCGAACCCGGTCCCGCCACCTGTCACATGCCGACATGCGCCGCGAGAGGCACCGTCGCCGCAGGTCAGAGGCGACCTTGAACAAATCCCGACCACGGCCCGCCCACGGGCGAGGACGATCACTCTCCTAGAGTGGGCATCATGAACGACTCCCTCCCGACGACCCCTCGCGAGCTCATCGACGCCCTCGTCTCGCTCGACACCACCTCGGCGGCGGGCAACCGCCCCGCGATCGACCTCCTGGAGCGGGTGTTCGACGCCGCGGGCGCCGAGATCCATCGTTTCGACGAGGACGACCCGAGAAACGCCAACCTCGTGGTCGTGTTCCCCGCGACGACCGAGCAGGCCTCCGGCTCCGCGTCGGAGGCGGCGGCGGACGAGGCCACGCGCCTGTTCGTCGATCCGGAGGACCCCTCGCGACGCGGTGTCCTGATCGCCGGGCACGTGGACTGCGTGCCCGTGACCGGGCAGAGCTGGACCACCGACCCGTTCACGCCCACCGAGCGCGACGGCCGTCTGTACGGGCGCGGCACCGCGGACATGAAGTCCTATCTCGCGATCGCGGCCGCCCTCGCCCCCCGGTTCCAGGAGGCCACCCGCAGCGTGCCCGTCTACGTCGCGGCGACCTGGGAGGAGGAGACGAGCTGCGACGGCGCACGCCGCCTCGTCGAGCAGCTCGAGTCCCTCGACATCCGTCCCGCCATCGCCCTCGTCGGCGAGCCCACCTCGATGCGCGCGGTCCCGGCGCACAAGTCGATGAACTCCCTGCGGGCCGAGTTCCGCGGCATCGCCGCCCACTCGAGCCTGCTGCCGCGGGGTCTCAACGCGATCCGCTACGCCGCCGAGTTCACCGCCTTCTTCCACCGCGAGGTGATCGACGACTTCCGGGAGAACGGCCCGCGCGACGAGGCCTTCCCGGTGGCGTGGTCGACCGGCGGCGTGAACCGCATCGACGGCGGCAACGCCGTCAACACGGTGCCCGCGCTCGCCGAGGTGTTCCTCGAGTTCCGGGCGCTGCCCGAGATCGACATCCGCGAGGTGGTCGACCGCATCCAGCACAGGATCGACGAGATCGACGCCGCGATGCGCGAGGCCGTGCCCGACGACCCCGCCGACCCGGCCGCCGCGCGGTCCGTGGGCGCGAGCCTCGAGCCCCTCAACCTGCTCTACGGGCTCGACGGCTCCCCCGACGGCCCCGCCGCGACGGCCGCGGTCGCCCTGGGCGCGGAGCGCACCGAGGACAAGGTCACCTACGGCACCGAGGCCGGCATCTACGAGCACGCGGGCATGCAGGCCGTCGTCGTCGGTCCCGGAGACATCGCCCAGGCCCACGGGCCCGACGAGTTCATCGACCTCGACCAGATCGACCGCTGCGAGGAGTTCTTCACGCGCCTGCTGGCGGTCGTCTCGGCCTGAGGCCCGGCCCGGGCCGGCAGAGTTACGCCCCCACGTGGGGCGTGGTCGAGGCTCGCGCAGCCCGCGCGACCCCGGACCGTTGCGCCCACCGCTGTGGGCGCGGGCGTCGCGGACAGACGGTCATGCCGGCCGCACCCGACCCCGCTGGCGGACCGCCGCGTCGCCGGCACGGTCCGCGAGCGGACGCGACCGCGCCTGCCCGACCGTCTCGCGCGGCACCGAGCCCCGTGCGGGCCCCTTCGACCTCCGTACGAGCCGCGCGACGCCGTCCTCACCTTCTGTCCGCCGCGGACGGCGGGGCGCGAGTACGGTGCTCCGTGCCACACTGGGCCCCTGGTGAGCCGGGAAGCCTGGTCGGCACGGGGCGCATGACGCGCCCCGTTCGTCCGTCGTGCTGCCCCAGCACACCCCGATCGGCAGGAGTCGCTCATGACCTTTCCGGCCTGGACCGTCGCGCCCTTCCTCCTGATGCTCGCGGCGATCGCGATCGCTCCTCTCGTCCCTGCCCTCGCCAGGCTCTGGGATCGCCCGCGCAACCAGCTCGTCTACGCGCTCGTGCTCGGCCTCCCCGTGGCCATCGGGGTGCTCGTCGCCGGCGAGGGACATCTGGTCACGCACGCCCTCGTCGAGTACGCCCAGTTCATCGTGCTGCTGTTCGTGCTGTTCGTCGTCGCGGGCGGGATCTTCCTGAGCGGAGACATCCGCGCCACCCCGCGCACCAACAGCACGTTCCTGGCGATCGGCGCGGTGCTCGCGAGCTTCATCGGCACCACCGGAGCCGCGATGCTGCTGATCCGGCCGCTGCTGAACACCAACGCCGAGCGCAAGCACGTCGCGCACACCGTCGTGTTCGCGATCTTCATGGTGGCCAACTGCGGCGGCCTGCTGACCCCCCTCGGCGACCCGCCGCTGTTCCTCGGCATGCTGCGCGGCGTGCCCTTCGCGTGGACGTTCTCGCTGCTGCCCCAGTGGCTGTTCGTCAACGCGCTGCTGCTCATCACGTACTACTGCCTCGACCGGCGCCTCGTGGCCCGGGAGGCACCCGAGGACGTCGAGATCGACCGCGCGAACGTGACGCCGCTGCGGCTCGTCGGCGGCTCCTCGGTCGTCGCCTTCGTCGTGATCATCCTGACGGTCGCGTTCGTGCCGTCGGTCGACGCGACCGAGCTCGCCGAGGGGCACCTGCACGGCTGGGGTCTCGTGCCGTGGCGCGAGATCGTGATGCTCGCGGTCGCGGCGGCCTCGTTCCACCTGGGCGACAAACGGGTGCGCTACGAGGACAACCGCTTCTCGTTCGCGCCGATCGCCGAGGTCGCCGCCCTGTTCATCGGCATCTTCCTGACCATGATCCCCGCGCTCGAGGTGCTGCGGAACGTCGCCCCGCGGCTGCCGCTGAACGAGGTCACGCTGTTCGTCTTCACGGGCGGCCTCAGCTCCGTGCTCGACAACGCCCCCACGTATGCGACCTTCTTCGAGATGGCCTCGCAGCTGCCGGGCGCGCCGCGCGTCGCGGGAGTGCCCGAGTCGATGCTCGTCGCGATCTCGCTCGGCGCGGTGCTGTGCGGCGCCCTCACCTACATCGGCAACGGCCCCAACTTCATGGTCAAGTCCGTCGCCGAGTCCCAGGGTGTCGTGATGCCGACCTTCGGCGGCTACGTGCGCCGCGCGTTCTTCAACCTCGCGCCCGTGCTGCTGGCGCTGCTGCTCCTGTTCATCGCCGAGCCGATCTGGGCCAAGGTCCTCGGCGCCCTTCTCACCGTCGCGATCCTCGTGCGCGCCATCGTGCTGGCCCGCTGGGGGCACCACACGGCCCCCACGCCCGATGAGGCGGAGAGTCTGCGGGGCGCACGCACGGGGCCCGAGCCCGACGGTCCCAAGCACACCGGTGCCATCCCCGTCGTGGACGCGGATGGCGACGACCCGACCACCACGGAGGCCCACGCATGAGCGATTCGCGCTCCCCCGTCTCGAACCCCGCCCGCACCCGCACGATCCTCGCGCGCGGCACCTATCGCGAGTACCGCCGCATCGAGCAGATCATCACCGCCGAGAGCACGGGCGGCCTGATCCTGCTGGTGGCGACGCTCGCCGCCCTGGTCCTGGCCAACTCCCCCGCGGACTCCGCCTACTTCGCGCTGCGGGACGTGCATCTGGGGCACGACGTCGGTCCGATCCACCTGGACCTGTCGATCGGCCACTGGGCCGCCGACGGGCTGCTGGCCGTCTTCTTCTTCCTCGCCGGACTCGAGCTCAAGCAGGAGTTCGTCGCGGGCGATCTGCGGGACCCCGGCACGGCGCTCGTGCCCGTCGTCGCGGCCGCGGGGGGTGTCGCGGTGCCAGCGATCATCTTCACCGTCATCAACCTGTTCGGCCCCGCCGAGGCCCTCGGCGGGTGGGCGATCCCTGCCGCGACCGACATCGCCTTCGCCGTCGCCGTGCTCGCGGTGCTCGCCAAGAACCTCCCGGCGGCCCTGCGCACGTTCCTGCTCACGCTCGCGATCGTCGACGACCTCATCGCGATCCTCATCATCGCGATCTTCTACACGTCCGATCTGCGACTGGGGTTCCTCGCGATCGCGGTCATCCCGATCGTCGTCTACCGCCTACTGGCCACGCGCGCCGAGTCCCTGTTCCGCATCTCCTACGCCGCCGCCTGGTACCTCCTGCTGCCGCTGGGCCTCATCACCTGGGTGCTGTTCTACAACTCCGGGATCCACGCGACGATCGCGGGCGTCGTGCTCGCCTTCATGGTCCCGGTCCGCCCGCGGTCGCGACTGGGCGCGGACCACTCCCTCGCCCAGACCTTCGAGCACCGCTTCCGGCCCCTGTCCTCGGGGTTCGCGGTGCCCGTCTTCGCGTTCTTCAGCGCCGGGGTCGCGGTGGGCGGTCTCAGCGGACTGCTCGAGGCGTGGCAGTCCACGGTCGCGCTCGGCGTGATCGTCGGCCTCGTGTTCGGCAAGATCGCCGGGATCCTCGGGTCCACGTTCCTCGTCACGCGCCTGCGCCGTGCGAACCTCGACCCGGACATCCGCTGGGGCGACCTGCTGGGCGTGGCCGCCGTCGCGGGCATCGGGTTCACGGTCTCGCTGCTCGTGACCGAGCTGAGCTTCGCGGCGGACGACCCGCTGCACGACCAGGCCAAGATCGGTGTGCTCACCGCCTCCGTGCTGGCGGCCGTGCTCGGCGCGGCCATCCTGGGGCCGCGCAGCCGCCGCTACGCGAAGATCGCGGCCGCCGAGCGGGTCGACGCCGACGACGACGGCGTGCCCGACGTGTTCGCCCCGGACGAGGACGCGCCGACGACGAGGTGATCGAGCTCTGCGCCGTGGTCGCCGCCGTCGAGGGATGGCGGCCACGGCGCAGAGCTCGATCCCCGATGACGGCCTGATCGCAGAGCTCGACGCACCGAGGACGGCGATGCAGACCGTCATGGCATACGCCGGCTCCCGACCCCGGCGACGCTCACCTCAGAGGGGCACCGCGCCGACGGGCCCGGGAGCTCTCAGAAGCTCGGCGGCACGAAGCCCTTGGGCTTGACGCACACGACGGGGCACGGCGCCTCCATGATGACGCGCTGGGACGTCGAGCCCAGCAGCATCTTGCCGATCGGCGTGCGCTTGCGGATGCCGAGGACCACCATGTCGATCTCGCCCGACTCCGCGGCCGCGAGGATGTCGTCGGCCGGGTCGTCACGGCGCGGCACGACGCGCAGCTCGTAGTCGATGCCGGACTCCTCGAGGCGCTGGGTGAGCGGACGGTCGTCGGTCACGGCCGAGGCCTTCTTGGGGTCGGCCCCGCCTTCGGAGGCGAGCACGAGCACGGAGGCGCCTCTCTCCTTGGCCTCCTGGAGGGTGAAATCGAACGCCGCCTCGGCGGTGGCGCTGGGGACGTAGGCGAGCAGGATCTTCATCGGGACTCCCGGGGTGGTGGCGGTCGAGGGGGTCGGGCTCGGGTCGCGTCAGTCGCGGCCGATGTCGTCCGGGTGGCGGAATCGCGTCGTGCGTCCGCGCACGGCGGCGTTGTACAGGTACGTGATGACGTACAGCACGAGGCCGACGGCCAGCAGACCGCCCGCGATCACGTAGTTCTGGGTGGGCTGGGCCAGCGGGGTGACGAGCAGGAACGACGTGATCGCCCCGATGAACGGCAGCACCGTCGGGGTGCGGAAGTGCCCCGGCTCGCCCGGATCCTTGCGCAGGACGAGGACCGCGATGTTGACCATGCCGAACACGGCCAGCAGGAGCAGCGCCGTGGTGCCGCCGAGGGCGGCGATCGTCTTCTCCGCGAGCACGTAGCGCACGACGAGCACGAGCACGATCGCGAGCCCGGTCGAGAACAGGACGCCCGCGTACGGGGTGCGACGGCCCTTGAGGACGCCGCTCAGGAAGCCGGGCAGGACGCCCTGCTTGGCCATGCCGTACAGCAGGCGGGAGGCCATCATCATGTTGATGAGCACCGTGTTGGCCACGGCGAAGATCGAGATGAACGCGAAGATCGTGTCGATCGGGAAGTCCGGGGCGCCGTGGGCGACCACGGACAGCAGCGGGGTGGACGCTGTGGTGAGCTCGCCGATCGGGACCACGGCGACGGCCGTGACGGAGACCAGCACGTAGATCACGCCCGTGATCGACAGGCCGCCCAGCAGCATCTTGGGGAAGTTCTTGGCGGGGTCGACGGTCTCCTCGGCCATGTTGACCGAGTCCTCGAAGCCGACCATCGAGAAGAACGCGAGGGCGGTCGCGCCGATCACCGCCATGAACATGCTCTTGTCCTCGGGGGACTCGAAGATGATGACGCGGGAGAAGTCGGCGTCGCCGCGGCCGATGGCCAGGAAGCCGATGATCAGGACGAGCGCGAGGCCGGACAGCTCGATGAGGGTCAGGACCACGTTGAGCTTGACCGACTCGGAGACGCCGCGCATGTTGATGCAGGCCACGAGGCACAGGAACACGAGCGCGATGCCCGTCGCGGTCTGCGTCGCGACGCCCTCGCCGAGGCTCTCGTCGAGGCGGAAGGCCTTGAGCACGTTCTCCGCGAGGAAGATCGCGCTGTTGGAGGCCGAGGTGATGCCCGAGGACAGCACCGCGAACGTCACCATGAACGTGACGAAGTGCAGGCCGAACGCCTTGTGCACGTAGAGGGCGGCGCCCGCGGCCTGCGGGTACTTGGTGACCATCTCGACGTAGGAGAGGGCGCTGACCATCGCGACCAGGAACGCGATGATGATCGGCAGCCAGCCGGCGCCGCCCACCTGCCCGGCGACCTGGCCGGTCAGCGCGTAGACGCCGGTGCCGAGGATGTCGCCGACGATGAACAGCAGCAGCAGCTTGGGCGTGATCGCCCGCTTGAGCTCGGGCTGGTCGCCGGAGACGTCGCCGATCGGCCCGTCGGTGCGGAGGTGGCCGTCGGCGGTGCCGTCGGTCGTCGGGGAAGGGTTTCCGGGAGCGTCGTTCATGGCGGGACTCCTCGCGGGGATCGGGGGTTCGGGCCGTGCAGTCGAGAGGACGGATCGTCGGGTGCGGCGTCGCCACGGGGACGGACATGCACGGGCTGGCGGCTGTCTCGGAACGGTGGGGGGTGTGACCCCTGCCACTGCGGCGACCGTCGCCGCGGTGGTCGGCACCCTACTACGTCCCTGGGACGATGCGCGGGTGAACAGGTCGATCCTGTGGATGGTGACCGAGTCGTGACCTGCGGTGTCACTCCTCGACGCGACGCTGCGACTCCCGCTCCGAGAGCCCGTCCGCGACCAGTTCCCCGGCGCCCGGCAGGTCGCCGACCGGCTCCAGCAGGGCGGCACGGCTGCCGCTCTCGCGCGGGGTGAGCACCCAGGCGCGCGCGGCGTCGGAGGTGATGGCCATGACGACGAGCACCGAGACGCCGGCCGCGGCGAGCGCACCGTGCTCCCCGCCCGGGGCGTCGAGCAGAGCGGTCGCGCCCGCGAGGCGCACGAGGGCGTCGGCCGTGAACAGCGCCGTGAGCAGCACGCGCGCCCAGCGGCTGCGGCGCAGCACGCCGATCACGAGGGCGAGGCCGAGCAGCCCCACCACGGTGGCCTGCCACAGCGCGGTGGGGTCGGAGACGAGCACGACGGCCTCGGAGAGCACGGGGCCCAGCTGGTGGCCCACGAGCTGGGAGATCCACTGCCCGGCCACGAGCAGCACCTGCACGACCGCGACGACCGCGACGAGCGCCACGGTGGGCGGCGGCAGATGGTGCACGCTCGCGTTGTCGACGGCGTCCTGGACGTCGTGGAGCACCTGGTGGAACTGACCGGCGAGCTCGGACCGGTACGAGCCCGCGGTGTGCGGCCGGCGGCCGCCGTCGGCGGGACGGGCGACACTGCGCAGCTGGCTGACGGCGCCGCGGTGCTCGAGCGCCCGCGAGCGCAGCACGGAGGTGCCGGTGGGGCGGTGCCGCGGGAGCATGACCGCCGTGGCCCCCGCCGAGCGCTCCCGTGCGCCGCGCAGGTCGATCACGGGGAGGTCGCCGTCGGTGCGCAGCCGGTCGCCCTGGCCGTTGCGATGGTGGTAGGCGGTCGAGAAGTCCTCGATGACGTTCACGGGGATGCGCGGGTCCGCGTAGCGCAGGGTGTCGACGAGGTAGTCGCGCTCGAGGTCGATCTGCTCGTCGATGCGGTGGGTGATCTGGAGGGTGAACATCGAGAAGCCGACGGCGCGGTCGAAGGTGCCCGCGGCGAGCCAGTCGACCCGTTCGCCGCCCGGCAGCACGAAGTCCTCGGGCATGCGCCAGAAGCGCACATGGTGGCGCTGCGCGGTGGTGCCGCCCACCTCCTGCTGATAGGCGAAGTCGTGGCGCCGCCCCATGAGGTACAGGTCGGACATCGGCGCGGCCTCGTAGGAGCGGCGCAGCACCGAGGCGACCACCATGCGCCAGGCCGAGCCGAGCGTGCGCTCGTCGGCGAGCACCCAGCCCGCGCGGCGCATCGCGACGTGCAGGTCGGTCTCCTCGCCCTCGAGCGCCACGTTCAACGGGTCCGAGAGCACGCCCACGGAGGTGCGTGTGCGGCCGATGAAGTAGTCGGGGAGGTACAGCACGGTCAGCAGCTGGTGCAGGCGCGGCAGCGCGATGTAGGTCAGCAGCACCCAGAAGGCGACGAGGTACAGCAGCCGGACGAGCGAGAGGGAGAAGCCCTCGCGCAGGTAGAGGCCTGCGAGCCACAGCGACAGCGCGAGCCCGATCACGACGAAGACGGCGTCGAACAGGGCGGGCAGCCCCAGGCGCAGCGGGCGCCGTCCCGGACGCGGCGGATGCTCGTACACCGGTGCGCTCGTCGGCACGGGCCGGGAGAGCGGCGTCAGCCGGGGCGAGCGGTCCACGGCCCGATCGTATCCGGGGCGGCCCGACGACGCCGAACCGACGTCGGGCCGTGCCCGGTGCCGGCGGGCCGTGGCCTCAGAACGTGTCGGACGACGACTTCGAGACGGTGAAGCCGTGCCCGGTGCGCTGGTTCCAGCAGGTCATGCCGCTGGACTCCGAACGGCACGCGACCTCGCCGTTGGCCGCCGTGGAGCCGTAGGGCAGCTCGGTCCCGCCCCCGGATCCCGGGGTCCCGTACGAGCTGCCGCAGTCGACGGTCGGACGGTCACCGGCGACGGCGATCGAGAACGGCGACGCGGTGTCGGTGCAGTTGCCCGAGGGCGGGAAGGACCAGGTGCCGATCGAGCAGCCGACCGAGTCGTCGCCCAGCTCGCACGTGATGTTGCCGGTGGGCGAGCGCACGGAGGTGAGGTCCTGGGCGTCGTCGGGCGCGGGCGAGACGAGGGCCTCCGACGACGAGGAGGACGGCGACTCGCTCGTCGACGAGGAAGATTCCGTGGGTGTCTCGGACGCCGAGGTGGTGCGGGTCGTGGCGCCGCCCGTGTCGTCGCCGCCTCCGCCGCGCACCAGGTAGGCGCCGATCCCGACCACGACGACGAGCACGATCGCGAGGGCCAGGCAGCCCAGGCCCACCCAGAGCAGGGTGCGCCTGCCCGTGCCGTCGCCCGAGCCCGACGACGGGCCCGTGCCTCCGGCGGGCGGCTGCGGCGGGGACCCGTAGGCGGCCGGCGAGGCGTAGGCGGCAGGAGAGGCCGCGCCCGCGGCGCCCGCTGCGGCGGGGCGTGCCGGGGAGGGAGAGGAGCCGGCGCTCCTATAGGCGGCCGGGGACGCGTAGGAGGCAGGGGTCGGCGACGGATCGGCCGACCGCTCGGCGGGGGCCGGAGAGACCGCGTCGAGGTAGCCGGTCACGCGCGGCAGCGAGGGGCGCTCGTCGGCGTCACGGCTCGACGGCTCGGCGGCACGCGAGGGCTGTTCGGGAAGGGGGACGACGTGCTCGGCCGTGGGCGTCGCGGGCACGGGGCCGTCGGAGGACGCGGCGTGTCCGGGCAGCACCTCGGTCGGATGGTCCTCGGCGACGGGCAGCACGTCGGTGGGGCCCTCGTCGCCGACGGGAGCCGTCGCAGGCTCCCCGGTGGTCTCGCCCGGCGACGCCGTGGGCTCCGCGGGCTCCGCGAGGGCGGGCGGCTCCGGCGTGGACGACGGCTCCGGCTCGGCGCTCACCGCGCCCATCGCCTGTGTGGCCTCGAGGTCGACCGCGTCGACGGGCGCGGTCTCGGGCTCGTCGGCCGGCGTCGCCACGCTGTCGATGCTCGCGCCGTCGGCGCCCGCGTCGGTCGTGCCCGCGGCATCGGCGCTCGCGGTGTCCACGCTCTCGGCGTCGGTGTCCGCGGGCCGGTCCGAGCCGAGCCCCCACGCGTCGCCGCCGGCGTGAGCCTGCTCCGCGACCTCGGCGGGGTCGGCCGAGGCCGCCTGGGCGTCGTGCCGCGTGGTGCGGTACAGCTCGGCGGCCGAGCGGTTCGAGGCGAGGATCCACTCGCGCGTGCGCTCGGGGCACGACGGGTTCACCGCGACGAGCGACTGCAGCTCCGGAAAGGTCTCGGCGATCTCGGTCAGACGTTCGGGTGACGTCGAGTCGTCGAGAGCCTCGGAGGCTTCAGGGGGCAGGGCCATATGGATCGCTCCAGACGGTGCACTCGGGTATCGGCTGTCGCCGGTGGGCTTCGCGGAATGGTAGTCCACCGCCCGTCATGGCCGAATCCCGTTCCTCGCAAGGAACGGTCAAGGACGCGGGGTCGGCCGCACGAACGGGAAGGTGAGCACCTCGCGGATGCTGGTGTCGGTCAGGAGCATCACGAGCCGGTCCAGCCCGATGCCCAGGCCGCCCGCCGGCGGCATCGCGTTCTCGAGGGCGAACAGGAAGTCCTCGTCCACCTCCATCGCCTCCGGGTCCCCGGCGGCGGCCTTGAGGGACTGCTCGGTGAAGCGCCGGCGCTGCTCGAGCGGGTCGGCGAGCTCGGAGTAGGCGGTGCCGATCTCCATGCCGCAGATCACGAGGTCCCAGCGTTCGACGAGGCCCGGCTTGGACCGGTGCGGGCCGGTCAGCGGCGAGGTCTCGGCCGGGAAGTCCGTGTAGAAGGTGGGGCGCAGGGTGCGCGCCTCGACGAGCTCGCCGTACAGCTCCTCGAGGATCGCGCCCGGGCCCATGTCGTCGCGCACGTGCACCTCGTGCTCCCGCGCGAGCTCGAGCAGCACGTCGATGTCGGTGTCGAGGCCGAGCGGACGGCCGACGGCCTGCGACAGGGCCTCGCCCATCGGGATGGCGGGCCATGGGCCGGAGACGTCGGTGAGCAGGGACTGCAGGCGCGCCGCGGCGTCGGCGGGCTGCTCGGCGAGGCTGCGCCCGCGCAGGTCCACCCCCGTGCGCACGTCGTGCAGCGGAAGCACCTCGGCGCCGTAGAGCGCCCGGGCGGAGGCCTTGATCATGCCCTCGGTCAGCCGGCGCATCCCGTTGTAGTCGCTGAACGGCTCGTAGGCCTCGATCACGGTGAACTCGGGGTTGTGGGTCGCGTCGGCGCCCTCGTTGCGGAAGTTCTTGCCGATCTCGAAGATCGGCCCCATGCCGCCGACGAGCAGGCGCTTGAGGGCCAGCTCGGGGGCGATCCGCAGGCTCAGGTCCGTCGAGTAGGCGTTGATGTGGGTGTGGAACGGGCGGGCGTTGGCCCCGCCGTGCACGGTCTGCAGGATGGGCGTCTCGACCTCGGTGAAGCCCGCCGTGCCCATGTGGTCGCGCACGGCGCCGATCACGATCGAGCGGGCCCGCAGCAGCCCCGCCGAGCGGGGGTGCACGATGAGGTCCGTGGAGCGGCGGCGCAGCCGCGACTCCGGGTCCTCGAAGGCGTCGAAGGGGATCGGCTGGAGCGCCTTGGACGCCATCTGCCAGGCGCTCACCACGAGCGACGGAGTGCCGGTGCGGGAGGTCCCGGCGCGTCCCTCGAGCTCGACGATGTCGCCCGTGTCGACGGCGGCCCGCCACAGGTTCACGCGCTCGCGCGGGATCGCGGAGCGGCCGATGATCGCCTGGAAGCCCTCGTTGCCGTCGACGATGTCGGCGAAGCACACGCCGCCGAAGTCCCGCAGGCGCCGCACCCGCCCGGCCACGCGCAGCATCGGGGTGGGGGTGGCGGCGTCGTCGGCGCTCGGGGGCGCCGTCGCGGCCGCCCGGATCGCGCGCACGACCTCGGCGAACGGCTGCGGCGGATGCAGGCCGATGGGATAGGGCTCCATGCCCGCCTCGCGCAGGAGCTGCAGATGCCGCACCCGGTGCTGGGACTGGTCGCTGCGGCGGGGCCCGAGATCGGCGACGTCGACGCGGCGGGCGTCGATGCGGGCGATCGCGGCGAGGTCGTCCTCGCCGAGCCGGGCCGGCGGCGTCTCGCGGTGCCGCCTGAGCATCGGGACGAAGCCCTCGAGCTCCCCGGCGGCGAGCGCCGCGCGCGCGAGGCTCAGCACGGAGTCCACGAGGATGTACCGGGGCACCCAGTCGG
Organism: Brachybacterium huguangmaarense; assembly: GCF_025725725.1. Lineage (NCBI taxonomy): Bacteria > Bacillati > Actinomycetota > Actinomycetes > Micrococcales > Dermabacteraceae > Brachybacterium > Brachybacterium huguangmaarense. The sequence continues at coordinate 827,295 of NZ_CP107020.1, forward strand.
GACGGTACTTCTCGTTGGAGCGGTAGAGACGTTCGAGCTGGAAGTAGTGATCGAAGCGGCTGAGCGCGCGGGCGGCGAGGCGGGTCCCGGGATCGGCCCCGACCTTCTCGGCGTCGACGAACACGCCCCGGAACATGGCGAAGTTGAGGCTCACGTCGCGGATGCCGAGGTCCCCGCCCTCGCTCAGGAGGGTCGTGACCATGAGCTCGGTGACCCCGCCCGGGGCGTCGGGGCTGCGCCGCATGACGTCGAGGGACGCGCCGTGGCGCCCCCACGGCACGAAGCTGAGCAGGCCCTTCCACGCGCCCGTCTCGTCCTCGGCGACCACGAGCACGCAGCTGCCGTCGGCGGGGTCCCCGAGGCGCCCGAGCGCCATCGAGAAGCCGCGCTCCTCCCCGCCCTGGCGCCACTGGTCGGCGAGGCGGGTCATGCGCTCGCGCTCGTCGTCGGTGAGGCTGGCGTGCCGTCGGACCGTCGCGGTCAGCCCGGCCGCCCGGGCGTGGGACACGGCGCGCCGCACCGGTGTCATCGTGGTGGTCGCGAGGTCGAAGCGGTCGGCGTGCAGCACGGCCTCGTCGCCCATCGTCACGGCGGCCATCCCCACGTCGGACCAGGCGCGCGCGGCCCGCTCCCCCGCCGAGAGGACCGCCGGCACCCAGCCGCTCTCGCGGCACATGTCGAGGAAGGCGCGCATCGCGACCGGCCACGCCGCGTGCGGGCCGATCGGGTCGCCCGCGGCCATGCACACGGCGCCGCGCACGCGGTAGGCGATCGCGACGGTCCCGTCGGCCGCGAACAGCACGTCCTTGTCGCGCCGGGTGGCGAAGTAGCCCAGGGAGTCCTCGGAGCCGTGATCGGCCAGCAGCGAGCGCAGGGCGATCTCGCGGTCCGGCGTCCAGGTGTCGGCGCTCTTGGCGGCGCGCAGCAGCACCACGGCGGTCGCGAGGATCGTGACGCCCATCAGGAGCGCCGTGAGCCACGGGATCCACACGGGCACGTCGGTGAAGCGCTCGTCGCGCACCAGGCCGAGCGTGCGCAGCACCGAGTAGCGGAGGATGCGCAGGTCGTCGAGGCCGTGGCCGATGGAGGCCACGAGCAGCAGGTGGGTCACGGCGATCGCGATGATCGTGCCGCTGGCCAGCACCGCGACGGACCGCAGCACCGCGCCCCGGGCGAGCCGGCCGGGGAACAGGGAGCGCACCCTCCACAGCAGCGCGAGGGCGGCGACCGCGACGAGCGGGCTCAGCGCGTTGGCGATGAGCGCGAGCCACAGGTGCCATGCCCGCCCCAGCTCGGAGAGCTGGACCAGGTGGGTGGCGAGCGCGACGACCACGAGGGCGGACAGCAGGCCCCCGCCGACCTGGAAGATCGCGACGATCCACAGGGCGATGCGCTTGCGGCGGATCAGGGCGCCGGTGATGAGGCCCAGCAGGACCACCGACACGATCGACGGGAACAGCGGCACGTTGAGCACCGAGAACAGGAACTCGGGGATCGTGATGCCGCGTGCGCTGCCGAGACGCCCGAACAGCACGAGGATCACGGCGCTCGCCGCGGCGATCGCGTGCACCCAGATGATCGCCATCGCCCAGTGGCGGAGCCGGTCGCCGGTCTGCTGGTCGCGCTGCACGCTGGCCTCCCTGCTCTCGCGCCCGGGCCGGCGCGTGGATCCTCGTCGGCCGGGCACAGGTCGCCGCGGCACGCACCACTATCGTAGTGACGCCGAGGCCCCGGACCGAGGGTGGACCCGGCATCCCGGGAGACCTCCGGGATCGATCGGCCACGTGCGGGTGCATGATCGACGGCGGAGACATCCGGTGATGCCGGGAGCGGAGCGGAAGAGGCGGCCATGCGTCCTGGGTTGACCCTGGCGGAGAGCACGGGGCCCCTGGCCCTGACCGGGCCGGTGGTCGTCGGCGGTGTCACGGCCCTCGCGGCGCTCGCCTTCGTGCTGGGGATCTGGTGGGTGCCGCGCGTGCTGCGCGCCCGCGGCACGGGTCGGGTGCGCGCGGTCCTGGTGCAGGCCGTCACGCTGATCCTGTGCACGGCCCTCGTGATGGTCGCGACAGGGGTGTGGCTCAACCGCGCGTTCGTGTTCTACGGCTCGTGGAGCGATCTGTTCGACTCGGGGTCGACGCAGATGAGCACGCACCTGTACGGGAGCGCCGCGGGTCAGGGCACCGTGGGCGGGGCGATCGGAGCGGACGCGGACCCGGCGGGCACCGCCGTCCCCCTCACGGCCGCCGAGCAGCGGGCGCTCACGGCCGCGCGCACGGCGCCGGCGACCGCGCTGCAGGCCGACCCCCTGCGCGACCCGGCCCTGGCCGGCGTGACGGACGCCCGCGGGGGCCAGGACGTGTGGGTGACCATCCCCGCGTCCGCCTCGGACGTCACGCAGCAGGCGATCGTGCACCTCCCGGCCGGGTACATGCAGCACCCGGACCACCGCTACCCCGTGCTGCTCGCGTTCACCGGCATCCCGGGCTCCCCCGAGACGTGGGAGCAGGCCTTCGACCTCGGCGGCAGGCTCGACGATCTCGCATCCCGCGACAAGATCGCCTCCGCCATCGTGGTCATCCCGATCGTCTATCCCGGAGCCGACGACACGGAGTGCGTCGACCCGAGCCACGGCCCCGGGCGCTACGAGACCTGGCTCTCCCGGGACCTGCCCGCGTGGATCCACGAGCATCTGCGCACGATCGAGGACCCCTTCGCCTGGGCGACGATCGGCTACAGCGCGGGCGGCTGGTGCGCCTCCATGCTGTCCGTGCGCCATCCGGACCTCGCGCGCGCCTCGATCTCCCTCGGCGGCTACTTCGTCGTCGACTACGCCAAGGGCCAGCAGCGCACCGCCCCGGACGACCCGCGCTACGACCTGCCCGCCCTCGTGGCGCACGAGCGGCCGCCCGTGGTCATGTACTTCTTCTCGGGCGGCGAGGACCGGCTCACCGAGCCGACGCTGGGTGAGATGAGCCAGGCGGTGCAGCCCCCGACGGCGCTCACGGTGCGGCGCACCCGGTACGGCGGCCACATGCTCACGCTGTGGGTCGCACAGCTGCCGATCTCGCTCGGCTGGCTCGCCGGCCACGAGGCGGGCTTCACGCCGACGCCCCGGTGACGTGGGCGACCCGTGCGCGCCCGGCGATCCGCTGTGCGTGAACGCAGGTCGCCCGCCTGGACGTGACCCCACGGGGGCGACCTAGGGTGGCCAGGACAGCTCCGGAGCGCCGGAGCCACCCGACCACCCTGAGGAGTCGCACATGACCACCGTCCCCACGATCACGTTCCACGACGGCCGCACCATCCCGCAGCTCGGCTACGGCGTGTGGCAGGTCGAGAACGACGTCGCGGCCGATGTCGTCGAGCAGGCCCTGCGCGCCGGCTACCGCCACATCGACACCGCCGCCGCCTACCGCAACGAGGAGGGCGTGGGCCGCGCGATCCGGGCCTCCGGGGTCCCGCGCGAGGACATCTTCATCACCACCAAGCTCTGGAACCAGGACCAGGGCTACGAGTCCGCCCTCGCGGCCCTCGACGCCTCGCTCGAGAAGCTCGGCACGGACTACGTCGACCTCTACCTGATCCACTGGGCCAGCCCGCAGCGCGGCACCTACCTCGACTCGTGGAAGGCGCTCGTCGAGCTGCAGAAGCAGGGCAAGGCGAAGTCGATCGGCGTCTCCAACTTCCCGGCCGAGCAGCTCGAGGAGATCATCGAGGCCACCGGTGTGGCTCCTGCGATCCACCAGATCGAGCTCCACCCGTACTTCCAGCAGGGCGAGCTGCGCGCGGTCGACGCCAAGCACGAGATCGTCACCGAGTCCTGGTCGCCGCTGGGCCAGGGCGGCGGCGAGCTCGAGGACCCGGTCATCACGGAGATCGCCGAGAAGCACGGCGTCGAGGCCGGTCAGGTGATCATCGCCTGGCACCTCGCCAACGGCCTCGTGGTGATCCCCAAGTCCGAGACGCCGTCGCGCATCGTGTCCAACTTCCGCTCGGCGGACCTCGAGCTGTCGACGGACGAGGTCGAGCGGATCAACGGCCTCGACCGCTCCCCCGAGGGCCGTCAGGGCGCCGACCCGGCCAACCCCGGCTTCTGAGCCGCGCGCGGCCCCTGCCCGCACGCCGGGCCCGGGCACGAGCCCTTCAGCCGTGGCCCGGGCCCGGGCCCTGCAGCAGCAGGCCGCCGTCGACCGGGAGCACCACCCCCGTGATCCACGCGGCCTCGTCCGAGGCCAGGAACGCGACGGCCGCCGCGACGTCGGCGGCCTCCCCCACCCGCCCCAGCGGATAGAGGGGGGCGAGGCTGTCGGCTCCGCCCTCGACGCCGTGCCAGACGCGCGTGCGCACGGTGCCGGGGGCGACGGCGTTGGCGCGGATGCCGTCGGCGGCGACATGGGCGGCCAGGTTCTGGGTGAACGCGAGGAGACCTGACTTGGCGGCCGCATAGGGCTCGCCGCCGATCACGACGAGGGCGTTGACCGAGCTGATCGTGACGATCGCGGCGCGGTCGCTGCGCCGCAGCAGGGGCAGCGCCGCGCGCACCGTGCGCACGGGCCCCATGAGGTTCAGGTCGAGCAGACCCTCCCACACCTCGTCTCCCGTCTGCGCCGGTCCCCCGTGGTCGACGTTGCCGCCGGCGACGTGGGCGAGCACGTCGATCCGCGCGAACCTCTCGGCGATCTCCGCGAAGGCCTCGTCGACCCCGCCTCTGTCGGTGACGTCGAGACCGACGGCGGCATGGTCGGCCTCGCCGATCCGGGGCAGGGATGCGACCCGGGCGGTCGCCGCCTCGAGGTCGAGATCGGCGGCGACGACGCTCGCCCCCTCGGCCGCGAGCCGTTCGGCCGTCGCGGCGCCGATGCCGTGGGCGGCGCCGACCACGAGGGCGACGGCGCCGTGGAACCGCAGCGGGGAGGGATCAGGTCGCACGGACGGCGCCGGGCACGGCGCCGTCCGTGCGGGCTCTGCGCCGTCCTGAGCGTGCGGGTCGACGGTCGTCATGGGCACACCGTCTCATGCCCGCCGCCCCGCGGCGGCCGGAACCTGCGGGCTCTCAGCGCGTGTGCGCGTAGAGGTCCCGCAGCAGCGCCACCTCGGAGAGGTGGTGGATGAGCTCGCGATGGATGTGCGCCACGAGATCGGCCCGTGAGAGCTCGGCGTACGGGCCCTCCGTCTCGCCGACGGGCTGGGCCAGATCGTCGTCCGACCATCCGCGGACGCCCTCGATCCAGCGTGCGTACTCGGCGTCGAGCTGGGCGAGCGCTCCGTCGGCCGTGGCCGCGTAGTCCCAGGTCATGTAGTCCGCCTCGGGTCCGCCGAAGTGGGAGTGGTTGCGCATGGCGAGCACGCCGACGATGACGTGGGCCAGGCGCCAGGCGATCGTCGTGAAGGGCGCCGGCTCCGGCTCGGGGTAGGCGAAGTCGATGACGAGGTCGCCGGAGCCGCCCTGGATCCACCCGTCGGGGAGATTGTCCCGGGGCGGGTGCACGGTCCAGATGTCGTGGTCGGTCGTGGGGTCGAACAGGTACTCCTCGTCGCTCAGCCCGTCGAGGCGGGGGCGGATCTGCTGGGTCCAGTGATGGGTGATCTGCTCACCGAGGACGCAGCCGATCGAGTTTTCGTTCGCGGCGGGGATGTTCTCGGCGTTGCTGTCGTTGCTGGTCATGGCGGGACTCCTGGTGCTGGATGGCGGGCAAGGTCTGGTCGGGAGGGGAACGGGGCGCTCACTCCCAGCCGGCGGGAGGCCAGGGCTCGCCGTCGGCGAGCGCGTTGAGCTCGTAGGCGCGTCGGCCGTCGATGCTCTCCCGGATGATGTCGGCGTGCCCGCAGTGGCGGGCGACCTCCTCGATGCAGTGCGCGGCCACCCAGCGCGCGGGCCAGGTGTCGAGGTCGGAGGGGAACCAGGGCGCGTCCGGGACGGGGATGCGGCGGTCGGGGTCGACGGCCCGGACGACGGCCTCGACCCGGTCGGCCGCCTCCCGCAGCTCGGCGATGAGCGAGTCGGCGGTGTCGTGCTCGCGCACACCTGCCGGGTCGCATGCGCCCGCGGCGAGGTCGGCCGGGTCGGTCATCCCCTCGGGCTCGGCGTCCGGGTCGAGGGAGGCGACGAGACCCCCGCGCAGGATGAGCGAGACGTGGCGGGCGATGATCGCGAGGTTCATCCCGCTCGCGGTCGGCACGGCGCGGATCTGCTCGCCGCTCAGCCCCTGCAGGGTGGTCGAGAGCTGGCGGATCTGCTGGGCCGCGAACGTCGCGAGCATGTCGTTCTCGTCGGTGACGGTGGGGGTCAGGAAGGGCATCGGGGTCTCCTGTCTCGGGGCGGTCGGACGGGCGGCGTGCCCGGCGATCTCTCCGGTCCGGTGGCCGCCGTCCGGGCGGGCAGGGCCACTCTCCTCGCTTCGGCGGACAGTTCCTGTCCGCGGACTCGGGCAGACTTCCCTCATGAACGACGTGACGTCGCGGACCCTCCACCTGCTCTCGCTGCTGCAGTCGCGGGCCGTCTGGTCGGGGGCCGAGCTGGCCGAGGAGCTCGGCGTGACCGCCCGCTCCGTGCGGCGCGACGTCGATCGGCTGCGACGCATGGGCTATCCGGTGCTCGCCTCGACGGGACACGGCGGGGGCTATCAGCTGGGCGCCGGCCGCGCCCTGCCTCCGCTGCTGCTCGAGCGCGACGAGGCGGTGGCGGTCTCCGTCGGCCTGCGCCTGGCGGCGGCCTCGGGCATCGACGGGCTCGGCGAGCATGCCCTGCGTGCGCTCACAGCGCTCGACCAGATCCTGCCGCCGACGGTCAGCGCGGAGGTCGGGGCGCTGACCGGGGTGCTCGACGTCGTCACCTCGCGACCCTCCTCGGTCGCCCCTCCCACGCTCGTGACCGTGGCCCGCGCCGCACGCGACGGGGTGCAGCTGCGCATCGAGTACGAACGCCGCGACGGGGAGCGCTCGTCCCGGCGGCTCGAGCCGTATCGCGTGCTCTCGGTCGACGGCCGCTGGTACCTGTTCGCGTGGGATCTCGACCGGGAGGACTGGCGCACGTTCCGGCTGGATCGCATGCTCGCGGCACGCGCCACCACGTTCCGCTTCGCCGCCAGGACGCTGCCCGACGTCGAGGCGTACGTGCGCGAGTCGATCACCGTCGCGCCGTACGCGACGACGATCACCGTGCGCATCCTGCGCCCGCTGGCCGACGTGGCCCCGCACATCCCGGCGACGATCGGCAACCTCACGCCCGACGGCGCCGCGGCGTGCGTCCTGCGCGTGGGCGGGGACGACCCGCTCTGGCTGGTCCTGCACCTCGCACATCTCGGCATGCCGGTCGAGCTGCTCGACCCACCGGGCCTGCGCGACGTGGTCGCCCGTCTCGGCCAGTGGTTCGACCAGACGCGGGGAGGGTTCGACCAGGCGCGGGGAACCGGCGGCGACTCGGACGATCTCGAGGCGCGGACACTCGACGGCTGAGAGGCGCCGATCCGCGCGCTTCCCCAGGGGCGTATCACCCCGACCGACGGCTCGGCGGGCGTCTCACGAGCGTCTGAGCAGCGTCTTGGTGCGGTCTGCACGAGACCACCGAGGGAGATCCACATCACAGAGAAAGGTGCTCGCAGCCCTCCCTCAATTCGACAAAACACCTGTTTTCGGGCAACACAAAATACGGGCCATGGCATTTGGTATCAAAAAGGTAAATTCCCTATCTAGGTCTTGTAGCCAGGGTCCGGGGTGGCGCAGGATGCGTCTCAGAAAGAGTGTTTCACGCCATCCCGGAAAGAGGAATCGCCATGACGATGCACACCGAAGAAAAGTTCGAGCACACCCCCCGCACCGCTGCGGCCTCCCCGAGCCGCGGTCGCCTCGTCGGACGCGTCGTGGCCACGAGCGTTGCGGCCGCCGCCCTGGCTCTCGGTGCCGCCGTGCCGGCGAGCGCCGCCGTCGCCAACGCCCCCCAGGCCGTCGGCGCAGTGGCGAGCGTCTCCAGCGCGCTGCTCGGCGGAAGCTCGGAGAGCACCTCCGCGTCGAGCCTGCCCACCGGGGCGGCCAACTTCCTGGGCGGCAAGCCGTGGCAGTGCTTCCTCTTCCCGGCCATGAAGAGCTGCAGGTGACAGGCGACGCCTTCTCGGCGTCGACTTCCACCCCACGCAAGAAGATTCGTGGCCGAGCACTTCCGTCGCTTGGTCACGAATCTTCCCCGCGTCGCCGGATGATCTTCTCCTGGCAAAACGGGCCTGGGGAGTTCGCTGGATGAAGTAACCTGAGTGCTGTCCTCTGAAGTTGGCGCCACGACGTCATCGATGCCGCCCGACGGACATCAGCACATAATCGGGCGTACAACAACGCCGGACAGACTCAGGCGGAGGCCATCTCGGTGCAGGTTGCGAGCGCGGATCACGATCCCCGCCCCCCCATGCGATCGCGGCGACGGAAGCGGGATGCCACGTCGGGCCCCCGGCGGCAAACCCCGTCGCAAGAGGCCCTAGCGGGGCCTTCCCGCGGATTCAACGCCATACGGATCGTGCTCACGATCGCGGCCTTCGCGTTCGACTTCGTGGTATGGGGCGGCCAGACGCATTCCTGGGCAGGTGACGACCTGCCCTTCCCCCTCATGCTTGTGGCGATCCTCGCCGTCTATGCCGCGATCGCCTTTGTCCGGTCGCCCGTTCCCGGGTTCGTCGCGATGATCGCTCTCGGTGCCACCGGGTTCGGAATGGACACCTACGCGGGCCTGGGGGGACTGCTCGTCTCGATATTCCTCGTGTCCTATCGCCTTCAGCGGCGCGGCGCGATCTTCGCTCTTCTGGCCACGATCTTCCCCCTCGCCAATCATGTGCTCGTGGCGGCCCGCTACCTGAGTGATGCGGGGCCTGCCTACATCGTCAGCACGGCCGGCACCTGGTTCCTCGCCTTTCTCATCGCCTGGGGGGTCGGCCGCTTCCTTGCGCGCACCGAACGTCGGCTCGCCGCGACGCGTCAATGGGCGGTTCAGGCCCGCGATGAGGCCCTCGCGGCGGAACGTCTGCGCATCAGCCGCGACCTGCACGATTCGGTCGCGCACGCCCTGACCGGCATCGTGCTCCAGACCGCCGGCGTGCGGGCGGGGCTCCGTCGCTCCACCCTGAGCCGCGAACAGCTGGACCAGGCCCTCGCCACCATCCAGGAGGCCTCCGAGCAGAGCGTCCGCGAGATGCACCGGCTGGTCGGCCTGCTCCGCGAGGACCAGGCGCAGGACGGCGGCGTGAACGGCGTCGAGGAGATCCCCCGGCTGGTCGAGAACTCCCGCGCGAGCGGCCTCGACGTCGTGATGCAGACCGTCGGAGATCCTGTCTCGATCGACACCAGCATCGCGCGCGCGGCCTTCCGGGTCGCGCAGGAGGGCCTGTCCAACGCGATGCGCCACGGCCGTCCCGGCGCGAAGGCGGAGGTCACCGTCGAGTGGCGCCCCCGCTCCCTCGCGGTCTCGGTCCGTAACGGCGCCGGCCCCTCCTTGGCGGATCAGGACGACGGCATCTCGCTCCCGAGCGGCGGCTTCGGCCTGATCGGCCTGCGCGAACGGGTCGCCGTTCTCGGCGGCTCGCTCGAGGCCGGACCGCAGGGCGACAGCTATCTGCTCCGTGCAACCATGCCTCTCGACGGCGCGCCTGCCCCGGCCGTCATCCCCCCGAAGAAGGAGCAGAAGTGACGCGCGTCTACATCGTCGACGACCAGCCCATGGTGCGAGCGGGCATCTCGATGCTCCTCGCCGGAGAGGACGACCTCGAGGTGCTCGGCGAGGCGGGATCCGCCGACGACGCGATCGCGGAGATCCGTCGCCTGCGCCCCGATGTGGTCCTCATGGACGTGCGCATGCCGGGCACGGACGGCGTGAGCGCCACCCGGGAGCTGGTCTCCGACGTCGGGGCGAGCCCGGACCAGATCATCCGCGTGCTCATCATGACCACCTTCGACGACGAGGACGTCGTGGTCCGTGCGCTCCAGGCCGGTGCGAGCGGCTACCTGCTCAAGCACGCCTCCCCCACCGAGATCGCGGACGCCGTGCGCCGGGTCGCGGCCGGGGACACGTGGCTCGACGCCCGCGCCGCGGCACGGATCGTGGAGCGTCTGCGGCCGCGGACGGCGGTGAGCCGCGACATCTCCGCCCTCCTCACGCCGCGCGAGCAGGATGTGCTGCGCATGGTGGCGGCGGGGCTGACCAATCAGGAGATCCGCGTCCGCCTCAACCTGAGCGAGGCCACCGTGAAGACGCACGTGGCCCGGATCCTGCTCAAGACCGGGTCACGAGACCGGGCCGGAGCGGTCGCCCTGGCCTACCGCAGCGGCTTCGCCCAGCCGGACGATCCGATTCCGGGCACCGACTGACCCGTCCCTTCCGCCGAGCCCCCTACCACGGATCCACACCGCCCGAGCACTCGCCGCGGCGGCGGAGCAACGTCCCGGGGCGGGTTCTGACACCCCGTGTCATCCCGATGGGGTACCCGGATACCGTCAGCGGTTGATCCGCTCGGGGGCGTCGGCGAGTGAAAATATCAAAGCTTGAAGAACGTCCGTCAGGGATAGGGGCCGCACCGTCTCCACCCCGACACGAAGCTCCGGGTTTCCGGACTTCGCGCTCCCGGCAGCAGGGGGATCTCCGCATCGGAGATGTTCTGCCGGGTCACGGTGCATGGCGCAATCCCCGCGTCGCCCGGTTCGCACCGGGCTGGCGGGGATGCGTGCGGTCGGGGCTCATGTCCCGACGGCGAGTCCGGGGCCGGGGGGCCCTGGATGTGCGGTCGGTTCCGGGGGGAGCCGGCCGCGACGAAGGCCTGGTCTCCGGGGGGAGGCCAGGCCTTCGTCCTTTCACACAGACCGGCGTGCCGGTCTCAGGCATCGATCGATGCGGCGTCCTGCAGGCCCGCCACGTCCATGACATCGAGATCGACCTTGGAGTCGATCCCGTCGACGCGCGCGTCGAACCGGACCTGCCAGATATCCCAGTCCGTCTCGGGACGCCGGGAGTCGCGCGTGTGCCACTGCGGCCGCTCGGTCTCCTCCGGGAGGGTGTAGCGGTTGCGCCACTCCCACGACGAGTAGACGACGACACGGCGCCCCCACGCCTTCTCGACGGCCGTCACGAAGGCGTCGACCTCCTCCTTGACCGCGGAGGAGTCCGGCTCCTGGGTGCATGAGCCGTCGAGCTCGAGGTCGACGGCCGGAGGGAGCGACCCCTCGTCGGGCGGCACGGCCGCCAGGAACGCCTTCGCCTGGTCGGCGCCCGAGGAGCACAAGGTGAAGTAGTGGTAGGCGCCGCGTGCGATGCCGGCCGTGCGCGAGGACGTCCAGTTGCTCGCGAAGGTGTCGTCGGTGTGGCCCACGCCCTCGGTGGCCTTGATGTAGGCGAAGGACACGCCCGCGGAGCGGACCGTCGTCCAGTCGATGTCCCCCTGGTGGGCGGAGACGTCGATGCCGAGCACCTCGCCGTCGCGCAGCGACTCCCCCGACGGCAGCTGCGAGAGGGCGCTCGCGTCGGTCGTGGTGCGCGGGATCGTGAGCGCGTCCGTGCCGGTGTCGACCGTCGGCTCGGCCGCCGCCGTGGCCTCGGCCTCGCCACCGTGCGAGACGAGGCGCACGAGGCCCGCCGTGCACGACACGAACACGATGAGCACGAGCGCGGCGAGGATCAGGGCGGCGATGCGCCGTCTCCGGAGCACCTGCTGCCTCGTGTAGCGGGGCACGCCGACATCGTAGGGCGCCAGGGCCGCTCTGTCGCAGGCCACGGCCTCAATCGGCGTGGCGCGGACGGGTCAGCGGGCGAACAGCTCCGCGAAGGAGCGCAGCACGCCGCCGGCGGCGTCGACGTCGACCGTCGCGATCACCTCGAGCAGATGCGCGAGCTCGTCCGGCTCGAAGTAGCCGTGATCGCGGTAGGCGTCGAGGCGCTGGGCGAGCCCGGGCGGGTCCAGCTCGGGGTGGAACTGGGTCGCGTACTGGCGCGTCCCGATGCGGAACATCTGCACCGGGCTCGCGGTGCCCGTCGCGAGCAGCACGGCGTGCGGGGGAAGGGAGCGCACGGCCTCCTTGTGCCCCACGAAGGCCATGAAGCGGTCGGGCAGCCGGGCGGTCCGAACGAGCGGGTCGACGCGGCCGGCATCGGTCAGCGACACCTCGATGGGGCCTGCGCTCTCGCCGTAGGTGCGGTCGACGACCGCTCCCTGGTGGACGCCCAGGGTCCCCACGCCGTAGCACGCGCCGAGCAGGGGCACGTCACGGGCCAGCACCCGGTCCAGGAGCGCGGCGAGATCGGCCTCGACCCGCAGCTGGAGGGGCGTCTTGGACTCCCGGGGATCGGACGTGGTGAACGGGCTGCCGCCGAGCATGATGCCGGAGACCTCGTCGAGGTCGAGCGGGGGCATCGGCGCCGCCTCGAGCCGCACCCGACGCAGATCGCGCTCGTCGAGCCCCGAGCGACGGCAGAACTGCTCGTACTCGGCGTCGGCGATATCGTCCTCGGGACGAGTGGCGATCAGGACGAACGGTTTCACGAGGGGATCGTACGTGCCCGGCCGCGCTCCGGACGGGACGGTCCACCGGACCACTGTCGCTCCCCTGCCCGCGACCGGCGCGTGACACTCGGACCGCGTGTCGCGGACGGGACGCTGGTGATGTGCTGTGGCGATATCGCCCGTGCATGTCACCAGCGTCCCGTCCGCGACCATGCGCCGCCGTCACCGCGCGTGTCACCGCGCGCGACCGGCACCCGGGCCGCCGGGTTCGACGTGCACCCGGCCGCGAACAGCCCCTCCCGACAGCCGAGCGCGCCGTCCCCGCCCCCGACCCCGTGCGCCGGTCCGCTACTCCCCGTGGCTCTCGATGCCGGGCACGCTCGTGACGGTGGTCAGCAGGAACGCGGCGTCGGTGAGCGCCTCGACGCCGTGGCGCTCGTGGGTCAGGACGAGCAGCTCCCCCGCGGAGGCCTCGACGTCCTCATGGCTCGTGACCCGCACGGTGCCGCTCAGCACCTGCAGCGACGCGGCGGGCGGGGCGTTGTGATCGGCCAGGCGGGTGCCCGCGCGCAGGGCGAGCACGGTCTGACGCAGCGGGCCGTCGTGGATCATCAGCTCGGCGTGCCGGCCGTTCTCGGCGGCGAGCGCCGCGGCGAGGGTCTGCTCGGCGATCTCGGGCAGGGTGGGCATGGCTCCTCCTCACGTCCGCCGGGGCGTCGGCGCCCCGTGCCCTCCCATGGTCGCAGGCCCAGCCCTCAGTCGACGAGCGTCACCTCGAACGTGTAGCGCGAGGCGCGGTACACGTGGTGGCCGTGCTCGATCACGGCACCGTCGTTGGAGAAGACCTTGCGCTCCATCGTGAGCAGGGCGGCGCCGACGGGCTCGTCGAGCAGCTCCCCCTGCTCCTCGTCGGCCGTGATCGCGCCGATCCGCTCGTGGGCGACGGCGGCGAAGACCCCACGACGCCGCAACGCGTCGTACAGGCCGGTCGTCGAGAGCTCCTCGCGGGTCGGCGCGAAGCGCTCGGGGAGCGAGTTCATGAGCAGGGCCAGGGGCTCCCCGTCCACCCGCCGCAGGCGCACGAGGTCGAGGACGAGCTCGCCCGGCTGGAGCAGCAGGCGGCTCGCGACCTCGGGCGAGGGGCGCCCCACCCGGTACTCGAGCACCTCGGTCGTGGGGCGCTTGCCGGCGCTCGCGAGGTCGTCGTACAGCGAGGTCAGGGCCACGGGGCGGTTCACGCGGGACTCGACCACCTGGGTCCCCACCCCGCGCTTGCGCACGAGCATGCCCTTGTCGACGAGCTCCTGGATGCCCTGGCGCACCGTCGGACGTGACAGCCCGAGCCGCTTGGACAGCGCGACCTCGTTCTCGATGCGCGAGCCGGGCGGCAGCACCCCGTCGCGCACGGCGGTCTCGATGCCGTCGGCGAGCTGGAGGTACAGCGGGCGGGAGGCCGCGCGGTCGACGAGGAGCGGCAGCTCGACGGGCTCGGTGCCGGTCGACGTGCTCTGCGGTGCCATGCGCCTCCCTCGTCCTCCGGACTGCCGTTCGTGGCGCCCCGGCCCGTGCGTGTCCGAACAAATCTTACGCACACGACGACGAGGACCCGCCGGGGCCGCCGCGACCGTCCGGTGCGGCGACCCCCGCGGGTCCGTGCGTGGGGAGGTCCGTCAGTCGCCATACTCGACGCGGAAGTCCTCCTCGAACTGCTCGAGCGACACGTCCTTGGTCTCCGGCACGATCCGCCAGTAGAAGAGGAATGCCACGACATTGATGGCGGCGAAGATGAGGTAGGTCAGCGAGCCGCCGAGCCCCGCCATCATGGGCGGGAAGACGAACGCGACGATGCCGTTGAACAGCCACAGCGCGCACACCGAGACGCCCTGCGAGGCACCGCGGATCTTCGCGGGGAAGATCTCCGCGAGCAGCACCCAGGTGACGGTCCCCGCCTGCTTGATGAACACGAACAGCGACACCACGGTGAGCACGAGCCAGGGCACGAACACCGGGATGGTGTCGGCGATCGACCCGTCGTCCTTCATGTGCGGCTCGATGCCGAAGTGGAACAGGGCGGCGAGCACGAACAGGGAGATGGCGACCCCGGCCTCCTGGACCATGCCCACGTGGCGGCGCCGCAGACGGAAGATCACGTAGAAGCCGACGGCGGACCCGATCGCGGAGACGAGGCCGGTCACGACGTTGAGGCTGATCGCGGTGCCCGTCGAGAAGCCGGCGGCGCTCAGGATGGTCGGCATGTACCACATGGCCGTGTTGATGCCGGTGAGCTGGTCGAAGATGCCCAGCATGATGCCGATCCAGATGAGCCGCCGGGCCCATCTCAGCTTGAGGCCGTGGCGCAGCGTCCACTCCTCCTGCTCGGCCTCGGCCTTCTCCAGCTCGACCATCTCGGCGACCTCGCCGGGGATGTCGTCCTTGGCGGGGTCGCGCACCGTCTTGAGGCTCGCGATCACGTCGTAGTAGCGCTGGTTGGCGGCGAACCAGCGGGGCGACTCGGGCATGCGGCGCATGCCGATCCACAGCAGGATCGCCGGGATCGTGGCGAGCACGAGCATCCACCGCCAGGCGTGGCCGTTGCCGTCGGAGACCACGATGCCGGTGATGTGGCTGAGGTCGTCCCACGAGACGGTCTGCCCCGCCTGGTAGGTGCCGCTCGGATCGCTCTGCACGACGGCCTCGGGGGCGCGGTTGATGCGGGCAATGACCGCGTTCATCGCGTAGGCGACGAACTGGCCGAACACGATCATGAACTGGTCGGCCGCGACGATGGGCCCGCGGATCCGCTTGGGAGCCGACTCCGACAGGAACAGCGGGACGGTCGAGGACGCGCCGCCCACGGCCCAGCCGAGGATGAACCGGAAGGGGGCGATCACCCACACGTTCGGGGAGAACGTGCATCCCAGGGTGCCGATGATGAAGATGATCGCGAGCAGGATGATCGCGCGCCGTCGGCCGAAGCGGTCGTTGATCTGCCCGCCCACGAGCGCACCGAACGCCGCGCCGAAGGCCAGCAGGGAGGTGACGAGGCCCTCCTCCGTGGCCGTCAGGTGCAGACCGCCGGCGGCCTCGGGCAGGTGCATGTACGGCAGGGCGCCGGCGATGACGCCGGTGTCGTAGCCGAACAGCAGGGAGCCCAGCGTGGCGACCATCGCGATGGCGAGCGGGCTGCGGTGCTTGCCCCAGGCGGCGATGCGCTCGACGAGGCCGGGCACCTCGTCCGGGGTCGGGATCTTCCCCGGCGGAAGAAGGGAACGTGGGGAGTCGGACATCGTTGTCGTCCTAACGGGAATACTGCGTGATGGGTTGGCCGCGAGCCGGTCGCCGTGCAGGCGACCGGTGCGCGGGAGTCGGGGCGCCCCGGATGGGCTGCCCTCAGATGGCCGCGGGTCTCCAGGTCGGAGCCGCGCGGGGCATGACACGGTCGAGGAGCTGCACCGTGTGGCCGAGAGCCTCGACCGCGTCGATGTGGATGTCCTCGTGCTCGATGGACAGCACGCCGTCGTAGCCGGCGGCCCTCAGGTCGGAGAGCAGCTGGCCCCAGAACGTCTCGCCGCCCGGATGGCCGAGCCCGAGAGTCACGAAGTTCCACGCGCGCTCGGCGGGACGGTCGACCGGCGTGGTGTCGAGGACGCCCTCGACGTCGATGACGCGCGGGCTGAGCCGCACGTCCTTGGCGTGCACATGGTGGATCGCACCATGGAGCTGGGCGACGAGGGCGCGCGGGTCCGCGCCCTGCCACATGGGGTGGGAGGGATCGAGGTTCGCCCCGATCTGCTCCCCGATCTCACGGCGCAGGCGCAGCAGGGTGCGCGCGCCGTGGACGAGCTGGGAGCCGTGCATCTCGACCGCGAAGCGCACCCCGTGGTCGCGGCCGAACGCGGCCGTCCGCCGCCAGTACGGCAGCGCCACCTCGTTCCACTGGTAGTCGAGGATCGCGGCGGTCTCGGGGGGCCACGAGGTCGTGACCCAGTTCGGGGTGCGGTCGCCGGGAGCGCCGCCGGGAAGCCCGGACATGCACACGACGGTGTGCACGTCGAGGCGCTCGGCGAGGAGCACGGCCCGGCGCAGCACCGCGTCGTCCACGTCGCCGTGGACGGGGTGGAGCTGGTTGCCGTTGGCGTTGATCGCGCAGATCCGCAGCCCCCGGTCCTCGACCGCGCCCCGGAAGGCGGCGAGCGCGTCCTCATCGGCGAGCAGGGCCTCGGCGTCGCAGTGCGGCGCGGTGGACCAGCCGCCGATGGGGAACTCGACGTCCGTGACGCCGGCCGCGGCGGCCGCGTCCAGCATGTCGGTCAGGCTCAGGTGCGACAGCGAGTCGGTCACCATCCCGATGCGCATGGCTCCCCCTCTCCGGGCCCGGGGGCGACGGGCGGGCGGGACCTCACGGCCGCTCACGCAGCTCGACCGCCACGAAGCCCGCGCTCGTGAGCGAGGCCTCCGCGGCGGCGCACGTCGCGGCCGTCACGTAGCCGTCCCAGACGCCCGCGGAGCGGGCGGCGATGTTGCTGCCGTCCTCGATCGCGTGGATCCAGGCCTGGACCTCGGCGTCGTAGGCGTCGCGGAATCGGGGGCGGAAGTCCGCCGGGACGCTGCCGCCCCAGCGGCCGCCCTCGAGCTGGGTGGTCACGCGGGCCACGTTCATGCCGATGGTGGCGATGCCCCGGGAGCCGAGCACCTCGGTGCGCACCTCGTAGCCCGAGCGCGTGTTGACGTACAGCTCGTCGGTCACGATCTTCCCGGACCGCGTGCGGAAGAGGAAGATCATCGGGTCGTGCTGGCCCTCGAGGGCGTTCTCGCTCGGGGTGGGCGTGATCGTCTGGACCTCGACGACGGGCTCCTCGAGGAAGTAGTTGATCGCGTCGATCTCGTGGACCGCGGAGTCGTAGACCATCATCTCGTCGAGGAACCCCTCGGCCACCGAGGCGTTGCGGTGCTTGCAGTTGATGACGACGGGGGTGCCGAGCTCGCCCGCGTCGAGGGCGTCCTTGAGCTCGGCGTACTCGGCGTCGAAGCGGCGCATGAAGCCGAGCGAGACGAAGCGGCCGCCGGACCGGGCCTCGGCCAGGACCACGGCGTAGGCGTCGTCGGCGTTCATCGCGAGCGGCTTCTCGCACAGCACCGGCTTGCCCGCCTCGATGCACGCGATGGCCTGGTCCTTGTGGAACTGGCCGGGGCTCGCGATGAGCACGGCGTCGACGTCGTCGGCGGCGATGAGCTCCTCGGGCGAGGAGACGACGCGGCTGCCGGGCGCGGTCGCCGCGACCGTGCGCGCGGTCTGCTCGACGTAGTCGGTGATGACGCTGACGCGTGCGCCCTTGATGCGCCGGGTGAGGCGCTCGACGTGGTCGGCGCCCATCTTCCCGACGCCGATCACGCCGACCCGTACGTCCGCCGGCACCTCGCGGGCGGGCTGGGGGTCGGTGACATCCGTGGTGGGCTGGTTCATGGGGTGGTTCCTTCGGCTCTGAAGCGGGATGGATGGAGGACGGGGAGGCGCGCCGGGCGGCGCCGCGCGCCTCAGGTGCGGTCGGCGAGGCGGGGATCGGGGCCCAGGCCCTCCCAGGTCGCGCGGACCCAGGTCTGGTCGGGCCGGTCGGTGATGTCCCAGGCGCGGTGGTCGCCGGGACCGGCCATGACGTTGAGGTAGTACATGTCGTGGCCGGGAGCGGCGGCGCACGGGCCGTGCCAGCCGTGGGGCACGAGCACGACGTCCCCGGCGCGGACCTCCTCGAGCACGTCGATGGGCCGCTCGGGATCGGTCGACGTCGTCTGGTGGTAGCCGAAGCCGGGCGTGCCCGAGGGCGACTCCGCGATCTCGTAGTAGTAGATCTCCTCGAGCTCGGACTCGGAGTCGGTCTGCTCGTCGTGCTTGTGGGCCGGGTAGCTCGACCAATTGCCGCCGGGCGTGATGACCTCGCACGCGATGAGCGCGTCGCATGCGTCGAACACCCCGACGGTCCCGAAGTTGCGGACCAGGCGGGTCATGGCGCCGGCGCCGCGCACCTCCACGGGCACGTCCTCGGCGGCGATGTACGCGGCGGGATGGTCGGTGCGGGCCCGCGCCAGGCACACCGCGAACCGGCCTCCGCGTGCGCTCGAGATCCGGATCTCGGACCGGCGCGGGGCGTAGGCGGCGTCGGTCGCGCCCGCGAACACGTCGGGCCGGCCGGCCAGATCGTACGCGGCGGTCGTCCCGTCCGCCACGATCTCGACCTCGCACCCGCCCGACAGCGGGACGACCATGGCCTCGAAGTCGCCGGTCGCGAGGGTCTCGGCGCCGCCGGGGGCCAGGGCCAGCACCTTGAGGCCCGTGTAGGTCCAGTCGTCGCGCCGCGCGGGGTCGACGACGGTGTCGAAGCTGCCCTCGGCGCTCGAGCGCGCGGGGATGTACCAGGTGCCGCCGGGGGCGGGCTGAGCTGCGGGGGTGGTCATGGGCTCCTCCTTCGTCCTGTCAGGGCCGGATCATCGCACCGGCCGCGGCGACGGCGGCGGCGACGTCGTCGTCGGCGGGGTAGAGCAGGGAGCGTCCGACGACGAGACCGCGCACGTGCGGGATCGCGAGGGCGCGCTCCCACTCCGCGCGCACGGCGTCCGGGTCGGAGCCGCCGGGGTCGCCGCCGAGGATGAGGGTCGGCAGCGTCGTCGCGTCCATGACGCGCTCCATGTCGGGCACGGCGGGCAGCTTGAGCCAGGTGTGGGCGCTCGTCGCGCCGAGCCCCTGGGCGATGTGGATCGACGCGATGACGGCCTCGGGGCTGAGGTCGTTGACGAGCCGCCCCTCGGGGCCGCGCCGGGAGACGAACGGCTCGATCATCGCGATCAGCTCGTGGCGCGCGAGGTCGGTGATCGCGTCGGCGCACATCTTGAGCGTGTGCGAGGTGCGGTCGTCGGAGTAGTCGACCCGCAGCAGCATCTTGCCGCCGTCGAAGCGGTCGGCCTCGATCGAGGGCGCGTCGTAGGCGGTGAAGCGGTCCTCGATCTCCCACGAGCCGCCCTGCAGGCCGCCGCGGTTCATCGAGCCGAAGACGACGCGGTCCTCGAGGGCGCCCATGAGCAGCAGGTCCTCGAGCACGTCGGGCGTGCCCAGCACGCCGTCGACGCGGGGGTCGGCGAGCGCCGTGCGCAGCCGGTCGAGCAGGTCGGTGCGGCTGGCCATCGCGTCGGCGCGGCCGCCCGAGGCGAGCGCGCCGCGCGCGGGATGGTCGGCGGCGACGATGAGCATGCGCCCGTCCGTGTCGGCCACGGTGCGGCGGGCGCGGGTCCGCGCGAGCTCCCGGATCCGCTCGGGGTGCTGCACCCGGACCTCGGTGATCTCCTCGTAGGCGGTGCAGAAGCCGGCGGCCGTGGCGCTCATGCCCGCTCCCCCGCCGGCTCGTCATGGGTGCCCGCCGTGCGACCGCGCAGCTCGTCGAGCATCTGCTCGACGGTACGGCCGCCGTTGGGATCCTCCCCCGCGATGAGCTGGTCGATCTCGGTCTCGGTGGGCATGGCCGTCGAGCACTCGAGGCGGGTCGAGACGATCGCTCCCGCGGCGTTGCAGCGGGTCAGGATCGTGCGCAGGTCCGCGCCCGTGAGCAGGCCGTGGATGAGCGAGCCGCCGAACGAGTCCCCCGCTCCCAGGCCGTTGATGACGGTGATGACGTTCGGGGCGACCTCGACGCGTTCGTCCCGGGTCTTGGCGAGCACGCCCTTGGGGCCCTGCTTGACGATGGCGATCTCGACGCCGCGCTCGAGCAGGGCGTCGGCGGCCCGGTCGGGCTCGGTCTCGCCGACCGCCGTCTCGCACTCCTCGCGGTTGCCGACGGCGACGGTCGCGTGCTCGAGGGCCCACGTGTACTGCTCGCGGGCGGCCTCCATCGACTCCCAGAACATCGGGCGGTAGTCGAGGTCGAAGACGGTGTGCTCGGTGCGCCCGCGCGCCTCGAGGGCCGCACGATGCGCGCTGCGGCTCGGCTCCTCGGAGAGCCCGGTGCCGGAGAACCAGAACAGTGGCACGTCGCGGATCGCGTCGAGGTCGAGATCCTCGGGCCGGACCTGCAGGTCCGGGGCGGAGGGCCGCCGGTAGAAGTAGAGGGGGAAGTCGTCGGGCGGGAAGATCTCGCAGAACGTCACGGGCGTGGGGAGGTCCTCGTTCGTGACGACGTAGCGCGACGACACGCCCAGGCGCTCCATCTCCCGCACGACGTATCGGCCGAAGGGGTCGTCGCCGACGCCCGTGATGACGGCCGGCCGATGCCCGAGACGGGCCGCGGCGACCGCGACGTTGGTCGGGCTGCCGCCGAGGAACTTGCCGAAGCTGTGGACGTCCTCGAGCCCGACGCCGATGTCGAGGGGGTAGATGTCCACGCCGCTGCGCCCGACGGTGATCGCGTCTGTCTGGGGTGCTGTCATGCTCGTCTCGCCTCCTGGAGGAGAAGTGCTCGCGTGCGACGGTGCCGGGTGCTGCGAGGCGCGGCCGCGTCGCCGTGCCCCGAGCCTAGGCCCATGTCGCCCACAGGGTCAATGATTGTCAGGACATTTTTTCAGAGTGAGCCGGAGGGTCGTCGGCACGCGGGCCGTCGTCGTCGCCCCGGCCGAGCTCGCCGGTGAGGAACTGGGCGCGGCCCGAGCCGAACGACCAGTCCTCGAGCGTGTTGGCGCTCACCGACACGATGAGGTCCTCGGGGCGGACCAGTCCGGCCTCGTCCAGTCGCTCGGCAAGAGCCCTGTACATGGCCTCTTTCTGGGCGAGCGAGCGGCCCTGCTGGGTCACCGACACGATGAGCACGCCCTCGGAGCTGCGCTCGAGGCCCAGACCCGTGTCCTCGGCGATGATGTCTCCCACCTCGTGCTCGGTGATGATCTGATAGCGGTCGCCCTCGGGCGCCGCGAACACGTCGCGCATGACGCCGTGGCACACGTCGGCGATCCTGCGCTTGGTCTCGGGACTGCGGCCACGGACCATGTCCAGTCGAATCAGGGGCATCGCGGTTCTCCTCGGGAAGGGTCGGTCGGTCAGACGCCGGCGCGGCCGGCGGCCTCGAGCAGGGTGCGGGCGCCGCGGGCGAGGCCCTCGAGGCTCTCGAAGGCGGCGTCCTCGTGCTCGATGTTGACGTGCATGTCGGGGTCCACCGCGGCGAGCGCCGTCAGGAACCGGGCCCAGTAGTCGACGTCGTGGCCCTCGCCGAGGGCGACGAAGCGCCACGCGGGCTCGGAGGGCCACTGCGAGACCGTGTGGCCGATGCCCGTCGGGACGGGGTCGGCCGTGTCCTCGGGCAGCCGCGAGAAGGTCGAGTCGAGCACGCCGCGCACGGCGACCTCGGGCAGCACGGCCGTGTCCTTGGCGTGCACGTGCTTGACGTGGTCCCCGAGGGCCGCGATGCAGGCCAGGGGCTCCATCTGCTGCCAGAACAGGTGCGAGGGGTCCATGTTGACGGCGATGTTCGTCGTCTCGGCCCGCTCGAGGAGCTGGAGGAAGGTGGGCGGCGAGAACACCAGGTTGTGCGGGTGCAGCTCGAGGCACACCTGGACGCCCTCGGCGCGGGCGATCGCGTCGATCTGCCTCCAGAACGGCACCGCGACCGACCACTGGTAGTCGAGCACGTCGAGGTCGACGCCGTTCCAGGGGTTGACCACCCATGTCGGGTAGGCCGCCCCGGCGTCGCTGCCGGGCGTGCCCGACATCGCGACGACCTCCCCCACGCCCAGGGCGCCGGCCGCGCGGATCGCCCGGCGCAGGTCCTCGGCCTGCTGGGGGCCCACGCCGGGCAGCGGGGACAGCGGGTTGCCCGAGGTGTTCAGGCCGGTCAGCTGCATGCCCGCGTCGGCGAAGGTCTGCAGGTACGCACGGCGAGCGCGGGCGCTCGCCAGGAGGGCGTCGACGGGGCAGTGCGGCGAGGGGATGAACCCGCCCGCGTTGACCTCCGCCCCGGTCAGTCCGACGGAGGCGAGCACCTCGAGGGCCTCGGGCAGGGAACGGTCGTGCAGGCACGCGGTGTACGCGCCGTAGACGAGCGGCATGGGGTCTCCTTCTCGGTCGTCCGGGGTGGGGGGTCAGGCGATCGCGACGGCCTGGCCGTCGGCGGCGGCGCTGCGGGCCACCGCGTCGAGGATGCGCATCTCGCGGTAGCCGTCGGCGAAGCTCGCACAGGGCGGGAGCGCCCCGTCGTCGATGCCGGCGACCTGCTGCAGGAAGGCGTGGGCCTGGTAGGTGAACTGCTCGATCTGGTTGAGGCCGACGCCCGCGAAGGCCATCGAGGAGCCGCCCGCGAAGTAGGGGAACTCGGGGTTGGCGAGCACCTGGCGCAGGCCGCCCAGGCCCGCGGGGCTGCTGCCGTCGGCCAGGAGGATCTCGCCGCCGCGGGCCAGGTCCCACGCCGCGCTGCCGCGCGTGCCGAGAACGTCGATCGTCATCGCGTTGGGGATCCCGAAGGCGACGCGCGAGCACGAGAACGTGCCGGCCGCGCCCGAGGCGAAGTGGGCCGTGAAGGTCGCGACGTCGTCGTTCTCGACGTCGACCAGCTGGGACATGTCTCCCTTGACGTTGCGGCCGCCCAGGGCGGCGCCCGCGGGGCGGGGCCGCTGCTCGATCGTGCGCACGAGCACCGCACCGGAGACGGAGTCGATGGGGCCGCCGATCAGCTCGGCGGTGTCGATGAGGTGGCTGCCGACGTCGGCGAGGGCCCCGGTGCCCATCGGCCCCTCGTAGCGCCACGAGATCGGGACCTCGGCGTCCGCGCCGTAGTCACACCAGTACCGCCCCTCGAGGTGGGCGACGGTCCCCAGGTCGCCCTGTCCGACGGGGCGGGCCAGCATCGCGACCGCGGGGTTGCGCCGGAAGGTGAAGCCGGTCGCGAAGACCTGCTCGCGAAGACGGGCCTCGATGTCGGCCATCGCCGCGGCGTCCTCGAGGGTCCCCGCGAGCGGCTTCTCGCACAGCACGTGCTTGCCCGCCTCGGCCATCGCCTCGGCGATCTCGCGGTGCAGGGCGTTGCCGACGACGATCGAGACCACGTCGATCGAGGGGTCCTCGGCGATCTCACGCCAGTCCCCCACGGCGCGCTCGTAGCCGTAGTGCGCCGCGGCGTCCTCGGCGAAGGGCAGGTACTGGTCGGCGATCGCGGCCAGCCGCACGGGCGGGAGCGTGAGGTCGTAGACGGTCCCGGCCTGGCGCCAGGCGTTGGCGTGGGTGCGTCCCGCCATGCCGGCGCCGATCACGGCGACCGCGAGGGTGGAGTCGAGGGAGCTCATCGAGGATCCTTTCGCGGACTACATTGTCCTATCCAAACCCTAAGCTTGTCAGGATTGCGGTGAGGCTAGCACGTCACGCGCGCCCCGGTAAGGCCCCGATGCGCACGAGTTCGGCCTGCCGCCGTCGGGGCCTCGTCGCACACTCGCCCACACCGGATGCCCCTGCGGGAGCGGCGCGAGAACCGCCTCACCTGCGGCATCGCCACTCGGTTGCGTGCACGCCCGCGGCCATGGCGACGCGGGGCGCAGACACCCGGGACGAGCCGGACGCCTGTCCACAAAATGTGCTGACATTTGATTGACAGGCTCCGCGGCCCGCGGCATGCTGGTGTCGTCTCATCGTCGAGCCCGTGCACCAGGAGGAGCCCGTGAGCGAGAAGACCGTCCGTCTCACCGTCGCCCAGGCCGTGATCCGTTTCCTGTCCGTCCAGCACTCCGAGCGGGACGGGGAGCGTCAGCGTCTCATCCCCGGCGCGTTCGGGATCTTCGGGCACGGCAACGTCGCCGGCATCGGGCAGGCGCTCCTGCAGAACGCGCTCGATCCCGCCGAGGGCGAAGGCGACCTCGCCTACTACCAGGGCCGCAACGAGCAGAACATGGTGCACACGGCCGTCGCCTACGCCCGCACGCGCAACCGCCTGCAGACCCTCGCGGTCACCGCCTCCATCGGCCCGGGGTCGACCAACATGGTCACCGGCGCCGCCCTCGCGACGATCGACCGGATCCCGGTGCTGCTGCTGCCCAGCGACCTGTTCGCGACGCGGCGCGTGGATCCGGTGCTCCAGCAGCTCGAGGACGAGCGCGACCCCGGGGCCTCGGTCAACGAGGCCTTCCGCCCGGTCTCCCGCTTCTTCACCACGATCGACCGCGCCGAGCAGCTGATCGCCGCGCTGCCCGCGGCGATGCGGGTCCTGACCGATCCGGCCGAGACGGGCGCCGTCACGATCTCCCTCCCCCAGGACGTCCAGGCCGAGGCGCACGACTGGCCCGTCGAGCTGTTCCGGGAGCGCACCTGGCACGTGGCCCGCCCCGTGCCCGAGCCGGCCGCCCTCGACCGGGCCGTCGAGGTCATCCGCGGCGCCAGGCGCCCGCTCGTGGTCGCCGGCGGCGGCGTCGTCTACTCCGGGGCGAGCGACGCCCTGGCCGCCTTCGCGGACGCGACCGGCATCCCGGTCGCCGACACCCAGGCCGGCAAGGGCGCGCTGAGTGCCGACCACGCCGCCTCCGTGGGCGGCGTGGGGGCCACGGGCAACGACGCGGCCAACACCCTCGCCGCCGAGGCCGACGTCGTCATCGGCATCGGCACCCGGTACACCGACTTCACGACCGCCTCGCGCACGGCCTTCCGCGATCCCGCGGTGCGCTTCGTGAACCTCAACGTCAAGGCCTTCGACGCCGCCAAGCACGCCGCCGAGATGGTCGTGACCGACGCCCGCACGGGCCTCGCCGCCCTCACGGACGCCCTCGACGGCTTCCACGTCGAGGAGTCGTACGCCACGCGCGTCGCCGCGCTCCGGCGCGAGTGGGACGAGCGGGCGGCCCCGTCCTTCGCGCCGCACGACCAGGAGCTGCCCGCCCAGACGGAGATCTTCGGCGCCCTCAACGAGCTCATGGGCGACGAGGACGTGGTCATCAACGCCGCCGGCTCGATGCCGGGCGACCTGCAGGCCCTCTGGAAGGCGCGCACCCCCGTCCAGTACCACCTCGAGTACGGGTACTCGTGCATGGGCTACGAGATCCCCGCCGCGCTCGGGGTCAAGATGGCGGCCCCCGACAGCGAGGTCGTCGCGATCGTCGGCGACGGCACGTACCAGATGGCCCCCCAGGAGATCGCGACCATCGTGGCCGAGGAGAAGAAGGTCATCCTCGTGATCCTGCAGAACTTCGGCTGGTCGTCGATCGGCGCCCTCTCGGAGTCCCACGGCTCGCAGCGCTTCGGGACCAAGTACCGCATGCGCAACCGCGACACGGGCATGCTCGACGGGCCGCGCCTGCCGATGGACATCGCCGCCAACATCCGCAGCTACGGCATCGACGTCGCCGAGGTGGCGTCGACCGCGGACTTCCGCCAGGCCTTCCGCGAGGCCCAGGAGAACCCCGAGGCCTGCGCGATCGTCGTGCGCACCGACCTCTACGGGCCCAACCCTCCCGGCATCGGGTGGTGGGACGTGCCCGTCTCCCAGGTCTCGACCCTCGAGTCCACCCAGCAGGCCTACGAGCAGTACGAGCAGGCCCGCCGCCACCAGCGCGACCACCTCTGACCGTCCACCCCGCCGACCAGACCCGCGGCCGCGCGCCGCACCCCCGAAGGAGAGTCATGACCGAGATCTACACCGTCCACCACTGGATCGACGGCGCGGAGGCCGAGGGCTCCGCCTCGACCCAGCCCATCCTGAACCCCGCCACGGGCGAGCAGGTGGGCACCCTCGACCTCGGCGACGCCTCGACCGTCGACCGTGCCGTCGAGGTCGCCCGGCGCGCCCAGCGGCAGTGGGCCGCGGTGTCGCTGTCCAAGCGCACCCAGCTCATGTACCGCATGCGCCAGCTCATGATCGAGCACACCGACGAGATCGCCCAGGTCATCTCCCGCGAGCACGGCAAGACCGTCGACGACGCGAAGGGCGAGATCGCGCGCGGCCTCGAGACCCTCGAGTTCGCCACCTCGATCACCCAGGACTCCAAGGGCGAGTTCTCCGCGAACGTCTCGACGGGCGTGGACATCCACTCGATCCGCCAGCCCCTCGGCGTCGTCGCCGGCATCACGCCGTTCAACTTCCCGGCCATGGTGCCGTTCTGGATGCACCCGATCGCGATCGCGACCGGCAACGCCTTCATCCTCAAGCCCTCCGAGCGCGACCCCTCCACCTCCAACATCGTCGCCCGGCTGTACGCCGAGGCGGGCCTGCCCGCGGGCGTGTTCCAGGTGGTCCACGGCGGCAAGGCGACGGTCGACGCGCTGTGCACCCACGAGGGCATCTCCGCGGTCTCGTTCGTCGGCTCCACCCCGATCGCCCGGCACGTGCACGAGACCGCCGCCGCCTCGGGCAAGCGCGTGCAGGCGCTCGGCGGCGCCAACAACCACGCCGTCGTGATGCCCGACGCCAACGTCGCCTTCGCCGCGTCGCAGATCGCCTCGGGCGCCTTCGGCTCCGCGGGCGAGCGCTGCATGGCGGTCCCGGTGGCCGTGACCGTCGGCGACGTGCACGACGAGTTCGTGGCGGCGGTCAAGGCCGAGGCCGAGAAGCTCACCGTGGGCCCCGCCTCCGACGCCGCGACCGACATGGGCCCCGTCATCACGCCCGATGCCCGCGAGCGGGTCATCTCCATGACGGACGAGGCCGAGAAGGCCGGGGCGACCGTGGTCGTCGACGGCCGCGGGCTGGTCGTGCCAGGGCATGAGAACGGCTTCTTCGTGGGCCCGACCGTGCTCACCGACGTCGACCCCGAGCTGCGCGCCTACAAGGAGGAGGTGTTCGGGCCCCTGCTCGTGGTCATGCACGTCAACAACTTCGACGAGGCGCTCGAGCTCGTGAACTCCTCCCCCTTCGGCAACGGCACCGCGATCTTCACGGCCTCGGGCCACTACGCGCGCCGCTACCAGGAGGAGGTCCAGGTGGGCATGATCGGCGTCAACGTGCCGATCCCGACGCCCGTGGGCTACTACTCCTTCGGCGGCTGGAAGGACTCGCTGTTCGGCGAGTACCACGCGCACGGCCCCGAGGCCGTCCGCTTCTACACCCGCGCCAAGGCGATCACGGAGCGCTGGCCCCGCCAGGACGAGGCCGTCGAGGCCTCGATGAGCTTCCCGACGCACGACTGACCCCGAAGGAGCCGACGATGACGTCCCCCACCACCGGTCTGCCCACCACCGCCGACGGCCGGCCCGACCGGTCGCGCAATCCGCAGGCGCCGTACGACCGCCTCACGATCGGGGTGTGCCCCGACCAGTGGGGCGTGTGGTTCCCCGAGGATCCGCAGCAGATCCCCTGGCGGACGGCGCTCGCGGAGATGGCCGAGGCCGGGTTCTCCGTCATGGAGACCGGACCCTGGGGCTACTTCCCGCAGGACGCCACGCAGCTCCGCGCCGTCATGGACGAGCACGGGTTCCGGGTGGTGGCGGGGACCGGCTGGGGCATCCTGCACAAGGCGGAGGCGTGGGCCGACACCGAACGGACGTTCCGTGCGATCGCCGAGGCCCACGCCGCCGTCGGCGCGGAGTACATCGTGCACCTGCCGCCGCTGTTCCGCGACGACAAGACGTGGGAGTTCACGGACGACCGCGAGCTCACGGGCGAGGCCTGGGAGCTGTACGTGGACAACGCCAACCGGCTGGGCCGGATCATGAAGGACGACTACGGCCTCACGATGGTCCTGCACCCCCACGGGGACGCCCACATCGAGACGCCCGAGCAGATCGACCGGATCTTCGCCGCGACCGACCCCGAGTACGTGAGCTTCTGCCTCGACACGGGCCACATCGTCTACGGCGGCGGCGACCCGATCGCGATGGTCGAGCAGTACCCCGAGCGGATCGGGTACGTGCACATCAAGGCGTTCGACCCGGAGATCACGCGCCGCGCCCACGAGGAGGACTGGCCCTTCGGCAAGGCCGTGGCCGAGGGGGCGTCGGTGCGCCCGCCGGCCGGGGAGCCCGACATGCGCCGGCTCGTCGAGCGCCTCGCCGCGATGGACAAGGACCTCTACGTGATCTGCGAGCAGGACCTCTACCCGTGCGACCCGTCGGTCCCCCTGCCCAACGCGATCGCGACGCGCGAGTACCTGGCCGACTGCGGCCTGGGCGTGAAGTGACCGCCCCGAGGAGACGAGGAGAGACCCGATGGTGAAGATCCTGCTCGACCCGAGCATGTACCACCCGCAGCTGTCCGTCGCCGACGAGGTCCGCAAGGCCCATGAGCTCGGCTACCGCTACCTCGAGCTGTCGCCGCGCGCGGACTTCCACGAGTGGCACCACTACCCCAAGGTCGACCGCCACCAGATCGCCGAGGTCAAGCGGGCGATGGACGAGACCGGCGTGAGGATCTGGACGTTCAACCCGGTCTTCAACTGGTCGAGCCCCGACGAGCAGGAGCGCCAGGCGCAGGTGCGCAACTGGAAGCGCCTGCTGGAGCTCGCCGATGCGCTCGAGGTGCCGCTCATCGCGACGGAGCTCTCGGGGGACCCGAACCAGCCGCTCGCGAGCGAGCACCAGTTCTACCGGTCGATCGAGGAGCTGATCCCCGTCTTCGAGCGGTACGGCATGGAGTGCACCGTCGAGGCGCATCCGTACGACTTCGTGGAGACCAACGACCGGGCGGTGCAGATCGTGCACGGGGTGGATCGGGACTGGTTCAACTACGAGTTCTGCTTCCCGCACGCCTTCCACCTCTCCGACGGGACCGGCGACATCCGCGGCATGCTGGACTACGCGGGCGACCGTCTCCGCCACCTGCACATCGCCGACGTCTTCAACCACCGGGCGAACGTGGGCAACCGCTACATCGTCAACCCGCCCGGCGTGGACGCCCGCGTGCATCAGCACAACGAGATCGGCAACGGCGAGATCGACTGGGACGACGCCTTCGCCGCGCTCCGGGAGCGCGAGTACGACGGCCCGGTGTCCGTGTGCGTGTTCGGCTGGGAGGAGGAGGCCGACGCCATCCACCGACGGATGCGCGAACGGATCCTCGCCGAGCTCGGCGGGGAGTGAGCCGGGCCGCGTGGGGCGGACCCCGGGCAGCCGTTCCGCAGGGGAACGGCCTCGTGGATGGCCCTTGCCCTGTCCCGAGGCCTCCCCTCCGCCCCCGCCGGCGCCCTCGACCGAGGGTAGGGCGCACAGATGTGACGCTGAGAGCCGCAGCCCTGCGATATCGCAGGGCTGAGGCTCTCAGCGTCACATCCGTGTCGGCTCCCGGCGAGAATGGACACGGTCCTGCACCCCGGCCGCCTCCCGGGCAGTACGGCGGGGAGGAATGACCGTCGACACGGAGGAGACCTCATGGGCCATCGCCGCCGCTCCCCCTCGACGCCGCGCACGGACGCTCCGTCCGCCTCCGCACCTCGCGCGCACGTCTCCCCCGGCGGCACGCCCGCGGCGGGGGACGAGGCGGATCGTCGGGAGCTCGCGGCGGTCGCGGACGACGTGGCCGCCACGTGGCGCCTGGCACTCGGGCCGCCGTTCCCCGGGGGGACGGCCTCGTGGGTGACCCCCGCCCGGGACGAGGCGGGCCGTGACCTCGTGCTCAAGATCGCCCGCACGCACGACGAGGCCCGCGACGAGGCCGCCGGCCTCCTCGCCTGGCAGGGCCGAGGCGCCGTGACCGTGCACCGCACCGTCGTGGACGGCGCCACCACCGTGCTCCTGCTGGACCGCTGCCGCCCCGGCACCCCGCTCGCCGCGGCCGCGTCCGCCGAGGAGGCCGACGAGGTGATCGCCGCGCTCGTGCGGACCCTCTGGATCGTCCCTCCCCCGGGGTCTCCCTTCCGCCCGCTCGCCGAGATGTGCGACCAGTGGGCCGGCTCGGCCGCGGCACGTCTGGGTCACGACGCCCACGGCCTGCCCGCCGAGATGGTCGAGGCGGGCCTCGACCTCTTCCGGCGCCTCCCGCGCGATCCCGTGGAGCCCGTGCTGCTCGCGACCGATCTGCACCACCTCAACGTGCTCGCCGTCGACGAGGCGACGACGGGGCCGTCCCGCGGTCCGTGTGGCTGGCGGCTCATCGACCCCAAGCCGTACGTCGGCGATCCGCACTACGACCTCCTGCAGCAGGCCCTGAACGCCCCCGACCGGCTCGCGGCGGACCCGATCGGTCTCATCGACCGCATGGCACACCTGACCGGGCTCGACCGCGACCGCGCCCGCACCTGGCTGTTCGCGCGCTGCGTGCAGGAGGCCGGCGCATGGGACGGCCTCGCGGAGGCGGCGATCACGCTCGCCCGCGTGGTGCTGTGAATCCCGTCAGGGACGGACGTCCGTCGCCCCGAGGAACCCGCGCAGCTCGTCCGTCATCCCCTCGACCTCGACCGGCACCGCCGGGCGCACGAACGTCTCGGGAGTGACGACGAAGTGCTGCATCGGCACGGCGCGCTCGCCGTGCAGCTCGATGCGGGTCCCGTTGGGCTCGTACCCGCAGCCGCGCGAGACGGCGGTCGACGGAGCGTTGCCGAGGACCGCGGAGGACTCCGCGCGGCGCGCCCCGAGATGATCGAAGGCGAAGGCGAGCATCGCCTGACGCATGAGCCGCCCGTGCCCGTGGCCGTGCGCCTCGAGGGTGAGCCAGGAGCCGGAGCTCACCACGCGCCGTCGGCCGAAGTCGACGCCCGCCACGTCCTGCATCCCGCGCAGGCTCCCCTCGAGGAAGACGCCGAGCGAGAGGTTCCACGCCGCGGGGCCGGCCTCGGCGCGCAGCCGCCACTGGAACTGCAGCGCCTGGCGCACCCGCTCGTCGGGCTCGGGCCGGTACCAGGGGAAGACGTGGTCGGCGTCCTCCTCGATGTCCCGGGCGGGGAAGATCGGGCGACGCAGCAGCTCGGCGTAGTCGGGCATCTCGGCGTCCTGCAGGACCCGCATCTCGAGCGGGCCCGCCGTGATCCTCAGACCGAACGGCGCATACAGGGAGGCGGGGATCATCGGGACATCGTAGGGGCCGATAGGGTCGCCGCATGCCCTCC
Organism: Brachybacterium huguangmaarense; assembly: GCF_025725725.1. NCBI lineage: Bacteria > Bacillati > Actinomycetota > Actinomycetes > Micrococcales > Dermabacteraceae > Brachybacterium > Brachybacterium huguangmaarense. The sequence continues at coordinate 858,677 of NZ_CP107020.1, forward strand.
CTCCTGCTGTCCGGCTTCGAGCCCTTCGACGGCGCGACGATCAACGAGTCCTGGGAGGCCGTGCGCGTGGCCGAGCGGCAGCTGCGCGAGGAGCACCACGACGTCACGTCCGTGCTCCTGCCGGTCGTGTTCGGGCGGGCGGGGGATCTGCTGCTCGACGCCGTCCGGCGCGAACAGCCCGCCGTCGTGATCGCGACCGGCCTCGCCGCCGGACGCGAGGCGATCACGCCCGAGCGCGTCGCGATCAACGTCCGCGACGCCCGCATCCCGGACGCGGCCGACGCCTCGCCCGTCGACGAACCGTGCGTGCCCGTGCCCGAGGTCGGCTGGTTCTCGTCCCTGCCGATCAAGGCGATGGTGACGGCCGCGCATCTCGCGGGGGCGCCGGCGCGCGTCTCCCAGACCGCCGGGACCTACGTGTGCAACGACGTGTTCGCCCGGCTCATGCACCATCTGGCGACCGAGCCGGGCCTCGGCTCGATCCGAGGCGGCTTCGTGCACGTGCCGGCCGCCTCCGCGGTGCCGGTGGCGCTCAGCGGCCGGGCGCTCGCGCTCATGGCCGCGATCGCTCTCACCCGGCCCCAGGACGACACGACGACGGGCGGCGCGGAGCACTGACCTGCCGGTCGTGCCCGCACCGCCCGTCGGCGCAGGGTCAGGCCGTCTCGGACGCCCCGCCCGCGGTGTCGGAGCCGTCGGCCTGGATGGTGGTCGGCGTCGACGAGTGGGCCACCGCGATCTTGCGCGGCTTGGCCTCCTCGGCCATCGGGATCGTCAGGCGCAGCACGCCGTCGTCGTAGTCGGCCTGGATGCGGTCGAGGGCCACCCGCGTGCCCAGCGTGAGCTGGCGGGCGAACGTGCCCGACGGGCGCTCACGGGTCAGCCAGGTGCGTCCCTCGTCGCGCGAGGACGGCGTGCGCTCGGCCCGCACGGTCAGCGTGCGGTCCTCGACGTCGACGTCGATGGTCGTCGGATCGACGCCCGGCAGATCGATCTCGGCGACGAACGTGTCCCCGTCGCGGGACAGGTCCATCGGCATCGCGAGCGACGCGGGCATGCGGGCGATGCCGCCCAGGAAACGCTCGGCGTCGTGGAACGGGTTCAGTGCGCGGTCCATGTGCAACTCCTTCGCTTCATCGATCCGGCACGATGCCGGAGGGGTGGGCGCGTCCTTCGCGCCATGCACCAGGAGCAACGGCGAGGGCCGGGGCCGTATTCCCATCTCGAGTCTCGACCGCTCAAGTCTGTGGGCGCGGCGTCGGGAGCGCCCGACGCCGCGGCTCCGCGGCCGGTCAGGCGCGCGGCGGGAAGGTCTCCATGCCCGCCGCGTCGGCCGCCTCCCGATAGTCGCGGGCGAGGGTCGGGATGGTCGCATGGGCGTTGAGCCCGCTCGGATTGGGCACGACGAACAGCGGGGTGGCCTCGAGGGCGGCGCGACCGCCGGGAGGGCCCTGCTCGGCGAGCTCGAGCGCGCTCGCCGGCCAGCTCTGCTGCCGGCCCTGGCGGGCCGAGCGCACGCCGAAGGCGGTCCGGTAAGCGGTGATCCCGGCGACCGCGACGGCACCGGGCCGCCGCTCCCGCACGGTGTCGACCAGGCGTCGCGCGCCGTCGCGCAGCTCGTCGTCCGTGAGCTCGTCGGCCCGGGCCGTCGCACGACGCGCGAGGTTGGTGATGCCCAGCCCGATCGCGCGCAGGTGGGCGAGGTCCTCCTCGCGGTAGCCCTCGGCGGGATCGACGAGCCAGTCGGTGATCCCGGCCGCGGCGAGCGCCGGGTAGAAGCGGTTCCCCGGGCGGGCGAAGTGGGCGCCCGTCGCACCGGTCCACAGCCCCGGGTTGATGCCCACGACGAGCAGTCGCAGCGGCTCGGGGAGGAGGTCGTCGATGACCGCGCCGCGGGCGGCCTGGAGGTCTGCAGGGGTGGGGCGCATGCCGTCCATTGTGCGCGGTGGCCGCACGCTCCCGGACGCCGCCGCTCCCCCGCCGGCCGTCCTCCCTGTCGTCCCGCCCACGGTGCACAACCGGGCCGCGGGCACCCCCACGGCCGGCGCGGCACGCCGCGGTGTGCAGAGACGGGGAGGTTATCCACAGGCTTGTCCACTCCTGTGCACGAATGACAGGCATGTGATTCCGCAGGTGGCACGGCTTCGTGCCCACCCTTGCGCCCCAGGGCCGTGGACGACGAGACGCGGTTGTCCACGACGCGTGCCGCGACACGCCGAGGCGACCTGCAAGAACGCGCATCACCGCAGGTCAGAGGGGTATTGGAGCGCAAGCAACACAGGCCCATACCACACCGGCTACGCCCTGACGGCCGCCGAAGGCCCGCGCGGACGCACCGGAACAGAGACGGACGAATCGCCCCTCTCGCGGGCCGCCGCGCCGGTGGGCGTCCCCTCCCGCTCCACACCGATCCTCGAGTTATCCACACGGATCGGCGGCCGTCCCCCGTCGGAGCAGAGTTATCCCCAGCCGTTTCCACAGCTGGGGATAATCACACCCGTGTCATTCCGGTCAGAGGACACCGAACACGCCGGGCGGGGCGATCGCGACCTTGACCACGATGAGCAGCAGGCACAGCAGCACGGCGCAGGCGATCACGCCCCCATGGATGAGCGCCGAGCGCCGCGCCAGCGCCGCCCGGTCCGACCCTGCGCTCGCGCGCGGACGGGTGGCGAACAGCAGCGCCGTCGTGGCGGTCCCGAGCACGAGACCGCCCAGGTGGCCCTGCCAGGAGATGTGCGGGTAGAGGAAGGTGATCACGAGGTTCAGGGCGATCAGCACGAGCACCTGGCCCGACTGCAGACCCATCCGTCGGTTCACGACGAACAGGCTGCCGAACAGCCCGAAGATCCCGCCCGAGGCCCCCACCGTGCCCCCGAACCATGCCGGGCTCATGGGGCTGGCCATGAGCAGCACCGCCACATGGCCGGCGATCACGGACACGAGGTACACGCTCGCGAAGCGCCAGCGGCCCATCGTGCGTTCGAGGTGGGGCCCGATGAACCACAGCGCCATCATGTTCAGCAGGATGTGCGGCACGCTGGCGTGCAGGAACCCGCTCGTGATGAAGGTCCAGGGCATCGCGAGGGCACGGAACGGCGCGAAGGTGAGCAGCTGGTCGACGACACCGCCGCCGAGCATCTGCCCGAGGTACAGGACGACGCACACCGCGATGATCGCGATCGTGACGACGGGCCGCTCCGTGGACGTGCGGCCGCCCATCGCCGTGCGCGGCGCCGACTGGCGCTGCTGGCGCTCGATGTCCCGGGCGCAGTCCACGCACAGGATCCCGACCGCGGCCGGGCGCTGGCACTCGGGGCAGGCGGGACGGTGGCAGCGCTGGCAGCGCACGTAGGCCACACGGTCGGGATGGCGCGGGCACACGGGCACGTCCTCGGGGCCCGAGGCGCCGTAGGCGCCGCTCTGGGCGCCGTAGCCGTCGTCCGCTCCCCCGGCGTCCTGCCCGCGGTCGCTCCCGACGGGGCGGGGGACCTGCCCGTACCGCTCCTCCGGTGCCTCGGAGCCGCCCTCGATCGCAGGACCTGTCGGATCGGCCGAGCCAGGGGGCTCGTCAGGGCCCGAGTAGCCGTAGGAGGGACGGGGTCGGGAGCAGTCGTCGGCGCCGTAGCCGTAGGAGGGGCGGCTCATGGCCGCCATTCCATCACGCAGCCCTGGGACGCAGATGGGGGCGCCGCCGGTGTCGGCGGCGCCCCCGGGTCGGGCTGCGCGGGAGGACGCGGTCTCAGTCCTCGATCTCGACGGACTCGATCACGACGTCGTCGACCGGACGGTCGCGCCGATCGGTCTCGACCGTGGCGATCGCGTCGACGACCTTCTTCGACTCCTCGTCGGCGACCTGCCCGAAGACGGTGTGCTTGCCGTGCAGGTACTGGGTGGGGGCGACGGTGATGAAGAACTGCGAGCCGTTGGTACCCGAGGGACGGCCGGTGATCGCGTTCATGCGCTTGCCGGCGTTCGCCATCGCGAGCATGTAGGGCTCGTTGAAGTTCTTCTCGGAGATCTCGTCGTCGAAGGTGTAGCCCGGGCCGCCCGTGCCGGTGCCCAGCGGGTCACCGCCCTGGATCATGAAGGAGTCGATCACACGGTGGAAGACCACGCCGTCGTAGAACGGACGGGAGACCTTCTGGCCGCTCTCGGGATCGGTGAACTCACGGGTGCCCCGGGCGAGGCCCACGAAGTTGTCGACGGTCTTGGGAGCGTTGGCCTCGAACAGCTCCAGACGGATGTCGCCGAGATTGGTGTGCAGAGTTGCGAACATGCGCCCATCCTCGCACAGCGCGCCCGCGCGGAGCCGCTCGGGCGCGGGCCGTGGGCGCCCCCGCGCCGGCTCTCGTTCCTGCACACCCGCTGGGACGACGTGTGCCCCATCACGCTATGGTGGAGCGGTACGAGGCGTCGCCCGCGGGACGACGCCCGATGGCTCGACATCGCCGTACCCGGCGATCCCGATCGAAAGGGGTTCCCCCATGGGGTGCAAGAAGAACAAGCGCGCCGCCAAGAAGGCCGCCCGCACGGCGAGCTCGCGGGTCGAGCACTTCGCCGACAAGGCGCAGAAGTCCGCCGAGGAGGGCCTGGCGAAGTTCAACGACACGGTCGTGCCGGCCGTGTCCGAGGGCGCGAAGGACGTGCGCAAGAAGACCTCGGAGCTCGTCGACCAGTACCTCCCCCAGGTGCAGGAAGCCGCGAAGGACCAGGGCGAGAAGATCGCCCAGTTCGCCGACTCGCTGAGCCCGCGCGCCGAGAAGCTCCGCCACGACCTCCAGGACGACTACCTGCCGCGTGCTCGCCGTACGGCCGGCGCGACCAACACCGTGGTCGCCTCCGCCGTCACGGCCGCCGTGGACGCCGCCCGCAAGGAGCTCGATAAGGGCCAGGGCGAGATCAAGAAGGCCTACGCCCAGCCCACCCCGAAGCAGCGCAAGGGCCGTGCCGGCAAGGTGCTGCTCGTGCTCGCGCTGACCGCCGCCGGGGCGGCCGCCGGCTACGTCGTGTGGAAGCGCACCCGTCCGGTCGAGGACCCGTGGGCCCCGCCGGCCGACTTCGCGCGCGCCCACTACCCGGCGTCCGCCGCGACCGACACCGACTCCACCGAGGTCTCCGACACGGTGGGCGGCGCCGAGGCCGGTGACGTCGCGCAGTCCCTGCAGGGCGGCAAGAACGCCCCGAAGACCTCGAAGACCGAGGACCGCACGTCCGACACCGAGCCCCACGACGTCAAGTTCGACTCGGCGTCCGGCAAGGACGCCTCGGCCGGCACGCACCGCGGCGACGACCTGCCCGAGCAGGGCCGTGTCATCGACCCGGCGATCGACCCCGAGGACAACCCGGCGGATCCCAACCGGGCCGCCGAGGAGGGCAAGCGGGGCACCCACCGCGGCGACTCCTGAGCCCGGCTCCACAGCCTGTCCGCGAGCGGCCGTCCGACCCCACGTGGTCGGGCGGCCGCTCGCTCGTCGGTGGGGCTTCCTACACTGATCAGATGCTCCTCGCACCCCCGTCCGGCCGACGTCTCCCGACCGCTCGGTCCGTGCCGAGCGCGCTCACGGCACTCGGCCGTCCCGTGCGGACGTCCGCCTCGTGAGCGCCGGCACCGGCCGGGGGGCGGGACGCTACGCGCCGTCGCCGAGCGGCGACCTGCACCTGGGCAACCTGCGCACCGCGATCCTGGCGTGGGTGCTCGCCCGCCGCAGCGATCGCGCCTTCCACCTGCGCGTCGAGGACCTGGACCGGGTGCGGCCCGGCGCCGAGGAGCGCCAGCTCGCGGATCTCGCCGCGATCGGCCTCGACTGGGACGGCCCGGTCGTGCGGCAGTCCGAGCGCGACGACGTCTACGGACGGGCTCTCGAGCAGCTCTCCGCGCAGGGACGGGTCTATGAGTGCTACTGCACGCGCCGGGAGATCCTCGAGGCGCCGAGCGCCCCGCACACGCCGCCGGGCGCCTACCCGGGGACCTGCCGCGACCTGACGCCCGCCGAGCGCGAGCGGGGTCGAGCACGCATGCACGAGCTGCGGCGCGAGCCGGCCCTGCGCCTGCGCGCCGAGGTCGCGACGTGGAGGGTGCACGACTTGTTCGCGGGCGAGGTCACGGGCGGCGTCGACGACGTCGTGCTGCGTCGCGGCGACGGCGTCGTCGCGTACAACCTCGCGGTTGTCGTGGACGACGCGGCGACCGGGATAGACCAGGTGACGCGCGCCGACGACCTGCTGGCATCGGCCCCCCGCCAGGCCTATCTCGCCCACCTGCTCGGGGCCTCGGCCCCGGAGTACGCGCACGTGCCGCTCGCGGTGTCGCCGAGCGGGGCACGGCTGGCCAAGCGCGACGGGGCCGTCACGCTGCGCGATCGCCTCGAGCGCGGGGAGAGCGCCGGCGACGTCGTGGAGCGCATCGGGGCCTCGCTCGGACTGACGGGCTGCCACGCGGCGTCCGACGTGCTCGCGCGCTGGGACCCCGCGACCCTTCCCCGCGAGCCTTGGGTCGTGGACCTCCCCGCCTGACGCCTGCCGTACCGGCCGGCCGGCCGGTACGGCGAGGGTGGCGGCTCAGGCCTCCACGTGCTCCTGCTCGTCCGCGCCGCCCTCGGTCTGCGAGCTCGCGCCGCCCTTGGGGCCCCAGATGAGGGAGGCGATCGTCGCGACCGCCATCGCCAGGATGATGAAGCCGAGCGAGACGACGGTGTTGATCTCCGGCACGTGATGCATGAACCGCCCGAATGCGCTGTCCTCGGGCCACAGCGGCGACTCGTGGATCGCGTGGAAGATGAGCTTGACACCGATGAAGGCGAGGATCGCCGCGATGCCGTAGTGCAGGTACACGAGGCGTTCGACGAGACCGCCCAGCAGGAAGTACAGCTGACGCAGGCCCATCAGGGCGAACAGGTTGGCGGTGAACACGATGAACGCGCTCTGGGTGATGCCGAAGATCGCCGGGATCGAGTCGAGGGCGAACATGACGTCGGTCAGGCCGATGGTCACGAACACGAGCAGCATCGGCGTGAAGACCTTCTTGCCGTCGATGCGCGTGCGCAGCTTGTTGCCGTCGAACTCCTCGGTCACCGGGATGACCTTGCGCAGCCAGCGCTGGATGAAGGTCTCGCTGTCGTCCTCGTCGTCCTCGCCGCGAGCCTGGTTCCAGGCGGTGTAGAGCAGGAACAGGCCGAAGAAGTAGAAGATCCAGGAGAACTGCTCGATCGCGACGGCGCCGACCCCGATGAAGATCGCGCGCGCGACGAGCGCGATGATGATGCCGACCATGAGCACTTCCTGCTGGTACTTCCGGGGCACGCCGAAGCGGCCCATGATCAGCAGGAACACGAAGAGGTTGTCGACCGACAGCGAGTACTCCGTCAGCCAGCCGGCGACGAACTCGACGGCGGGCTGGTGGCCGCCGAGGTACCAGATGGCGATGGCGAAGACGAGCGCGAGGCCGACGTAGAAGCCGATCCACGCCGTGCACTCCTTGATCGACGGCACGTGCGGTCGCTTGAGGACGAGCAGCAGGTCGACCAGCAGGATGACGACCAGGATCGACATCGAGGCGATCTCAAAGGGAAGGGACAGTTCACCCAATGCGGTGGCCTCTCGGTCTGGGAGGTGGGGTTCGCCGGGCCCCGGAGATGGGGATGCACGGGGCCGGAGGATGCGTCCAGGGTAGCGGGCCGTGCTCCGGAGGACCTGAGACCGTGCCGTCGCGCACATCTCGGGGATGCGTGCGGCGGGGTGCGCAGAGCCGTCAGGCGGCGCGACGGAGCAGCAGCACGCCGTCCTCGATCTCCGCGGGCCGGCCGTCGGGATCCACGACCTGTCGACGCCGGGTCTCGGCGAGCTCGGTGCGCCACCTGACGGGGTCGAGGGCCAGCGCGGCGAGCTCCCCGGCGGGGTCGAGCAGCTCCGCGTGGCCGTGGCGGTCGTGCTCCGGCGCCCAGGGCGGCGGCGCCGCGTGGGAGACGATCAGCAGACGGCCGCCCGGGGCGAGCGTGGCCGCCGCGCGGCACAGGATCGCCGTGCGGGCCAGCTCCACGGTGGAGTGGAAGAAGCTCGCCGTGACGAGGTCGAAGGGGCCCGCGAGCAGCCCGCCCGACGGGTCGTCGGCATCGTCCGCGGCGGCGGCCCAGGCCGAGAGGTCCGCGGCCACGAAGCGGATGCGCTCGTCGGGCAGCCCCGCCTCGAGCGCGGCGAGGCGGGCGCGCTCGGTCGCGGTCGTGGAGATGTCGACGCCGATCGTGTCCCAGCCGTGCTCGGCCAGCCAGATCGCGTCGGCACCCTCGCCGCAGCCGAGGTCGAGGGCTCGGCCCGGTGCGGCGCTCCGCTGCGGCAGCCTCCCGACCACGGCCGCGGTGGTCGCGTTGACCGTGCCGGACCACACGTGCTCGGTGCCGTACCGGTCCTCCCAGTACTGGGCGGCGGTGCGGGTGTCGGGGGTGGCCGGTCGCGCGGCGGTGCCGTGCTCGTCCGGCGAGGCAGAGTGCTCCATGCCGGCCGAGCCTAGTCGCGCGGGGCGGGGCGGTCGGGGCGCGACGGGCCTCGGGCCTCGCCGCCGACCGGGATGACGCGGACCGCCGCGGCCACCTCGGCGGGAACGGGCACGAGGTCCGATTCCGCGCGAGGGCGGACCGCGAGCGCGGCCGGGCCTGCGGTCCCACCCGCGGCGCCGTCGGCGGAGGGATCGGCGGCCGGCATCGGCTCGACGTGCACGGTGCCGCCCGGCACGAGGCCGAGGTCGTGCGCGGACCCCAGCACGGCGGGCTCGGCGTCCGAGACCCGCACCACGCGGAGGTCGCCGGGAGGCGTGACCTCGGCCAGGAGCAGCGCACCGGGGGGCAGCGAGGTGCGGCCGCTCGCGGAGGGGATCGGGTCGCCGTGGGGATCCGACGCGGGATGTCCGAGGGCGGCGTCGATGCGGTCGATGAGCTCGGGCGAGGCGGCGTGCTCGAGCCGCTCCGCCTCGTCGTGCACCTCGTCCCACGCGTAGCCGAGCGCCTCGACGAGGTAGGTCTCGAGAAGACGATGACGGCGGACCATCGCGACCGCGCAGGCGGTGCCGTCGGCCGTCAGGCGCACCGGCCGATAGGGCGTGTACTCGAGCAGCCCCTGCCCGGCGAGGCGCCGCACGGTCTCGGTGACGTTCGCGGCGCTCGTGCCGAAGCGCGTGGCGAGCTCCCCCGTCGTGATCGGCGCCGCGCCCCACTCGGTCCTGCTCCAGATCACCTTGAGGTAGTCCTGGGCCACGGGGGTGAGGTCGTCGAGGTCCACGGCTCGGATGCTACCCGCCGCCCCGCTCCGCACGGAGGTGCCGCCTCACCCCAGGCCGAGGGCCGTGAGCACCACGAGGGCGACGTTGAGGGCGATGATCGCGAGGGCCACCATCGCCGCCGCGAGGCGCATCGGCCGGCCGTTGGCGAAGTCGCCCATGAGGGCGCGGCGGCTGGTGAGGACCACGAGCGGCACGAGCGCGAAGGGGATGCCGATGCTCAGCATGACCTGGCTGAGCACGAGGGTCCACGTGGGCTCGGCGCCGATCGCGAGCAGGGCGAGGGCGGGCACGAGCGTCACGGCACGGCGGATCAGGAGGGGCACGCGGACGTGCAGCAGTCCCTCCATGATCTGCGCCCCGGCGTACGCCCCGACCGAGGTGGAGGCGAGACCCGAGGCGAGCAGGCCGACGCCGAAGAGGGTCGCGATGACGGGCCCGGAGGCCTGCGCGATCGCATGGTGCGCGCCCTCGATGGTGTCCGTGCCGGGCACGCCGGGGAGCGCCTCCGCTGCCAGGACGAGCATCGCGATGTTGACCGAGCCCGCCACGAGCAGGGACAGCACCACGTCCCAGCGGGTGGCGCGCAGCAGGCGCCGGATCCTCGCGGGAGAGCCGCCCCCGCCGTGCCGGTCCCGCACGAGCCCCGAGTGCAGGTAGATCGCGTGGGGCATGACGGTCGCGCCGAGCATGCTCGCGGCCAGGACCACGGTGTCGGGGCCGTGGAAGCGCGGAAGCAGACCCTCGGCCAGGGCGCCGGGATCGGGCGGGTCGAGCACGAGCCCCGACAGGAAGCCGACGGTGATGAGGGCGAGGAACGCGATGACGACGTGCTCGAAGGCGCGCTGACCGCGACGGCTCTGCACGGCGAGGAGCAGCATCGAGACGACGCCGACGAGGACGCCGCCCGGCACGAGCGGCACCCCGAACAGGATCTGCAGGGCGATCGCGCCACCGATCACCTCGGCGACGTCGGTCGCGGCGGCGACGAGCTCCGCCTGGGCCCAGTAGACCAGCCGGGCGCGGCGGCCGAGCCGCTCGCCGAGCACCTCGGCGAGGCTGCGTCCGGTCACGGCGCCGAGCTTCGCCGAGAGGTACTGGACGAGCACGGCCATCGCGTTGGCCACGACGAGCACCCACAGCAGCAGGTAGCCGTACCGGGCTCCCGCGCTCATGTTGGCGGCGATGTTGCCGGGGTCCACGTAGGCGATGGCGGCGACGAAGGCGGGCCCCAGCAGGCGCACGACCGAGCCGCGGCGTCCGCGCGGACCAGGGCCCGTGGTGGTGCCCGGGGCGCGGTCGGGCTCGCGTGAGGCCGGAGCGGGCGCGGCGGTCGAAGCGGGCGTGGAGGCAGCGCCGGTCGAAGCGGGCGTGGAGGCCACGGCCGCGGGGCAGGGCGCGTCCGTCGTGCTGCTCAGGTCGTCCATCGCTCTCGCCTCCTCGTCGTCCACACGTTTTAACCTACCCTAACTTTTCCCCGGCGGGAGATCTGAGACGGTGGGAGCTGCACAGATGTGACGCTCAGAGCCGCAGCCCCTCGAATCCGGAGGGCTGCGGCTCCGAGCGTCACATCTGTGCGCCTCACCGCGACCCGGACAGCGCGCCGGCCCTCGGCGGCACCTCCCACGCGCCCACCGGTCCCCGCCCGGAACGACGGCTCCCGCTCTCCCGCAGGCCCCTAGGATCAGGCCATGAGCCCGACCCACGCACGCTCCGTCGAGTCCGACCGTCCCGATCCGCATCTCGCGCGGTCCTTCGACCTGCGGGTCGCGCGCTACGGCGCCGACCTGCGACGGGGGCTGCACGCCTGCTACGGCGAGCGCGCCGACGAGACCTTCGAGCGTGTGCTGCAGATCCTGGCCGCGGCGATGGCGGAGCGCTCGGAGGACCTGCGCGGCCTGGACGAGGAGCGCCTGCTGGCTCCCGACTGGCTGCAGGACCCGCGCATGCTCGCCTACGTGGCCTATGCGGATCGCTTCGCCGGCACCCTGCGCGGCGTCGAGCAGCACCTCGACCACCTCGAGTCCCTCGCGGTCACCCACCTCCACCTCATGCCCCTGCTGGATCCCCGCCCCGGGGACAGCGACGGCGGCTACGCCGTGCGGGACTTCCGGAGGGTGCGCGAGGACCTCGGCACCATGGACGACCTGGCGGCGCTCGCCACGTCCCTGCACGACCGCGGCATGAGCCTCGAGCTCGACCTCGTGCTCAACCACGTCGCCCAGGAGCACGACTGGGCGCGCCGCGCCCGCGCCGGCGAGGAGCGCTACCGCGACTACTTCCTGACCTACCCCGACCGCACCGAGCCGGACCGATGGGAGCAGACGCTGCCCGAGGTGTTCCCCGACTTCGCCCCCGGCAACTTCACGTTCGACGAGGAGCTCGGACGCTGGGTGTGGACCACCTTCAACGCCTTCCAGTGGGACCTCAACTGGGCGAACCCCGATGTGTTCTGCGAGTTCGTCGAGATCATCTGCTTCCTCGCGAACCAGGGCGTCGACGTCCTGCGGCTCGACGCGATCGCGTTCACGTGGAAGCGCCTGGGCACCACGTGCCAGAACCTGCCCGAGGTCCACCACCTCACGCGGGCCCTGCGCGCCGCCGCCCGGATCGCCGCCCCTGCTGTCGCCTTCAAGGCCGAGGCGATCGTCGGGCCGCAGGACCTCATCGGCTACCTGGGCCTCGGCGAGCACGCGGGCAAGGTCTCGGACATGGCCTACCACAACAGCTACATGGTCCAGCTGTGGTCGGCCCTCGCCTCGCGCAGCACGCGGCTGCTCGAGGTTGCCCTCGGCAAGTTCCCGCCCAAGCCGTCGTCGACCACCTGGGCCACGTACGTGCGCTGCCACGACGACATCGGCTGGGCCGTGACCGACGAGGACGCCGCCGACGCGGGCCTCAGCGGCCACGCCCACCGGGCGTTCCTCTCGGAGTTCTACTCGGGGGCTTTCCCGGGCTCGTTCGCCCAGGGCCTCGTGTTCCAGCACAACCCCGCGACCGGCGACAAGCGCATCAGCGGCACCCTCGCCTCCCTCGCGGGCCTCGAGCGCGCCCTCGGCGGTGGCACGGGGATCGCGGCCGCCGCGACCACGGACGCGGCCGACGGCGCCGACCCCGCGGCCGTGCACCTCGCGATCGACCGGATCCTGCTGCTGCACGCCGCGATGCTCGGCTTCGGCGGCCTGCCCCTGCTCTACATGGGCGACGAGGTCGCCCTGCTCAACGACGACCGCTTCGCCGAGGACCCCGATCACGCCGCCGACAACCGCTGGGCCCACCGCCCCGTGATGCCGTGGGACGCCGTCGCCGCCGCGGAGGACGACGCCCGCGGCGTCGCGGGGCCGACCACGCCCGCCGCCGTGGTGCTCACGGGGCTGCGCCATCTCATCGCGGTGCGCTCGTCGCTCCCCCAGCTGCACGCGAGCGTCGAGTCGACGATCGTGCCGAGCCCCGACCACCGCCTCCTGATCCTGCGGCGCGACCACCCGCTCGCCCCGCTGGTGGAGGTGTTCAACCTGTCGGAGTACCCCGTCGAGCTCGAGACCTCCGTGCTCACCCCGATCGTCGGGGACCATCCCCACGAGGCGATCGGCGGCCACGACTGGTCCCTCGAGGTCCCCCGCGTCACGGTGCGCCCCTACCAGGCGCTGTGGCTGGTCGGCGAGGAGCGCTGACCCGAAAGCACGGGCGTGCCGGGCGGGAGCGGCGCACACTGGGGAGGGACGGCGGCGCCGCTCCGCCCGCCGCGACAACCGGCACCGACCCGGGAAGGAAGGGCCGTCATGGTCTCCCGCACCGCCAACTTCTGCATCGACGCCCACGACCCCCACGCCCAGGTGGCCTGGTGGGCGCAGGTGCTCGACGACTTCACGCCCGATGAGGAGCAGTCCGAGGACGAGGCGGGCCTGACCGGTCCCGCCGGTCGCTGGATCGGCTTCCTGCGGGTTCCCGAGCCCAAGACCGTCAAGAACCGGATGCACATCTGCGTCCGTCCCGTGGACCGGAGTCGCGACGAGGAGGTCGAGCGGCTGCTCGGCCTCGGCGCCACGCTCGTGAACGACCTGAGGCGCGGGGACGAGGGGTGGGCCGTGCTCGCCGACCCCGAGGGCAACGAGTTCTGCGTGCTCACCCGTCGGGCCGACGAGGCCGGCGTGCTCCGGAGCTGACGGCGCCCGGCCCCGGAGGGCGGTCCGCGGTGCGGGCCGCCCTCCGGGCCGGCGGCCGAGGTCACTGGGCCGTGAGCACCTCCGCGACCGCGGCGATGAGCTCCTCGGAGGGCCGGTCGTAGTCCTCGGGCTTCTGCGTGAACGGCGAGGGCCCGGCGCCGAAGGACCCGATCGAGGAGAGCGCGCCGACGCCGTGCTCGGTCACCGCGTGCTGGATGCGCTCCTTGAGCAGATAGCCCACCTGGGCGCCGTTGAGCAGCTCCTCGAGGGCGGGCGCGACCTCGTTCGTGCCGGTCGAGGCGAATCCGGCCGAGCGCAGCTCGAGCACGCGGGCCCCGGTGTCGGCCACGGTGGTGGGCACGACCTCGACGAGCAGCGTGCCGCGCTCGGCCGGTCGCACGCTGACCTCGGCGCCGTCGGCCACCAGATCGCCGAAGGCCGCCGGGTCGAAGCCCAGCAGGCGCAGGCTCCAGCGGCGCGCACCGTCCTCGCCCACCGGCGAGCGCTCGGGCAGCTCGATGCGCAGGGCTCCGTCCGTCGCGTCGAGCACGATGCGGGTCGCGATCCAGTCCTCCGGCGCCGCGACCTCGCCCTCGGGCTCCTCGCACAGCGTGAAGTCCCCGTCGGCGCCCGCGCCCACCCACAGCTCGAGGGCGCGCGGGTTGCGCGAGGCGTCGAGGTCCTCGCCCTCGGCCACGAGCGGCACGATGCCGCCCGCGCGCACGAGCACGGGGATCGACGCGGCGTCGCGGAACATGCGCACGCTGCGACCGCCGGTGTACGCCCAGCCGGTGAACGCGTCCACCCAGCGGCCGGCGGGCAGGTGCACGTCCGCGCGACCACGCGCGACGTCGGCCGCGGCGGGGCGGACGATCGGGGCGACCAGGAGCTCGGAGCCGAACAGGTACTCGTCGCGCTGCGCGTAGGCGCCGGGCGACGTGTCCTCGAAGTAGACGGGCTCGACGAGCGAGCGGCCCTCGACGTGGGCGCGCCGGTTCATCGTGTGCAGGTAGGGCACGAGCCGGTGGCGCAGGCGCAGCTGCTCCCTCATGACGCCGCGCGCCGGCTCGGTGAAGCGCCACGGCTCCTTGCCGCCGAAGGGCGAGTTCGAGGAGTGCAGGCGCATGATCGGCGAGAACACCCCGAACTGCACCCAGCGCATGGCGAGCTCGTCGTCGCGCACGCCGCCCATGTGGCCGCCGATGTCGTGGCTCCACCAGCCGTAGCCGATGTTCGCGCCCGAGGCGGTGAAGCGCGGCTGGAAGGCCAGGGAGTCCCAGCTGATGATCGAGTCGCCCGAGAAGCCGACCGGGTAGCGGTGGCTGCCGGGGCCCGCGTACCGGGAGAAGGTCAGGCCGCGGTCGCCGTGCGCTGCGGCCTGGCGCTCGTTGTCGGTGAAGTGGGCGTGGTTGAGCACCCACAGCGGATCGACGCCCGGCACGTTGGAGGTGGGCCCGCTCTGCCAGTCGATCCACCAGAAGTCGGTGCCGAGCTCCTCGAGCCCGCGGTGCAGCACCTCCATGGAGGCTCGCATGAACTCGGGGTCCGTGGGATCGAAGACGACGGGCGTGCCGTCGGCCTCGCGTCCGAGTGCGCGGCACATGGCCTCGTAGGGCTCCTCGAAGGCCCGCACCCCATCGGCCGGGTGGTCGTTGAGGGTCACGTGCAGGCCGCGCTCGTGCAGCTCGCGCTGGAAGCGCGCGGGGTCGGGGAACAGCTCGCGGTTCCACGTGTAGCCGGTCCAGCCCGAGCCATGGGCCGGGTCGACGTCGTCGACGAGGTGCCAGTCCATGTCGATCACGGCCACCGAGAAGGGGATCCCGGCCTCGTCGAAGCGGTCGAGCAGCCCGAGGTAGGAGGCCTCGGAGTAGCGGTGGTAGCGGGACCACCAGTTGCCGAGCGCCCAGCGCGGCAGGAGCGGCTGCGCGCCCGAGATCGCGAAGTAGTCGCGCACGGCGGCGACGTGGTCGCGTCCGGCGGCGAACACGTACAGGTCGAGGGCGCCGTCCTCGGCGTCGCGCGCGACGAGCCGGCCGTCCTCGAAGACCATCGATCCGGAGTCGTCGATCACGGCGTAGCCGACGGCGCTGTTGACGCCGGGCTCGAGCGGGATCTCGCCGTCGGCGAGGTCGACCGTGCGCGCCGCCCCTCCCAGGTTCCCGTCGAGAGGGCGCTCGGGCCGTCCGCGGCGGCGCGCCTCGACGTCGGCGGGCAGGGACAGGTCCTGCCCGTAGCGCCACACCGAGTGGTAGGTCGAGACGCCGCCGAGCACGTCGAGGCGCAGCCCGGAGGGGCTGAAGGGCCCTTCGTCGTACTCGAGGCGGAAGGCGTCGGTCAGGACGAGCAGCCGGTTCGTCTCGCGGGCGACGTGCACATCGGGCACAGGCAGGTCCCGGTGGAGCGCGAACGTCGACGGCCGGTCCTCGAAGCGCCCCGACGGAGACCACTCCAGCCGCACCACCCGGGGGGTGAGCGGTGTGATCCGGTAGTTCTCGCCGGTGATCGAGCCGTCGACGAGCTCGGGGGCCTTGGTCATCGCGTGGTGCTCCTCTCGCACAGGGTCTCGCGTCCGCTCACCGTACCGGCGCGCCGCCGCCGCGAGGACGAGAGGATGACCCCATGGACACGCGCGCACCCCGGGGGTCCCGGTTCGCCGTCGCCCTCCGGCGCCAGGAGGCCGGGCGATGACCGCGGTGGGCGTCGTCGCCTTCCTCGGGCTCGCGATCGTCGGTCTCGACCCGTTCGGCGGGATCGTGGCCGCCGGCGCGATCGCCCGCGGGGCGCGCCCCCGGGCGCTGCTCGCGCTCCTGGGCACCTATGTCGTGCTCATCAGCCTCGAGATCCTGGCCCTGCACCCGATCCTGGACTGGGCCGGGCGCGTGCTCGCGCCGGTCCTGCGCTCCCCCGCCGTGTGGTCGGCGGCGCAGATCGCGGTGGCCCTCGCGTGCGCCGGGATCGCCGTCCACCAAGGCCTCGCGCTGCGCCGGCCGCCGGCCCCTCGCACGTCGTCCGCGGGGGTGAGCGTGCGCGCCATGATGATCGCGGCGGCGCTGCTGGCCGTCACGAGCCTGCCCGATCCGCCGTTCGTCGCGGCCGTGGGCCTGGCCTCGCGCGTCGACGCGCTGCCCGTCCGGATCGCGCTGCTCGTGGCTTGGAACGTGCTCTACCAGGCGCCGATGCTCGTGCTCGCGATCGCCGGGCTCACGCCCCTGCGGGAGCGGGCCGAACGCGCCTGGATCGATCTGCTGGCCCGGTGGCGCACCCCGCTGCGGCGGGCTATCGTGGCCGTGCTCGTCCTGGCCGCCGCTGCCCTGGGGGCGGAGGCCGCGGTCGCGCTCACACACGGCTCCTTCCCCTGGCTGCACGCCCTGCTCGCCGGGTGAGATCGGCACGTTCCCTCCGCCACAGCCGCTCTCGATACATTGGCGTATCGGATGCGTACGCGTATCGTCTCGCCCATGGCCTTTCTCGCCCATCTCCTCCATGCCCTGCGGGACCTCGTCCTCAGGCTCGGGCGCGCCGTGGGACGCGGCGCCCGAGCGACCGGTTCGATGGTCCGCAGCGTCGGCCACGACATCTCGGCCGTCATCCCCGGCGAATGGAAGCAGCGGATCGCCCTGCTCTTCGCGACCGGCCTCGCCCTCGTGCCGCTCGTGTACGCCGGCAACATGACCTGGTCCTTCAGCGACCCCAACGGTCACCTCGACCACGTCACCGCCGCGGTGGTCAACGACGACACGGGCGCCGAGACCACCGCGACCGACGGCAGCACCTCCCGCATCGACGTCGGCGGGGAGTTCACCGACACCCTGCTGGGGATGGACAAGTCCACCGTCTACCACTTCGTGCGGACCGACCAGGCGACCGCCGACCGCGGCCTCGCCGACGGCACCTACGGCGCAGTCGTCGAGATCCCCTCCGACTTCTCGGCCGACATCGCCTCGATGGGCGCGGACGACCCGATGCAGGCCGCCCCCGCTCTGCTCACGGTGCGCACCAACGACACCGTCAACTACGTCTCCGGCAACTTCACCAAGTCGGTCGGGACGGCCCTGCGCGAGTCGCTCGAGTCCAACGTCCTCGCGCAGTACCTCGACAACGTCTACATCGGCTTCACGACGATCCACGACAACCTGGTCGACGCCGCCGACGGCGCCTCGCAGCTCGCCGACGGCGCCTCGGACCTGCACACCGGCACGACCGAGCTGACCAACGCCTCGGGGCAGCTCGCGGACGGCGCCTCGCGTCTCGACGCCGGCAGCTACGACCTCGTCGTGGGCCTCGGGCAGATCTCCACCGGGGCCTCCACCCTGAGCGACGGCGCGAAGCAGCTCGACCAGGGCGCCGACACCCTCAGCTCCGGCCTGGACACGCTCGACGCCCAGAGCCCCCGGCTCCGGTCCGGGTCCGGGGCGCTCGCGAGCGCGTCCTCCCAGGTCGCCGACGGCTCCTCGAGCCTCGCCGACGGCGCGGGCCGGCTCGCCGACGGCACCCAGCAGCTCGACTCGCGGCTCAGCGCCGCCCAGCAGCGCGCCCGCGACCTCGGCATCGACCAGACGAGCGTCGACCAGACCACCGCCGACCTCCAGACCGCGGTCGACGACCTCGCGACGATCGCGACCGACGTGAACACCGCGCTCGCGGACCCGGACTCGAAGGCCGCCCAGCTCGCGACGGACGCCTCGACGCTCTCCGACTCGGTGGGCACGGCGGCCGACAGCGCACAGAAGATCGCCGACGCCGTGAGCAGCGGCTCCGACGACGCCGTGTCCGTGCGCGACGGTGCCTCCACGATCGCCGGGGACGTGCAGGACGTCGACGACGCGGTGCAGGGCGCCGCGACCGGCGCCTCGACCCTCAAGGACGACGCCTCGACGCTCGACGACTCCGTGGGCACCTACACCCGCTCCGTCGACGACCTCTACGCCGAGGCGTGCACGGGCGGCTCGACGGGCTCCGCGGCCTCCGATGGGGGCGGGGCCTCCGATACCGACCAGCTCTGCTCGCGACTGGCCGAGATCACCGCCGACTCGAGCGGGCTGCGCGACAGCGCCGCGGGCGTCTCGGACGAAGCCTCGGACCAGAACGACACGATCGCGGGCGCCGCGACCAGCAGCTCCCAGATCGCCGACACCGCCACGGGCATGAACGATGCCGCCGGGCGCGTGGTGACCCTGCTGCAGGGAGCGGACGGCGAGGGCGGCCTGCGCCAGCAGACCCAGCAGATCGCCGACTCCGCCGATGCGCTGCGGGACCCCGCCTCGCAGCTCTCGGACGACGCCGGCACGCTCTCGACCGCGATCTCGCAGGCCCGTCAGACGGCGCAGGACGCCGCGGCCGACCCGGCGACCGCCCAGCAGCGCATCGACGACCTGCACGCCCAGGCCACGGCCGCGGTCCAGGCCCTGCCCACGGCCTTCGACCAGGCCGATCAGGCCGTGGTCGCCGTGCGTCAGCTGAACCAGGGCGCCCAGGGCCTCAGCCAGGGGGCCGACCGGCTCTCGGGCGCGACCGGGCAGCTCGCCGACGGCGCGCAGACCCTCGACCAGGGCGTCGACCAGTACACGGCCGGCGTGAGCCAGGCCGCGGACGGTGCAGACCAGCTGTCCGGCGCGACGGGACAGCTGGCCGACGGCGCCGACCGCCTCGCGAGCGCGGCCGACCAGGCGGAGTCCGGCGCCTCCGCGCTGCACGACGGCGCCTCCCAGCTCGACTCGGGGGCCCAGCAGCTGCAGGACGGAGCGTCCCGGCTCGACGACGGCGCCTCCCAGCTCGACGACGGCACCCACACGCTGAGCGACGGCCTCAACGACGCGAAGGACAAGGTCCCCTCGTACACCGACAGCGAACGCGACCACCTGAGCAGTGCGGCCTCGGATCCGGTGGGGCTGGACTTCCACCGCGACAACGGGCTCAAGAACTTCGGCGAGGGCCTGGCCCCGCTGTTCCTGGGTATCGGTCTGTGGGTGGGCGGCATGGCGATCTTCCTCATGATGTCGCCGTTCTCGGCCCGCGCGGCCCGGCAGGGCGCGAGCGCCCTGAGCCTGCTCCTCGGCGGCCTGCTGCCGCCCCAGCTGCTGGGTCTGGTCCAGACCGCGATCGTGCTCGCGGTCCTGCACCTGGCCGTCGGGATCACGGCCGTCCACCTCTGGACCTTCGTGGCGATGGCGGCGCTGACCAGCGTCGTGTTCGTGGCGCTCAACCACGGCTTCGGGGCGCTGTTCGGCCCCGTCGGCAAGTTCCTCGCCCTCGTGCTGATCGCGCTCCAGGTCTCCGGCGCCGGCGGCACCTATCCGGTCAAGACGCTGCCCAGGTTCTTCCAGGCCATCCACCCGTTCCTCCCCATGACCCATGCGGTCGACGCGTTCCGCGGGGCGATCGGCGGCGGCTGGGTCGACCCCTGGGGCGACATCGCATGGCTGCTCGGCTGGCTCGCCCTGGCCCTGCTGATGGGCTTCGCCGGTGCGCTGCGCATGCGTCGGCGGGTGCAGGACGACTTCACCGGGGAGATCCCGGCGCAGGCCTGACGCGCTCGCTCGGCGCCGTCTCCGCCGCCGAGGCGTCGTCGGCGAGGAAGGCGTTGAGCCAGCGCGCCTGCGGATCGGCGTCGATCAGCAGCTCCTTGACCAGGAGGGTCATCGGCACCGACAGGAGCGCACCCGCCGCGCCGAGCACCCAGGACCAGAACAGCACCGACAGGAACGAGATGCTCGGCGCGAGGCCCACGGCCCGGCCCGTGACGCGCGGCTGGACGAGGCCCTGCAGGAGCATCGCGATCGTCGAGCAGATCACGACCACCGCGACCGCCGTCCAGGGGCCGCGGTCCAGGAGCGCCATGAGCGTGGGCGGGATGAGCGCGAACACGAACCCGATGTTGGGGATGTAGTTGCACAGGAACAGCAGCACCGCCCACACCCCGGGCAGGGGCACGCCGAGCAGCCACAGCGCGAAGCCGTCGATGACCGCCACGACGGCGCCGAACAGGGTGGTCACGATCCAGTAGGTGCGGGCGCTGTGGGCGAACTCGAGCAGCGCGGCGTGATCGCGCCCGTGATGGCGCTCGACGACCGCGAGGCGCTCGGGCAGCCCGGTCGCGTCGAGCCCGAAGAAGACGATGGTGGCGACGGTCGCCGTCAGCAGCGCGCTCACGGAGCCGACGGAGTTCAGCGCCTGGTTCAGCATGCCCACCAGCGACGACACGTTCACCGCGGAGATCCACGAGGTGAGCTGGTCCTGGCTGACGCCGAACCCGTCGGCTATGTCGAGCGCCTCGCCGAGCAGGGTGTTGAACCGGTCGGAGTAGTGGGGCAGCTCGGTGACGAGCTGCGCGATCGCCCAGCCGATCGCGCCGAAGAACACCACGAGTGCGACGAGCACGGTGAGCATGTTCGCGAGCGCGCCGACGATCCGGGGCAGGCCTGCGCGGTCGATCGCAGCACCCAGGGGGTGCACGGCGATCATCAGGTTCAGGGCGAGGAAGACGGGCACGATGAGCCCGGCCAGCTGCTGCATCCCCGACAGCACGATCCAGGCGGCGGCGAGGCCCACGAGGATCGAGAGGGCGCGAGGCACCCGGCGACCGGCAGGGGCGTCGGTCTGGCGGCTCGACGCGGGCTCCCGGCCGGCCCTGCCAGCGTTCTCGGCTTCCGCGACGGGACCGCTCGCGGCGTCGGGAGCCTCGGCGGCGGGCCCGTGCTCCGCCGCGGTCGATCCATCGCTCATCGGCGTGCCTCCTGCGGGCCCGAGGAGGCCGGATGCCTCACGCGATGATCGTAGGCGAGGCGGGCCCTAGGAGCGCTTCGTCTTGGCCTTGGACTTCGGGGCGGCCTCGAGGCTGCTCGCGACGTCCTCGACGTAGACGTAGTCGGAGCGGTCGGGCCGCGAGTAGCCCTTCTCCGGCGGGCGCGAGGGGATCTCGATCTCCTGCGGCTCGACGTAGCCCCAGGGGACGCGCTGCAGGATGTCGTGGATGACGTTGATCCGTGAGCGCTTCTTGTCCTCGGACTCGACGGTGTACCAGCGGCCCCACGGGGTGTCGGTGGCCGCGAACATCGCGTCCTTGGCCCGCGAGTAGTCCTCCCAGCGGCTGATCGACTGCACGTCCATGGGCGAGAGCTTCCAGCGCCGCATCGGGTCCTGGGCACGGGAGCGGAAGCGCGCCTCCTGCTCCTCGTCGGAGACGGAGAACCAGTACTTGATCAGGCGGATCCTGTCCTCGACGAGCATGCGCTCGAAGTCCGGGGCCTGCCGCAGGAAGCGGTGGTACTGGGCCTCGGTGCAGAAGCCCATCACCCGCTCAACGCCCGCCCGGTTGTACCAGGAGCGGTCGAAGATGACGATCTCACCCGCCGCGGGCAGGTGCTGGATGTAGCGCTGGAAGTACCACTGGGTCTGCTCGCGCTCGGTGGGCGCGGGCAGCGCGACGATGCGCGAGTGGCGAGGGTTGAGGTACTGGGTGATGCGCTTGATCGCCGATCCCTTGCCCGCGGCGTCGCGGCCCTCGAAGATCAGGCAGACGCGCTCGCCGTTCTCGATGACCCACTGCTGCATGGCCACGAGATCGGCCTGCAGGCGCTCGAGCTCCTTCTCGTACGCCTTCTTGTCCAGCTTGGGCGGGATGCCGACTTTGCGCTCATTGTCATGGGAGGACATGGCCGGAGCCTACGGGGCGCCCCGCCCGAGAGAAGGGACGGGGGTCCCGCGGGCGCATCATCCCTGATCGGGCCCCTGGCGCAGCCACTGGCTCCACTTCTCGCGGCGATGCTCGGCGTCGACCACGCGCACCGTGCCGGAGGCCGAGCGCATCACGAGGGACTGGGTGAAGATCCGGCCGCGCCCGAAGCGCACGCCCTTGACGAGGTCGCCGTTGGTGACGCCCGTGGCCGCGAAGTAGCAGTTGTCGGAGGTGACCAGGTCGTCCGTGGCAAGCACGCGGTCGAGGTCGTGGCCGGCGTCGACGGCCTTCTGCCGCTCGGCGTCGTCCGTCGGCGCCAGGCGGCCCTGGATCACGCCGCCGGTCGCCTTGATGGCGCACGCGGCGACGATGCCCTCTGGGGTGCCGCCGATGCCCAGCATCATGTCCACGCCCGTCGAGGGCCGCGCGGCCGCGATCGCACCGGCCACGTCGCCGTCCATGATGAACTTGACGCGCGCTCCCGCCTCGCGCACCTCGGCGACGAGGCGCTCGTGGCGCGGACGGTCGAGGATGCACACGGTGACCTCGCCGATCGGCTTGTCCAGCGCCCGGGACACGGCCTCGATGTTGGCGCGCACGGGGTTGCGCAGATCGACCACGTCGGCGGCGTCGGGGCCCACCACGAGCTTGTCCATGTAGAACACGGCCGAGGGGTCGAACATCGTGCCCCGCTCCGCGACGGCGAACACCGACAGGGCGTTGTCGTAGCCCATCGCGGTGAGCCGCGTCCCGTCGATGGGGTCGACCGCGACGTCGACCTCGGGGCCGGTGCCGTCGCCGACGGCCTCGCCGTTGAACAGCATGGGGGCCTCGTCCTTCTCCCCCTCGCCGATCACGACGGTGCCGTTCATGGCGACGGTGTCCATGAAGGTGCGCATGGCGTCGACGGCGGCGCCGTCGGCCTTGTTCTTGTCGCCCGCGCCGACCCAGCGGCTGCCGGCGATCGCGGCCGCCTCGGTGACGCGGACGAGCTCCATGGCGAGGTTGCGGTCGGGACTGTTGGACTGGGGGGTGGAAGGGGCCTGGACATCGTTCTTCGAGGTCACCGTGATTCTCCGTGGTCTGGGGGACGGACGGGCCGATGCCGACGGCCGCACGCGATGGCGACAGCGACATCGGAACTTCTTGCAGTGTAGGAGGAGGGAGGCCTCCGTGGCCACGAAATGCCCTCATTACCTGCGGGAACGGACGAGACGGCAAGGTATCGGCTGGCACTCTCGGATATCCACAACGAGGTCCCCAGGGTGTTGCGCGTGAGGCAATCACGCTACTGTCAGGCGATCTCCACCACGTCCGAAGGGGTCCGGACATGACGCTACGTCGCGCCTTGGTCATCACCGCCGTGTCAGCTCTCGCACTGGGGCTCGCGGCCTGCGAGGGAGGCGCTGACGAGCCCTCACCGTCCAGCACCGCCGCCACGACAACCGCATCCCCGACGGAACCGACGACGGCAAGCGCCACCACCTCGCAGCCCGCCGTCGCAGCGCCCGATCCCAGTGCCTATCCGGGGATGGACGAGCAGACCGAGGAGGGGGCCATGCAGGCGTATAAATTCTTCTGGGACACGCTGATCTACGGATATCAAACCGGAGATTCCACTCCGTTTAGGGGCTTAAGTTCGGCCGATTGTAGCTATTGTATTGATGCCGCGAGAGACATTGACGGGTTTCGCGACCGCGACGAATACTGGGGCCCGGTTGAACTAAGTGAGCACTTCTTGAATGCGCAGTCGGAGGCGGAAGACCAGTTCGTGGTGAGCTACGGGTTCTCGCTCTCTGAGCACGACGAGCCCTCGAACGTAGCTGGGGAACGAACCAGTGACCCAGAAACAGCCTATGGTGCGGCCGGGCGCCTGAAGTGGGACGGCTCCCATTGGGTCGTTCAGGCGGTGGACCTTGAAACTTAGTTGGCACCGTCCTATCACGTTCACAGGGCTGATACTCGCGATAATTTTAGTTCATGGAGGGAGTGCTTGGGCGGGAATCACTGGGGATACCGACGATGATTCGCTAACTGCCGCCGCCAATGAAGCCCTCCGGGTTGCCAAGGCGCACACTCCCACGATGAACCCCGCCAGCGGGGCTAGCAGGAGCCCCATCACGCGCTCCTGGAAGCGCATCGATCGCGTCACCAACCCGTGTTCGGCAGACCCCACCCAGTCCGACAGCTGCTTCTTCCCGGTGGCGGCGTGCAGCGGGCGGAATGCCGCGAACGCGGCTACCGGAGGCGACGCGGGATGGACGGCCCAGAGCGGCACCGAGACCGATCGCCGCACGGGGGCGTCCTCGAACCTCGGCTTCCGCTGTGTCGACGTCAACGGCAACCCCGTGACACCCGATGGGGCCTCCATCGTCATCACCGTCACCCAGCAGGACTTCGCGTCCCTTCCCGTGCAGCCCGCCGTCGCCCACGCCGGGCCGTCCGTCGGCTATCTGCCCGTCGGCATGGACCTGATCGTCTACGCCGAGGCGACCGAGCAGACTCTCGACACCACCCTGCTGGCCACCCCGGTGCGCGTACGCGCCACCCCCGTCCGCTACCACTGGGACTTCGGCGACGGGAACTCCCTGGACACCTCGACGGCCGGGCGCCCCTATCCCGACCGCGACATCACCTCCCAGTACGCCCACGAGGGCTGGTACGACGTCACGCTCACGACCACCTACTCGGGCCAGTTCTCCGTCAACGGCGGGGCCTGGCAGGACATCGACGGCACCATCACCGTGGACTCCGACCCGGTCGCGCTCTACTCCAGGTCGTTCGAGTCCCGTCTCGTGGACCCGAACACGGCACCCGACGACGCCGAGACCCTCGACCTGCCCCCGCGCACCCCCGACACCGAAGGGCCTCGCGCCGAGTCACCGCGCCACCGCACGGCGTGACGCAGGGCCGGGAACACCGCCCAACATCCCGCCATGCCCCGCCGGTGACGGTCACTGCCCGGCGAGCAGCGCCTCCGCGACGCCGTTGTCCGTGACCAGGGCGTTCGCGAGCCCTGAGCGCACGGCCACACGAATGGCCTCCGTCTTCTCCTCGCCGCCGCCGATCATCAGCCGCGTGCCGACGGCCCGCATCTGCGTGAGGGACAGGCCCACCACCCGCTCGTCGAGGGGCGAGGCGATGCGCGCACCGTCCGCACCGAAGAATCGCGCGGAGATGTCCCCGACCGCGCCGCGCCGACCCAGGTCGTCGAAGACGCTCCCGTCGACCCACGCGGACCAGAACTTGCGCGCGGTCTCGAGACCGCCGACGCCGACGACCAGCAGATCCGCCTGCTCGGCCCCGGCCAGGGCGCTCCGCAGCCCCGGGTCACGCAGGAGCGACTGCGCCGACTCCCGATCCCGGGCGATGAGCGGCGCGGGCAGGCCGAACACCGTCGACCCCACGGCACGGGCGAGCGCCGAGGCGACGTCGTGCGGGTCCGCGCCGCTGGCCTGGCCGGGACGACCGCCGCCGACCGGGAAGATCTGGAGATGCGGAAGGGAGAGCTCCCTGACGTGGGCGACCGCGTCCCGCACCGACTCGCTCAGCCCGAGCGTCACACGCTCCGCCCGCGGCAGCAGCTCCCGGATGGCGCGCCCTCCCGCGCGACCGAGCGAGCACGAGTCCTCGGACCGCGGGGCCACCCACGTGGCCCGCAGCCCGAGCGAGGCGGCGAGGCGCCGCTCGAGGTCGGCGAACGCGGGCTCCTCGCTGTGCACCGTGATCTCGACGATCTTCTCCTGGCGGGCCTCCGCGAGGAGGCGTGTCACCTTGACCCGGGAGAGCACCAGAAGGCGCGCGATCTCGGCATGCGTGAGCCCCTCTTCGTAGTAGAGGCGGGCCACACGGCCCAGCAGTCTTCGATCCGTCATCCGACTCCTCCCGGTCGGCACCTATCTTCTCCCGCAGCCGCGAGGGCTCGACCGTCTCGATCGGGACCAAGGGCCTTGACTTCCCCTCAGAAGCATCCAAAGATGGGTACATTCGTACAGCGCGTTGCACAAAAGTACACCGATGCTGGACCTCAGGGACGAGGCTCGACTCTCCGGATGAGTCACGATCCTGAGGTGAGGCCGTCGGCGTCCGTTCGCCGGCACCGCCTCGGGACCACAGACGGGGTGCTCCGCGCCCCGACCGCATGCCGGATCTGACCAAGGAGGGTGGATCGTGCACAAGGACCTGATTCGGAGGGATCTCGTCCAGCTGGACTGGATGGTGGCCGACCAGGACGAGTTCTTCGACCAGATGGTCGGCAAGCTCGAACGCCTGGGCTACGTCAAGGACACGTTCCGTGCGGCCATCGCCGCCCGCGAGCAGAAGTTCCCGACCGCGCTGCCCACGCAGCCGGAGGCGATCGCGATCCCGCATTCCGACGTCGAGCACATCATCCGGCCGTTCATCGCCCCGACGCGCCTGATGGCGCCCATCGGGTGGCACGAGATGGGCAACGACGAGAACGAGCTCCAGGTCCGCTTCATCTTCATGCTCGGATTCACCGGCGGTGACGGGCACGTGGAGCTGCTCCAGATCATGCTCGACAACTTCATGGACGACGACTTCATCCCGCGGCTCGAGGGCGTGAAGACCGACGACGACTTCTACGAGCTCATCCGATCCATGCGCGGCATGGAGTTCTGAGAACCGAGAGAAAGGCTAGAAAAATGGCTGCAAAGGTGATTGTTGCGTGTGGCAGCGGGGTTGCGACGTCGCAGACCGTGGCGAGCAAGGTGACGCGTCTGCTCAAGGAGGCGAAGGTCGACGCCACGGTCGAGGCCGTGGACCTCAAGTCCGTCGACCGGTACCTCAACGGCGCCGCCGCCTACATCACGATCGTGCGCGAGAAGAAGGAGCGCTCGATCCCGACCAGCAACGGGATCGCGTTCCTCACCGGCGTGGGTCAGGACCAGGAGTTCCAGAAGCTCGTCGACGCGATCAAGGCGTCTCAGGGCTGAACCGAGCCCTGAGCCTTCATTCAGACGGAAGAGCAGACAATGCAGGTCCTCCAAGACTTCTTCAACTTCATCCTGTCCCTGGGTGCTGCGATCTTCGTGCCGATGATCATCATCATCGCGGGCCTCATCGTCCGGATGAAGGTCAAGGACGCCATCTCCTCGGGCGTGATCCTCGGCGTCGCGTTCTCGGGCATGACCATGCTGATCAGCTACATGACGGGGGCCATCACCCCCGCCGCTGAGCAGATGGTCAAGACGATCGGCGTCAACCTCCCCATCACCGACGGCGGCTGGACCACGATGTCCACGATCTCGTGGTCGTGGCCGTACGCGTTCCTCATGTTCCCGGTGGTCATCGGGATCAACATCGTCCTGATCCTGCTCAAGCAGACCAACACGTTCAACGCGGACCTGTGGAACGTCTGGGGCAAGATCTTCACCGCCGTCGCGGTGTACTACATCACCAACAGCGTCGCCCTCGCCTTCGTGATCGCCGCGATCCAGACGGTCTTCGAGCTCAAGAGCGCCGACTTCCACCAGTACCGCGTCGAGCACCTGTCCGGCATCCCCGGCGTGACCATCACCCACAAGATGGTGTTCCTCGCCGCGCCCATGTATCCGATCGACTGGCTGCTGCGGAAGATCCCGGGGCTGAACCGCTCGTTCAACGCCGAGGACCTGCGCAACAAGGTCGGCATCTTCGCGGAGAACCACATCCTGGGCTTCCTGCTCGGCATCGTGTTCGGCCTGCTCGCGCGGTTCGGGATCGCCGAGACCCTGACCCTCGCGATCCAGTGCGCGACCGCTCTGACCCTGTTCCCCGTCATCTCGAAGTACTTCATGCAGGCACTCGAGCCGATCTCCAACGCCGTCTCGGAGTTCATGCGCAAGCGCTTCCAGGACCGCGAGCTGTTCGTCGGCCTGGACTGGCCCTTCTTGGGCGGTGCGAACGAGATCTGGCTCGCCGTGATCTGGACCGTCCCGGTCACCCTGCTGATGTCCTTCATCCTGCCGGGCAACGAGATCCTGCCCTTCGCCGGCATCATCAACATCGCGATCGCCGTGCCCGCCTACTTCGTGTGCCGCGGCAACATCATCCGGATGCTGATCCAGTGCACGATCTTCGTGCCCGTCTTCCTGTACGTGGGCACCGCGTTCGCCCCGTTCATGACGCAGCTGGCCAACACCACGCACGCCGTGGACCTCAAGCCCGGCCAGCTCATCTCCAACTCGAGCATCGACGGGCCCATCTTCACCTACGCGTTCTCGCACTTCATGGAAGTGGTCAACGGGAACTGGCTGCCGCTCGGCGTGCTCGTCGTCTGGGTCGTGTGCTTCGTCTTCTACGCCCGCAGCCTCCTGCGGGAGCGCAACGCCGCGCTCGCGGCGAACGACCTGGACGTCGCCGCCGCCGAGTGACCGGAACGCCGTTTCCCCCCATCAGAAAGTGAGCAGAGAACAATGTTGGAGTCACTGAAGAAGGACGTCTGCGCGATCGCCAAGCGCGCCCAGCACGACGGCCTGTGCAAGCACAAGTCCGGGAACTTCAGCGCGAAGGACCAGGAGACCGGGCTGATCGTCGCGACCCCCGCGGGCCTCGACCGGGAGATCATGAGCCCCCGCGACCTGGTCGTGATGGATCTGGACGCCCGGGTGATCGAGCACGAGTCCGGGCTGCGCCCCACGAGCGAGGTGCTCATGCACATCGCGATCTACCAGGAGCGTCCCGAGGTCACAGCGATCGCGCACACCCACTCGGCGTACGCGACGGCGTTCGCCGTGCTGGGCAAGCCGATCCCGGCGATCGTCTACGAGGTCGCCAACCTCGGCCTCACCAAGGGACGCATCCCGGTCGCCCCCTACGGCCGCCCGGGCACCCCGGCGCTCGCCGCCAACATCATCGAGGGGGTGCGGGAGGCCGACTGCGTGCTGATGGAGAAGCACGGCTCCGTCGCGGTCGACGATCGCGACATCTATGAGGCGTTCCTCAAGGCGGCGTACATCGAGGAGCTCGCCGAGCTCTACCACCACGTGCTCACGGCCAACGGGGGTGTCGAGCCCGAGGCGTTCGCCCAGGACGAGCTGCAGAAGTGGGCGTACCCCTCCGAGATCACCTTCCCCGAGAAGTGACGGGGGCCCCGCGGCCATGCGCATCTTCCTGATCCGGCACGGACGGCAGTCCGACGCGCGGTG
Source organism: Brachybacterium huguangmaarense (assembly GCF_025725725.1). NCBI lineage: Bacteria > Bacillati > Actinomycetota > Actinomycetes > Micrococcales > Dermabacteraceae > Brachybacterium > Brachybacterium huguangmaarense. The sequence continues at coordinate 887,933 of NZ_CP107020.1, forward strand.
CAACGTCGACGTCGGCCTCTCGGAGGAGGGCCGGCGGCAGGCAGCACTCGTCGCCGAGCGCATGGCCGCGTGGGGTCTCGAGGCCCTGTACGCGAGTGACATGGTGCGGGCCCGGGAGACCGGCGCCATCGTCGGCGAGCGGCTCGGGCTGCCGGTCGAGGTCGTGCCGCAGCTGCGGGAGCTCGACTTCGGCGACCTGACAGGTCTGACGGACGCCGAGACCGGCCGCGGCTTCGCCGACTTCAAGGCGCAGCAGGCGGCCATGGCCTCCGACCTGCGCTATCCGGGCGGGGAGACCATCGGGGAGGTCGTGGCGCGCGCCGTCCCCGCCTTGCAGGCGATCGCCGAGGGTGGCCACGGGACCGTCGCCGTGGCCACCCACGGCGTCGTGATCCGCGCCCTGATCGCGCACATCCTCTGCGCGCCCCTGGCCCGCTGGCGCCTGGCCTCGACGACGCTCGAGAACGGGAGCCTCACGGAGATCTCCTACGACACCCGCCTCGAGGAGTTCTCCGTCCAGCGGGTCAACGACTTCGCCCACCTCGAGCCCCACCCCGAGCTGCTGCGCAGCGCGTGGGGCGTGAGCGAGAACTGACAGCACAGACGAACGACAGGAGTTCAGCGATGGAGATGAAGAAGATCATGAATCGCGCCGATGACTTCGTGCGCGACACCATGGAGGGCATCGCCGCGGCATACGGCGACAAGGTCACGCTGCTCGACGGGGACCACCGGGTGCTGGTCACGGGCTATCCCGTCGCCGAGAAGAAGGTCGGCATCGTGACCGCCGGCGGCAGCGGGCACCTCCCCCTGTTCCTCGGCTACGTGGGCGAGGGCATGCTCGACGGCTGCGCCGTGGGCGAGGTCTTCGCCTCCCCGTCGGCCGAGAAGATGACCGACATGATCCGGGCGTGCGACCGCGGAGCCGGCGTGCTGTGCCTGTACGGCAACTACAACGGCGACCGGTTCAACTTCGCGATGGCGTGCGAGGAGGCCGAGTTCGACGACATCGAGACGCGCCAGGTGATCGCGCGCGACGACGTCGCCAGCTCCCCGGCGGAGAACGCCGACAAGCGGCGAGGCGTGGCGGGCATCGTCTACGCCTACAAGATCGCCGGCGCCGCGGCCGCCCAGCTCAAGTCCCTCGAGGAGGTCGGGGACCTCGCCGAGCGGGCGCTCGCGAACACCCGCAGCATGGGTGTCGCGCTCTCCCCGTGCATCGTCCCGAAGGTCGGGTCGCCGACCTTCACCATCCCGGCCGACCAGATCGAGATCGGGATGGGGATCCACGGCGAGGCCGGCATCGAGGTGCGCCCGATGATGACCGCCGACGAGATCGCCGAGGTCATCCTCGACGCGATCACGACGGACATGCCGCTGAGCACGGGCGACGAGGTCTCGGTGATGGTCAACGGCCTGGGCGCGACCCCGCTCGAGGAGCAGTTCATCGTCTACCGCGCCGTGCATCGGCGTCTCGCGGACGCCGGCGTGAGCGTCGTGATGCCCCACATCGGCGAGTTCGCCACCTCGATGGAGATGGCGGGCCTGTCCATCACCGTCCTCAAGCTCGACGCCGAGCTCAAGGAGCTGCTGCTCGCCCCGGCCCGCACGCCCTTCTACACGAACCTGAACAAGTAGGTGATCACGATGGTGGATCGAGCATCGATCGCGAAGGCCGTCACGTCCATCGGCGGCCTCATGAGCGAGAACCGGGACTACCTCGTCTCGCTCGACCAGGTCAACGGCGACGGGGACCTCGGCATCTCGATGGACGACGGCTTCCGGGCGCTCTCGGCGTTCCTGGACGGCAGCGACGAGGAGGATCTGGGCCAGCTGCTGCGGCAGGCCGCCAAGGTCTTCAACGAGTCCGCTCCGTCGTCCCTCGGCACGATCATCAGCTTCGGCCTGATGGGGATGGCCAAGACGCTGCGGGGACGCACCGAGGTCGAGTTTCCCGAGATGGCCCGGGCCCTCCAGGCCGGGGTCGAGAACATCATGGCCAAGGCCGAGTCGAAGCCTGGGGAGAAGACCATCCTCGACGCTCTCGTGCCCGGGGCGAACGCCCTCGTGGACGGCGCGGACGGCGATGTCGACGCGGCGCTCGAGGCCGCGGCCACGGCCGCGGCCGAGGGATCGGAGGCGACCACGCAGATGCGTGCGGTCCACGGTCGTGCCGCCTACTCCGCGGCACGCAGCATCGGCGTGCTCGACGGCGGCTCGGTCGTCGGCAAGCTGATCTTCGAGGGGATCGCGTCCGCGCGGTCGGCGTGAGCGGGCGGGCAGCGAGGATGGGGATCGTGCACACCGCCGACGTCCGCCACGACCTGCGGCTGGTCCGTGCCTACATCACGTTCCGCAACGCGAAGGTGTGGCCCACGCGCAAGCTCCAGCGGTCGCTCATCGCGGCCATCCTGGTGGCGGTCGGGTTCATGGTCACGCCCGGCCTGCTGCGCGATGCGCTGTGGGTGGCGGCCGCCCTGGTCGTGGTCTGGGTGCTCGTCGGCGACCGCGTCCTGGCGCTGCTCCGCCTGCTCCGGGACCCGTACCGTCGCACGGGGCGGGCGGAGCGGTACGAGTTCGGCGACAGGACGTTCCGTCGCGCGGCGGAGCCCGCCGATGACGCCCCAGCCCGCCCGTATGCGCACGTCACCGCGATCTACGCCGACGACGCGTACTGGTATCTGTGCCTGCGCACGGGCGAGATCTGCATCGTCGACCAGACGGCGGTGGATGGCGGCTCGACCGCGCCGGCGGCCTTCGAGCGCTTCCTGGCGCAGAAGGCGGACACGGAGGTCACGAGGCTGGACCTGAGCCTCTCCTCGCGGGCCCACCAGGCCCAGGAGTCCCGCCGCTCCTACCTCCACAGCCGCCGGGGCTCCTCGATCTTCAGCCGGAAGGGCCTCCACGAGGACGCCTGAGGGCACCGCGGCACGACCCCGACCGGGCCGAGGCCTCATGCCCAGTCCGCGGTGCGCTCCTTGAGCTCCTCGTAGGCGCGCAGCACCGCGGGCGTGGGCTCGGCGGCGGACGCCTCGCAGTGCACGGGCTCCCAGGCCGGGGGCTGGGCGGATCCGGCGAGCGCCCACGCCGCCTGGCGGGCGGCGCCCAGCGCCACGTACTCCGCCTCGTCGGCGACGAGCACCTCGCGGCCGAACACCGCGGGGGCGAGGGCCCGGACGGCCGCGGACTTCGCGGCCCCGCCGATGAGCAGGATGCGTCGGGCCGGGAGGCCGTTCTCGGCCTCGAGGGCGGCGATCCCGTCCGCGAGCGAGCACAGCAGCCCCTCGACGTGGGCGCGGGCGACGTCCTCCCGGCTCGTCGTCGTGGTCATGCCTGTGAGGGTCGCGCGGGCGTCGGGACGGTTCGGCGTGCGCTCGCCGTCGAAGTAGGGCAGGAGCGTGACGCCCCGGGCGGCCGGCTCGCTCGCCAGGGCCAGGCGGGAGAGCTCGGCGTGGTCGACGCCCAGGAGCGCTCGGCCGACCTCGAGGATCCGGGCCGCGTTGATGGTCGTGGTCATCGGCAGGAACCGACCGGTCGCGTCCGCGAAGCCGGTGACGATGCCGGTCGCGTCGGTCGGGCGGACCTCGGAGACCATGGCGCAGACCCCGGAGGTGCCGATGGAGACCGACACGTCCCCGGGCCTCAGGTCGAGCCCGAGGGCGGCCGCCATGTTGTCGCCCGTCCCGGCGGCGAGCGGCACTCCCGCGTCGGTCGCGGCCATGACCTCGGACGGCACGGACGGCAGACGGGGCAGCGTGAGCTCGTGGCCGAGCGCCGCGGCGGCGAGGCGCCGGTCCCAGTCGTCGGTGCGGGTCGAGAAGTAGCCGGTGCCCGAGGCGTCGCCGCGGTCGGTGAAGGGCTCCGTGCCCGGCGCCGCGAGGTGGAGCGAGACCAGGTCGTGGGGCAGCAGCACGCGGGCCGCCCGGCGGGCGATGTCGGGCTCGTGGTCGGCCACCCACCGCAGCTTGCTCGAGGTCATCGAGGCCACGAGCAGGCTGCCGAGCTCCTCGGCGCACGCGGCCGGGCCGCCCATCTCCTCGATGAGCGTGCGGGCCTCGGCGGCGGAGCGGGTGTCGTTCCACAGCAGGGCGTCGCGGACCGGTGCGCCGTGCTCGTCGAGCAGCACCATGCCGTGCTGCTGCCCGCCGACGGCGATCGCGTCCGCGCGGGCGAGCAGCGGGCCGGCGGCCTCGTCGACCGCGTCGAGCCAGCACTGCGGGTCCACCTCGGTGCCGTCGGGGTGGGCGGCGCGGCGCTCCTCGAGCACCTCGCCGCTGTCGGCGTCGACCAGGAGCGCCTTGGTGGACTGGGTCGACGAGTCGATGCCGAGCACGAGCGGTGCCATGGTCCGGCCTCTCTGTCAGGCGGTCGCGGGCGGCGCCGTCGAGCTCGCACGGCGGTGCCGGGGTCAGATCCGCACCGTACCCCGGACCCTGCCGTCCGCGGCGGCACCCGCGCGAGCCCGAGGCGGCACGCGCCTGCTCAGCGTGCGGGCAGCAGACGGAAGATGCGCGCCGAAGGCTCGCCGGTCGGGTTGCGCAGCCGGGCGATGCCGTCCTCCCCCACCGAGGCGTCCCACGCCGGGAGTGCGCGCGGGAAGACCTGGTCGAGCCTCGGCGCCGTGCCCGCGGGCAGGGGGACCTCGATCGGCCTGCCGTCCGCCCGCCGGTCCCAGACCAGGAGGGTCGAGGAGCCCGGGCCGCGCAGACCGAGGGCGACGGTGTCGTCGTCCCAGCCCGGCAGGCCGAGCGGCCAGAACGGCACGCAGCGAGGGAGGTCCTCGCGCCTCTCCCGGTACAGGGCGACCGCCTCGAGGACCAGGGCGAGCTGGTCGGGTCCCAGGCACGGCAGGAACCCGGAGAGATAGAGGCGCCCGGCGAGGCCGGTGGTCAGCGTGAACGCGACCTGCTCCAGGGTCATGTCGGGATGCGGGTAGGCCCAGTTCGCCGCCTGCTCGGGCAGGATCGACATCGGGGCCGAGGCCGCGATGGGCGGGTACGCGAGCGGATCCTGCTGGTCCGAGGTCGACTGCAGCTGGGTGCGCGAGGTGATGGCGACGTCGGCGCGCATGGCCCCGGAGCTGCAGCTCTCGAGGATGAACGCGGGATGCCGGGCCCGGAGACCGTCCAGGACGTCCTGCACGGCGCGGCAGTGCCCCAGCAGGCCCTCCCCCGCCGAGTCCGCGTCGCGATCGGTGCCGACGCCGGGGTCGATGTTGTAGTCCATCTTGACGTAGCCGGCGCCGAGCTCGTCCACCAGACGGTCCAGCACCCCGTCCACGTGGGCCCGCGCGGCGGGATGGCGCAGATCCAGGTGGAAGCGGCCGTGCTCGACCACGCGCTGGCCGTGGAGCTGGAGGAACGCCTCGGCCGGGAGCTCGTCGGCGACGGGGCTGTGCACGCCGACGACCTCGGGCTCGATCCAGAGCCCCGCGATCATGCCGCGGTCGCGGATCGCGCCGATCACCTCGCCCAGGCCGCCCGGGAAGCGCGTGCTCGAGGGGGTCCAGGCCCCGACGCTGTCCCACCAGTCGCCCGAGTCGTCGTACCAGCCGGCGTCGATGCAGAACACCTCGGCGCCGACCCGTGCCGCGGCGTCGACGAGCGGGAGCAGCCGCTCGGTCGTGGGGTCGCCGTCGAGCGTGTTCATGTAGTCGTTGTAGACGAGCCGCGGGGCCCGGTCGTCCGGATGGGCGACGCGGGCCGCCCGCCGGAATCCGGTCAGCCGGGCCACGGCGTCCTCGAGGGTGCCGGCGACGGTGACGGTCGCGGGCACGGACTCGACGCTCTGCCCGGGCCGCAGCACGGTGCTCCAGCCGTGGTCGGCGAGCGTGGGCCCGGACAGGGCCACGTACCCGTCGCGCAGGCCGTCCCCGATCTCCCAGCGCCACGGACCGTTGTGCTCGATCTGCCACGCCCACGTGGTCCCGGTCGCCGCCGCGGTCACGGCCGCCACCGGCAGGACGCGGCCCGTCGACCAGGTCCCGTCGGAGGAGAAGATGACGGCGCCGCGCGGCTCCTGACCGGTCAGCTCCGCCGCGAGGCGCGGGTAGAGGGCCTGCGTCGCCGGCGTCGTCGACCAGCGTCCTCTCCGAGCCAGTCGCTGCGGCCGTGGTGGATGCTGACGTCCGCGAGCGCGCCGCCTTGTGCGGCCGCCGCGGGTGGGGCGTCGGCGCGCGTCGCACCGAGCCCGCTGACCCACGAGGTCACGGCGCGCAGGGCCACCGACCGGTCGCCGTCGTTGGTCACGAGGAGGCGGGAGCGCACGGCGGCGGCGTCGCCCACGACCTCGAGGATCTGCTCGGTGACCAGGCCCGTCGCCTCGTCGCGCGCGTGCAGCACCAGCTCGCGTCCGGTCGGCGTGGGCCGCTCCTCCCATCCCTCGAGCACGCTGCGCTCGCCGACGACGGTGCGGACCAGCCGGGGGCCGGCGAAGCTGCGTCCCTCGGCCACCGTCAGCACCTCGGCGAGCGGCCGGGGCGCCGTGATCCGGGCGTCGTGGCCCGCGATCGTCAGCCGGGTGAGGCAGGCCGGCCCCGACGACGCGGCGGTCAGCTCGAGCTCGACCGGGCCGTGCCCCCACCGGATGCTCCGGGGCGGGGTCTCGTGCTGCGTGCCGCTCATGTCGTCTCCTCGTCGAGTCCTCGCGCGGTCGGCCCGTGCGCGCCGGCGGCACCCGCGCCGAGCCGGATCATCCTATGGGCGCGAGGGCGGCCGGGCCCGCCCCTGCACCTGGTTGGATGGCCCCATCCGACCGCTCCTCAGAGACGAGGCATCCATGAGCACGACACCCGCCGGCAGCACCTGGTCCCAGACCTACGCGTACACGGCGCGCGAGCTGATCGAGCCGCGGTCGCTCGACGAGCTGCGCGAGACGGTGGCCGGCGCGCGACACGTGAGGGCGCTCGGCGCCCGGCACTCCTTCAGCGCGATCGCCGACTCCCCGGGCGTGCTCGTCTCGCTCGGGCGCCTGCCGGCCGACATCTCCGTGGCCCCGGACCGCCGCAGCGTGACGGTGGGCGGCGGCGTGCGCTACGGCGAGCTCGCGCGGGAGCTCGACGCGCAGGGGCTCGCGCTCGCGAACATGGCCTCCCTCCCCCACATCTCGGTGGCGGGCTGCATCGCGACCGCGACCCACGGCTCGGGTCTCGACAACCGCAACCTCGCGGCCGCCGTGCGCGGTCTGGAGATCGTGACGGCCGACGGGGACCTGGTCGCAGTGAGCCCGGCCGGGGACGCGGACTCCTTCGAGGGCCTCGTGGTGGGGCTCGGCGCGTTCGGGGTGGTCACGAGGGTCACCGTGGAGGTCGAGCCCGCCTTCGCTGTCCGCCAGGCGGTCTATCTGGACCTGCCCGCAGCGGTGCCCGACGTCGAGGCGCTCGACGCGGTGCTGGGGTGCGCGTACTCGGTCAGCCTCTTCACCCGCTGGCAGGGCCCGAGCTTCGAGCAGGTGTGGGTCAAGCAGAAGGTCGGCGGGTCCAGGGCGGCTCTCGGCGTCCCCTCCGACGAGGCCTCCGCCTTCCCCGACACCCTGGCGGGTGCGACGAGGGCGCAGGCGCCGATCCATCCGCTGCCGGCCCTGCCGGCGCGCAACTGCACCGATCAGAGCGGGGCGCCGGGACCGGTGCACGAACGGATCCCCCACTTCCGCCTCGAGTTCATGCCGTCGGCGGGCGACGAGATCCAGAGCGAGTACCTGATCGGGCGCGAGCATCTGGCCGAGGCCGTGGTGGCGGTGCGGGCGCTCGCCCGCCGGCTCGACCCCGTGCTGCACGTGAGCGAGATCCGGACCGTCGCGGCGGACGATCTCTGGATGTCCACCGCGCAGGGGCGCGACAGCGCGGCCCTGCACTTCACGTGGAAGCGGGATCCCGAGGGCGTGGCCGCGGTGCTCCCCGTGCTCGAGGCGGCGCTCGAGCCCTTCGCCCCGCGCCCGCACTGGGGCAAGGTGCACCGGATCGCCCCCGAGGTGGTGCGGGACCGGTACCCGCTGGCCGATCGCTTCTCGGATCTCGTCGCGCGATGGGACCCCGAGGGCACGTTCGGCAACGAGATGCTGAGGGGCCTGCGCATCACTCGGCCATGAGGCGATCGAGGCGCGTCGTTCGCGCGAGTAGCATCGAGAAGTGGTCTCCCCACCCCTGGCGCGACATTCGAGCGGGCCGTGGGCCCCACGCTCCACGGAGGATCCAGCGCAGATGCCCGACAGGAACGAAGAGAATCACCTGCGCTCCATCGCGCGCCTGTACTACCTCGAGGACAAGGGGCAGGCGGAGATCGGCCGCCTGCTGGGGATGTCGAAGTCGACCGTCTCGCGCAAGCTCGCGGCCGCTCGCAGCGCGGGGATCGTGCAGATCCGCATCGTCGGCGAGAACGGGGTGGACCGGGCGGAGGACCTCGAGCGCCAGCTGCTCGCGCGCTTCCCTCTGCGCGACGCCTTCGTGGCCGATGCCGGCCGCCGGCTGGACCCGCTCCGGGCCGCGGGGCGGCTCGCCGCGGAGGTCTTCGTCCAGCAGGCGCCCGGGGCGTCCCGCATCGGTTTCGGGTGGGGCCTGACGATCGGCAGCATCATCGATGCGATCCCGTCCCTCACGCTGCGCACGGACACCGTGCTCACCTCGATCGTGGGCGGCATGCCCTCGGTCGACACCGGCCCCAGCGGCAACCATCTGATCTTCTCGCTCGCCGAGAACTGCGGCGTGCGGGCGCGGCGCTTCGACGCCCCCGCCATCGTGGAGTCACCCCTCACGCAGGCCGCGCTCCTGCGGGAGACGTCGGTGGCGAGCGCGCTCGACTTCGGGCGCGGCTGCGACCTCGCCTTCGTCGGCATCGGCGCGTTCGGCATCCGCACCTCGGAGAAGGTGCTCGAGCAGATGCGCCTGACCGACGAGGAGCTGCAGCAGGTGCTCGACGCCCGTCCCGTCGGCGACGTGCTGGGGCGCTTCTACGACAAGGACGGGGTCCCGCTCGGGCCGCCGTCCTCCGACCGGGTGATCGCCCTGACCGTGCCCGACCTCGCACGCATCCCGACCGTCGTCGGGGTCGCGGCCGGGGTCGAGAAGCTGCAGGGGGTCCTCGGCGCCCTCGCGGCACGCACCTTCGACATCCTCGTCGTGGACCGTCGGCTCGCCGAGTCCCTGATCTCCTCGGTGCGCGCGAGGCCCTGAGGGCAGCGGGAGACGGGCGGAGGGCCGGCCCCGGGGGCCGCCCCTCCGCCCGCCTCGTGCCTCAGATCATGCCGTTCTTGACGAGCGCGTCCTGCAGGCGCCGCATCGCCACGAGCGGCCGCGTCTCGTCGACCTCGACGTCGTCGTAGCCGATGAACTCGTCCGCCTGCTTCGGCGCCTTCAGGGTGCAGCGGCCCAGCAGCCCGATCGGGATCAGGTTCTGCTCGCGCGCCGTCTCGGCGGGGACCGCCCAGCCGTAGTAGTGGTCGCCGCCCATGCCCTCGAGGGTGATGCCAGGCTCGAGGTCGGACTTCGCCCGGGCCACCACCTCGGTCGTGACGTGGTGGGACTGGAAGTCGCTCCGGCGGTTGAGGATCGCCTCGCCGATCGACAGCGGCGCCTCGATGGAGGCGATGTGCCACGGCCGGTAGAAGAGGTAGTACGGACCGGTGCCGAGCTTGAGGTAGTCCAGCTCGTGGGTGACGACGTCGCTCTCGGACTTGACGATCGCGAAGACCCCGGGGGCCACGTCGCCGGTGACGTACTCCACGACGGGTCCCTCGCCGTCGAGGATGCCGCCGTCGGCGCGCGGGATGAGCGTCGTGGCGAGGTCGGCGAGATTGCACTCGGGACCGTGCATGCCCTCGACCTCGATCGGGAAGCCCGTCGCGTTGGACAGGGCGGTCATCTCGAGCTGCGTCTTGGTGCCGTCGGTGAACTCCGTGAGCATGCGCGGGTTCATGCGCTTGCGCTCGGCCTCGGCCAGGTTGTCGGAGGGCACCGAGTGCGGCTTGTTGGGGTTGTTCTTGCCCTTGCCGACGCACACGACCTTCATGCCGAGGTCCTGCGCGTACTCGACGAGCTTGAGGCACTCGACGGGCTCGTCGCCGCGGCACACGGTGTAGACGGAGCCGCCGGCGTTCGCCATGCGGCTCAGGAGCACCCCGACCGTGATGTCGGCCTCGACGGTCATGAGCGCCACGTCGGTGCCGTGCGCGATGCACGTGTAGGCGATCTGCGCGGCGATCTCGGGCACGCCGGAGACCTCCAGGACGATGTCGATGTCGAGCTCGGGCATCTGCAGCCCGTCGGTGATCGCGACGGCGCGGCCGGCCGCGAGGCCGGCGCGCGCGGCGTCGAGGTCGTCGCCCGCGGCGAGCACGTCGTCCGTGCCCGCGTTCCGGAGCGCCTCGGTGGCCTTGTCCAGCACGATGTCCGCGACGGCCGTGACGGTCATGCCCGGCGTGCGGCAGATCTGCGCGATGAGCCCGGCGCCCATCTGTCCGGCGCCGACGACGCCGACCCGGACGGGGTGGCCGAGCTCGGCCTCCCTCTCGAGAAGTCCCTTGGTGTATCCCATTTCCTTGCTCCCTTTCCTAGTGGTTCATGGCGTGCGCGACGGGGGTGGCCGCCCGCGCGGGGGTGGATGCCGACCTGCGGAGAGTCCGCGGGCGGTCCGCGGCGCTCGCGCCCATGGAGACCGCCGCCCCGCGGCGCGGCTTGGGCAGGCGCAGCAGGGCGTCCTCGGCGCCGCGCCGCAGCGCCCGGCTGCGGGCGCGGTCGGCGAGTCCGGTGACCGGTCCGATCAGCTCGGGGCGCGCCCGGAACCGCGCGAAGACCGTGCGACCGGTCATCGCCGTCGCGCGCACGACCTCGCCGCGCGAGGTGTCGACCACCATCACGACGACGGCCCCGCCCCGGAAGGAGCGGCAGCGGCCCGAGATGAGCGCGTTGTCCGGCCCGCTCGCCGCTCGCGCGGAGTCCTGGAGCTCACGGTTGTAGCGCCTGGCCTGGAACAGCGTCATGACCATCGCCAGGATCATCGCGGTGATCAGGAGGGCGGGGAACTGCCAGCCGACGTCGTGCATGTCAGCCCTCCTCGAAACGGATCTCGGCGCCGACGGCCGGGGCCTTCGGCATCTCGCCGGTGGCGAGCACGGCGCCGGGCAGCAGCTCCTGCTCGGGCTGGTTGACGTAGACGACGACGTGGCCGAGCTGGACGAGGTTCTCGTTGGCCTGGGCGCCGAGCGCGTCGACCGTGACCCGGTCCTCGCCCAGGACGAGGACGTCGCCCGGCGCGATGTCGCGCACGGGCCGGGCGGCGCCGGTGTGGACGATGCTGACGTCGGCGAGGGCGGGCGGCACGGGCTCGCCGAAGAGGATGACGACACCGGCGTCGAGCATGTCGTGCGTGTCGTCGCCGATGTGGCTGACGGTGGAGGTCCAGAGGGTGCTCATGAGGGATCCTTCGCGGGTTCGAGAGGGGGCGGGGACGGCCGCGCGCCGACGAGGGCGGGCGCGCGGCCGTCGGTGCCGTTCAGAGGAGGAACGACACGAGGTAGGCGATCAGGACGGCGATCGGCGAGGTGATCAGGCGGGTGAACAGCACCGCCGGCACGCCGACCGAGATGGTCTCCGGCTTGGCCTCGCCGAGGGACAGGCCCACGGGGATGAAGTCGGCGCCGACCTGGCCGTCGATCGCGAACAGCGTGGGCAGGGCGTACTGGACCGGGAGGGCGCCGGCGCCGATCTGCGTGCCCATGAGGACGCCGACCACCTGGGCGATCGCCGCGCCGGGCCCCAGGATCGGGGACAGGAACGGGAGCGCCACGATGAGCGACAGCAGGAGCAGCCCCAGGGGGTTCTGCGCGAGCGGCGTGACCAGGTGGGCGATGCCCTGCGAGATCCCGGTGTAGTTGACGAAGCCGATCAGGAGCCCGACGTACGCCATGAACGGGATGACGGTCTTGAGGATGATGTCGAGCGCCTGGCGTCCCGAGGACAGCAGCGTGTTGATGACGTAGCCGATCGCGTTGCCGAACCCGACCACGATCCCGGTGAACCCGCGGGGGCGCCCTGGCGCGGCCGCCTTCCGGGGAGCCTCGGCGTCCGCGTCCGCGGGGGCCGCCTGGTCGGCGCCCGCCGCCGCAGCGCCCGCGCCGCCGACACCGGCGGCCGTGGCGCTCTGCTCGGCGTCGGCGACCGCCACCTGGTTCACGCCCACATCCGACACGAAGATGTCGTCGGTGATGAACTGCGCGAGCGGGCCCGTCGGCGACCCCGGGTACACGTCGATGGTCGGGATCCGCTTCTTGGGGTACACGCCGATGCGGGCGGTGCCGCCGCAGTTGATGACGACCGCCATCACCTCGTCGTCGGCGATGTGGTTGGTGAAGCCGTCGAGCACCTCGGCCCCGGAGAGCTCCGCCATCCTCTGGGCGACGGGATGGATCCCGCCGCCCGTGACCGACAGGATGACCTTCTTGGTGTCGGTGGGGACGATGGTGAGGCCGCTGCCCCACCCGGCCCCGCCCTTGGTGACGCGGATGGGCGTGAAGCTCATGACACACCGCCCTGGATCTCGCCGGCCGCGTAGGCCTCGTCGTAGGCGCGGAAGGTCTCCTCGTGGCCGCCCCGCTTGATGAGCAGGGAGGTCATCCACTGGGTGGCGATGCCGCGGATGAGGATCACGACGATGCCGACCAGGAAGTACAGGGCGGCGAGCGGCGCGTACTTCTCGGGGGCGATCTGCAGGACGCCGGCCGAGACTCCGGTCCACACGAAGATCTCTCCCGCGTTCGCATGCGGGAACAGCGACGTCACGGGGTGCACGAACGACACCGCCGAGTCGTAGAAGGCCGGCTTGTAGCGCTCGGGCAGGAAGCGGCCGAAGGTGTAGGCCATCGGGTTGGTCAGGAGCAGGACGGCGAGGACCGGCATGACCGTGTAGCGGGTGACGGCCCATCGGCTGGACCAGCGCACGGCGCGGGTGACCCGCTCCTCGCCGATCCAGGTGGTGACGGCGTACATCAGGGTCAGCATGACCATCAGCAGCGGGAGCACGCCGGTGACGAGGCCGACGAACGACTCGGCGGCCGCCTGGAAGAGGCCGATGAAGTGCTCGGCGGCCCAGGTGATTCCCTTCATGATCGGGTTGTTCTCCACGAGAACTCCTTTGTTTCGAGTGGATGTCGCATCGGGCGCCTGACCGTCGGGCGGTCAGCGGCGGCGGTGCGCGGCAGGAAGGACTGCAGCAGTGATGAGGAGGGTCACCTCCGGTCGTCGGGGCCGTGGGGCCGGTTCGGCAGTGGGGACGGGGGCGGGTTCACTCACCGGTGAGCACGATGTGGCACCTGCGCGTCCGGGAACGCGCCCGGTCGAAGTCGACGAAGAACACGTAGCCCGTGGGCCCGACCGCGAGCTCGCCGTCGATGACGGCGAAGGTCTCGCTCGAGCCGAGGATGCTGGCCTTCAGGTGCGCGTCGGCGTTGAACAGCTGGGTGCGGTCCCCTCCGGGGAGGTAGGCCGCGGCGTCCGGCCAGGACTCCACGGCCCGGTAGTGCTCCTCCCCGGGGTAGGTGTAGCCCTGAGCGGGCGGGAAGTCCTCCTGGGCGGGGAACAGGCGCGACAGCACGGCGTCGAGGTCGTGCTGCAGGTAGTCGTTGCCGTCGGCGTCGAGGTCGTGGGCGAACTCCTCGAAGTACACGGCGCAGGTGGTGTGCGGGGAGATCACGCTGCAGGTCCCTGCGGCGATGCCGCTAGCGGCGATCGCGTCGCGCACGTGCGGCGTGACGTCCAGGAACGTCGGGCCGCCTCCGCGGGAGACCAGCTCGAAGGTGGTGGTGGTGGTCGTGGTCATGTCGTCTCCTCGTCTCCTGGGCCTGGTCAGAGCGCGCCGGCACGGGGCGCGAGCGCCTGCACGAACCGTCCGACGTCCTCGCGCACGCCCTGGCGCGCGCGCACGGCGACGTCGGAGAACACGTAGGTGTCCTCGCCCTCGAGGGCGTCCCGCGCGGCGTCGAGGGCGGCCTTGGCGGCGTAGGTGTAGTAGTTGATCTTGCGGACGCCCCGATCGATGCAGGCGCGGTACTCCTGGGGCTTCAGCCCCGAGCCGCCGTGCATCACGAGGGGGACGCCGGCGGCTCGGCGCAGCTGCTCGATGAGCTCGTAGTCGAGCCTCGGCTCTCGCCGGTACAGGCCGTGGACCGTGCCGAAGGAGGCCGCCAGGCAGTCCACGCCGGTCCGCGCGACGAAGTCCGCCGCCTCCTGGGGTCTCGTGTAGAGGGTCTCGTCGGCGATGCCCTGGGACGGGTCCCCGTTCTCGTTCCCGCTCATGGCGCCGATCTCCCCCTCGACGTCGGCGCCGCGCTCATGGGCCATCTCGACGACGGCGCGGGTGAGGGCCACGTTCTCCTCGTAGGGCCGCAGGGAGCCGTCGATCATGGCGGACGTGAACCCGATGTCGAGTCCCGTCCGGATGTACTCGATGTCCTCGCCATGGTCGACATGCACCACGAAGGGGGCCTCCGACCGGGAGGCGAGGGCCACCATGGCGGGGCCGATCTCCTCGATGCTCACGTACTTCTCATGGGACTGGGCGAAGGCCAGCACGATCGGGACGCCGGCCCGCTCGCCGACGTCGATCGTGGCGAGGAGGGCCTCGAAGAACGGCGTGTTCACGGCCGCGAGACCGCCGCCGTGCGTCTCGGCGTAGGACAGCGCTTCGCTGAGTGAGATGAGCACGATCGCTCCTTTCGCTGACCGGGGTCAGGGCTTCGCGGTGCGGAGGGCGGTGTACATGTCCGAGAGGATCCGCCGGTGGTCGGGGTGCTGCAGGATGCCGCTCGTGCCGCCTGAGCCGTCGGCGCCCTGGGCGAGCACGCGGGCGACGTCCTCGCCGGTCGAGACGCCGGCAGCCTGGATCACGAGGATGTTCGCGTCGACCTCCTTGACAATGCGGGTGGTGCGCTCGACGTAGTCGCCGGCGTCCATGCGGCCGGTGCCGATCGCGGAGGTGGGCTCGCAGATCATCACGTCGGGGCCCAGCGTCGCGACCGCCCGGCACTGGGCGTCGGAGTCGGCGCACACGATGGTCGCCAGGCCGGTCGCGCGGGCCCGGGCGATCGTCCGGTCGAGCTCGTCGAGGGTCAGGGGGTGCTCGGCATGGTTGAGCACGACCGCGCCGACGCCGGCCTCGACCAGTCCCTCGGGCAGGATCCTGCCCATGCCCCGCCCGGGCACGAGGGGGTCCATGTGCTGGGCGGTGACCACGAGGTGCTCGGTGGCCTCGGCGATCATCCGCAGGTCCACGTGCTGGGCCGTGAAGATCGTGGTAATACCGAACTGGCCCGCGAGCTCGTCCGTCAGGCGTGCGAGCCGGAGCGTCTCGCCGCCGCCCAGGTACGCCTTGGGGTTCACGATCAGCAACGGTCCCGTGAGCGTCGAACGTCGGTCCATGGGCCTCTCCCGTCTTTGGGCTGTTCACGAGCACTGGATGAAACTTGTTGCAGTTAAGTGCAACTCGTCCTGCTGAAGGTACGTGACGGTGTGCGGGCGCGCAAGAGTTTCACGAAAGTGGGAGAAGTTTCAGCGCCAGGAGGCGGGCGCTCTGCTCGTACGATGCTCGTGCAGCCGCACGCGACCCGGGGAGGGACCATGGACGACACCGCGTTGCGGGTGGTGGGCGCCGTGATCCGCCGTGACGGCCTCGTCCTGTGCGCCCGGCGGGCGGCGACGACGACCTCGGCCGGCCTCTGGGAGTTCCCCGGCGGCAAGATCGAGCCGGGCGAGACGCCCGAGGCCGCGCTCGTCCGGGAGATCCGTGAGGAGCTGGGGGTCGGCATCAGCGTCCACGGGCTCGTCTCCCGGCACGTCACGCCGCTCGGCGCCCGTCGGATCGACCTCGCCTGCTACTGGGCGGCGCTCACGGGGACGCCGCCGGTCGCGAGCACCGATCACGACACCCTGCGATGGCTCGAGCCCTCGGCCCTGGGAGGCATGCGCTGGGCTCCTCCGGACGTCCCGATCGTCGAGGACGTCCGGGCGTCGGGATCGATGCCCTCACGATGACGTCGGCTCTGCGGCGCTACCGGCCGTGGACCGTCGTGCCGCGACCGTCGAAGCCCAGGTCCACGCGCGCCGCACGAGGCACGGTGGCGCTCACGAAGCTCTCGTAGTGCTGGGCGAGGAGCTCCGGAGCCGGTCGCTCGCGCGCGTGCCGGGGGACCACGCGCAGCGCCTGCCCGTGCAGCCGTTTGAGGCCGTGTTCGAGGATGGGGCCGTCGACCTCGTCGAGGATGTCCCCTCGGATCTCGACGTGCAGGTCAGGGGTGACGCCGAGGATCCCGGTGTCGTAGGCGGCGTGGTGGATCTTGCACAGGGCCAGACCGTTACGAGCTGCCGCGATGCCGTCCTCGTGGGAGTCCTCCACGATGTGGGCGGCGTCGAGCAGGGCCGCATGACGGAGCTGGCACACCGCGCAGCTCGTCTCGTAGGCGCGCATGACGATGCTGCGGAACACCGGCTGGTGCAGGCGCGCACGCGTCTGCTGGAAGAGGTATCGCCGAAGGACCTCGTCGACGCCGGCCCCCGTGGCCTCGAGGTTCTGCAGGCCGTCGGTGGCGACGACGAACTGATGCGCCTCGGACTCCTCCCCCACGAGAAAGACGGGATAGATCGGCTTGTAGACACCGGGGGCGACTCCCCAGAACCAGATGAGCGGGACCCGCCGCTCCATCGCCTCGCGCAGGGCCCGATTGTTCGGGTGCAGAGGATCGGTGCCCTGCCATTTGTACCGGAGCAGCCCGTCCGGCCCGGGACTGTCCTCGTACGGGCGATCTGCTCCCGGCGCCCGGAAGGTCGTGGTGATCGAGAGCGCCGCGTCCATGCCCCGGGGCTTGTAGATCCCGAGCTGACGGTTCTTGAGGGGCTGCTTGTCGCCGCGGAAGGTGAAGTCCCCGAACTCGTGCCAGTCGATGGGACCGCGCGGCGGGACCTCAGCGCGTCATGCGGCGCAGCGTGAAGGCGTGCCCGATCTGCAGGGCTCCGACCACGATCAGCCAGACGGCGAACAGCCAGACCAGCGCCGCGACGGTCGCGAAGGGGAAGAACAGCAGCATGAGGCCGCCGATGATCTGCAGGACGCCGCCGGCGACGGCCCAGCCGCGGCCGGGCGCGCCGCGCCAGGAGAGCACCTGGGTCAGGTACGTCGCGCCGGCGAACAGCCAGCCGATGCCGATCCAGATCCCGAGCAGCACGATCGACTGCGCGAAGTCCATGAAGCAGATGACGCCGAGCACGATCGAGAGGACGCCCACGACGATGTCGAGGATCCTGCTCCCGATGTTGACGTAGGGAGAGGAGGCCGCGGCGAGCCACCCGATGCCGGTCAGCACGAGGTACACGCCGAACAGGATCCCGACCACCGCGAACGTGCCCTTGGGCCACGCCAGGGCGATGATCCCGACCACGACGGACAGGATCCCCAGGGCCAGCAGCCACTTCCAGCCGCTGCGCACCACGGAGCGGACGCGGTCTTCGAGAGGACTGCGCGGATGGTCGGTGGGCGTGGACATGGGGACCTCCTGGAGACGGGGCCTGGACGGCACTGGACCCAGGTTACGTCGGACGCTCCCCCGGCCGGCCCGGCCCGACGGGGCCGGACTTGCCGCCCAGGGCGAGTACGCCGGCCGTGCCCCCGCTCAGCTCGCGGTGGAGCCGTCGACGGCCTCGGCGAACCACCGGGTGATCGTCGTGGGATGCGTGATGGCCGTGCCGACCACGACGGCGAAGGCGCCGCGCTCGTGCGCCGCGACCGCCTGGGCCGGGGTGTGGACGCGGCCTTCGGCCACCAGGGCGGTGCCGCCCGGCAGTCGGTGCGCGAGCCCGCCCAGCAGGTCGAGGTCGGGCCCGTCGGTGCGCTCCCTGGCCTCGGTGTACCCCGCCAGGGTCGTGCCGACGATGTCGGCGCCGGCCTCGGCCGCGGCGAGAGCCGACTCGAGGCTGTCGCAGTCGGCCATGATCGGCCCGTCGAAGCTCTCGCGCACCGCGGCGACCGTCTCGGCGAACGTGAGCCCGTCGGGGCGGGGGCGCAGGGTCCCGTCGAGGGCGAGGATGTCGGCGCCGGCCTCGATCACCGCCCGGCAGTGCTCGAGGGTCGGGGTGATGAACACCCCGTCGGCGCCGTCCTTCCAGATGCCGATCACGGGGACGTCGACCGCCGCCGCGACCGCGCGGATGTCCTCGAGGCCCTGCGCGCGCACGGCCGAGGCGCCGCCGCTCTCCACGGCGGCGGCGACCTGGGCCATGGTGCGCGGGTCGCGCATCGGCTCCCCGGGGTAGGCCTGGCACGAGACGATCAGCGTGTTCCGGAGGGCGGAGACGATCGGGTGCATGGGGATTCCTTGTCTTCGTGGAGGGCCTGCTCGGCGAGCGCGCGGCAGGCGGAGGTGACGGGACGATGCCGCCGAGGATCGACGGCGAGCACGGTCAGGGGCTGTCCGCGCTCGTCACGAGGCGGTGGATGTGCAGGGCGATGTAGGTGGTCTCGTCCTCGCTGATCTCATGCCCCCAGGTGGAGTTCAGAGCCTGTGCGACCTCGCGGGCGAGGCGCATCGTCTCGGGCACCGAGCTCTCGAGGGCGTCGCTCATGAGCCCGGGCACGACGGTGACGTCGCGCCCCTCGGCCAGGCGCACGAAGAGGTAGCGGAGGTGGGTGACGAAGCGGGAGACCGACTGGCTGTTGCGGTCGAGCGGGACGCTGAGGCGCGCGTCGAGCAGATCGAAGATCGTCGACAGCGCCTCGGTCATGGACACGGTGCGATCCAGCGCGGCCCCGGAGAAGGTCGCCGAGACGAAGTGCAGGGCGAACGCCGTCGCCTCGTCCGCGGGCAGCGCGGTCCCCAGCCGGGCGCGCACGATCGCGAGAGCGCGGTCGCCCGCGGCGAGCTCCCGCGGGTACAGGTGCCGCACCTCCCAGACGAGCGGGAGGCTGATCTCCGTGCCCTCCTGCGCGCGCCGGATCGCGTACTGCAGATGGTCCGCGACCGGGAGCAGGAGGATCTCCGGGCGGGTGAGGCCCGTGATCTGCTGCGCGTCGTCCACGATCTCCCGGGCGGTCGTGACCACCTCATGGGGGATGTCCGCGAGGGTCCCGGCGGCGCTCGCCGCACGGGCGGCGTCCTCGGGCACGTAGACCGCCTCGACCCGGGAGACGTCCACCTGGCTGCCACGCCGCAGTCCGAACCCGACGCCCGGGCCCGTGACCACGAGCGAACGCCCCCGGCCGTCGAGCGCCAGCACGACGTTGTTGTTGTGGACCCGCTGGACGACGAGCCGCTGCGGCGGGATCATCGGGAACGGACCACCAGGATGCCGTCGCCCGTCGCGTCGAGGAACGGGCCCTCGACGGTGTACGCGTCGGCGTTGCTGACGACGACCGGCGTCACGACCGAGGGGATCTGGTGGCGCACCGTCTCCAGGTCGACCTCGAGCAGCACCTGGTCCGCCTCGACGACGTCGCCGGGGGCGCAGCGGGCGGTGAAGCCCTGCCCCTTGAGGGCCACGCTGTCGACGCCCACGTGGACGAGGATCTCCGCGCCGTTCGCCGCCCGGATGCCGACGGCGTGCAGCGTCTCGGGGACCAGGATGACCTCCCCGGCCACCGGGGCGACCACAGAGCCGTCGGTCAGGTCGACCGCGAAGCCGGGCCCGACGAGGCCCCGCGAGAAGACGGGGTCGGGGACGTCGGCGAGCTCGACCAGCGAGCCGGAGCCGGGGGCGCCGACCGTGATCGCGGTGTCGTCGTGGTTCTTCTTCCTGCCGAATCCGAACATGAGGGACGTTCCTTCCTGAGCGGGGACGCGACGGCCGTCGCGGTCACCGTGCCGGGTGGTGGGGTCGCCCGCGGTCGCCGTGCCGACCGGGCGGGCTGGGGGCGGGACGGGGCCGTCCGCGGTCAGTCGTCGTGGCCGATCATCTCGTTGATGACGCTCTTGTACAGCACGGCCTTGCCGCCGTAGACGGCCTGCACGCCGCCTGCGACCTCGAACACGTCGATCGCGCCGAGCTCCTTCAGGCGGGCCTTGTCGACCCGGGCGGGGTCATGGACGGAGACCCGCAGACGGGTGATGCACGCATCGACGTCCTCGAGGTTGTCCTGGCCGCCGAGCGCTTCGATGATCTGGGTCGAGGTCTGCTCGAGCTCGGCCTGGCGCCCCTTCCTGGTCGCGGCGGCTCGCGAGGTCGTCCCGCCGGCCGCGCCCGCGGCTGCGGCCTCCGTGGCGGCGGCGCCGTCGTCGGCCTCGGCGGCGGGGAGCGCGGCGGCGTCCGCGTCCGCGTCCCGCCCGGGCGTCTTGATGTTGAAGCGGGTGATGAGGAAGCGGAAGCTGACGTAGTAGAGGACGAACCAGACGACGCCCACCGGGATCACGTAGAGCCAGTGCGTCTTCCCCTCCCCCTGCAGGATGCCGAAGAGCGTGAAGTCGATCGCGCCGCCCGAGAACGTGTTGCCGATCCGGATCTGCAGGAGGTCCGCCACGAGGAACGACAGGCCGTCGAAGAACGCGTGCAGGACGTACAGCAGCGGCGCCACGAACAGGAACATGTACTCGATCGGCTCGGTGATGCCGGTGATGAACGAGGTGGCGGCGACCCCGATGAACAGCCCGGCGAACTTCGCGCGACGCCCCTTGGGGATGCAGTGGTACATCGCGAGGCACGCGCCCGGCAGGCCGAACATCATGGTGTCGAAGCGACCGGCGAAGTACTTGGTGCCCTCGGTGTACAGGCCCTGGTGGTTCGGGTCCGCGAGCTGCGCGAAGAAGATGTTCTGGGCGCCCGAGACGCTCGTCCCGGCGACCGTCTCCGTGCCGCCGAGGGGCGTGTACCAGAACATCGGGTAGATCATGTGGTGCAGTCCGACGGCGCCGGACAGCCTCAGGAGGAACCCGTAGAGGAACGTGCCGAACGGCCCGAGGCCGGCGATCGACTCGCCTGCCCCGACGAGGACGCCCTGGATCGGCGGCCAGATCAGGAAGAACAGCACGCCCAGCGGGATCGCCGCGAGCGAGACGACGATCGGCACGAACCGCGAGCCGCCGAAGAACCCCAGCACCTGCGGGAGCTGGATGTTGTGGTAGCGGTTGTGGAGGGTGACGGCCACGGCGCCGATCACGAGGGCCCCGACGATGCCGGTGTCGATGGCATCGCCGTCGGGGTCGAAGAGCGTGAGCATCGAGGCGGTGGTGCCGGTCATGACGAGGTAGCCGACGATGCCGGCGAGGGCGGCCGTGCCCTTGTCGCGCTTGGCGAGGCCGATGCAGAGCCCGATGCTGAGCAGCAGGGCCAGGTTCGAGAACACGACGGTGCCGGCGTCGGCCAGCACCTGGAAGATCCCCTGGAGGACGGGGTGGTCCAGCACCGGATAGGTGGCGACCGTGGTGGGGTTCGACAGGGAGCCGCCGATGCCGAGCAGCAGACCTGCGGCGGGCAGGATCGCGATCGGGAGCATGAAGGCCTTGCCGACCTTCTGCAGCGTCTTGAAAGGGGATCCGAGGCGCTTGTTCAGGGACGACGTCGGCGAGGACGCGTCCGCGCCGGTGGCGGCGACGTGCGCGGGAGAGGAGGACATGGCGGACTCCGGGCGGTGCGAAACGCCAGGTCTTGCCTCGAGGGAGTCACAATCCTGCGATCAGCGACTGACGATAGGGGTCGGAGCGCCCGGCGGTCAAGGCCGCCGGTCGACGACCGCCTGGTCGGCGACGGCCTGGTCGGCCGTCACGGGCCGGCGACCGCCCGCCGGAGTGGACCGCGACGAGCAGAGGCCGCCCCCGGGATCCGGGAGCGGCCTCTGCGGCGGGTGGGGGGTGTCAGGAGTTGACGGCGTCCTTGAACGCGGAGGCCGGCTTGAACGCGGGAGCGGTGCTCGCGGCGATCTGGACGGGCTCGCCCGTCTGCGGGTTGCGGCCGGTGCGAGCGGAGCGCTCACGGGGCTCGAAGGTGCCGAAGCCGGCGAGCGAGACCTTCTCGCCCTTGGCGACGGCGGCGACGATGCCGTCGAGGGCCGCGCCCAGGATCTCCTGGACATCCGTCTTGGAGGCGCCGGTGGTGTTGGCGATGCTGTCGATCAGTTCCTTGCGGTTCATGGGGCCCATTATTGGCATGAACCGCGCCGGAATCACGCATCAGGGCGACACGCACCTGTCCGAACGGCCCCTCGGACGGCCTCGAGGGCGCCTTCTCGGCGCCTGTGGCGGCCCGTGCGCGGGTCCGTCACGAGGCTCCGGGGACCGCTCAGCGGAACATGCGGCGCACGAAACGACGTGCGCTGCGCGCCGGGCCCGCGTCGGCGGCCAGATAGGCGCCGAGCACGCCTGCGGCCGCACCGCCCACGAGCATGAGGGGGTCCCGCAGCCGTCCCACCCGGGTGTCCCCCGTCGCGGCGACCGTGGCGATCCCGACGATCAGCGCGCTCATCGTGATGCCGGCCACCACCCGGTCCCCGGTCGCCTCGACACGCTCGACGAGAGGTTCGAAGTCCTCGGGCGGCAGCTGCACCTCGATGCCGCGCGCCTCGTAGTCCTCGAGCAGGGCGAGCAGGCGCTGGGGCAGGTCGGCCGCGATCCGCGCCGCTCGTTCGGTGTCATGGCGCAGTCGTCCGGCGAGCGCGTGCGGTCCCCACTGGTCGACGAGCGCTGAACGCCCCACCTCCTCGAGCACCTGGCCGAGGCGGAAGTCGGGATCCAGGGTGATGGCGCTCGCCTCCGTCAGCACGAGCATCCGCAGCAGCGTGGAGACGGCTCCCGGGAGCTGCAGGCGGTGGCGCCGCAGCAGGGCGGTCAGCCGGGAGAAGAAGTCGAGCATCGAGATGTCGGCCAGATCCTTGCCGCGCAGGGTCGCCAGGAGGCGGTCGACATCGGTGCGCAGGGCCCGCCGGTCGACGGTGCCGCGCGGCGGCGCGATCTGCAGCAGGTGATCCATGACCGCGTCGGTGTTGTCCCGTTGGAGCGCCAGGAGCAGCCACAGGATGTCGCCGCGCAGCCGGTCGTCCAGCTCGCCGACCATGCCGAAGTCGATGAGCCAGATCCTCCCGTCCTCGCGGACGAACAGGTTGCCCGGGTGGGGATCGGCGTGGAAGAACCCGTCGGCGAGCACCATGTGGATGATCGTCCGGGTCGCCCCCCGTGCGAGAGCCGGACGATCCACGCCGGCGCGGTCGAGGGCCTCCGTGTCGTCGATCCGCATGCCGCCGGCGAACTGCTCGGTGAGCACCTGGGACGTGCACAGGTCCGGGTGGACGGCCGGGATCGACACGAGGGGGTCGTCGGCCAGGTTGCGGGCGAAGTGCTCCGCGTTCGCCGCCTCGCGGGTGAAGTCCAGCTCGGCCCGCAGGGTCCGGGCGAACGCGTCGGCGAGCGCGACGATGTCGTAGTCGCGGGCGAGCGTCCACTCGCGCGAGGCGACGGTCGCGAGCTCCTCGAGGATCCGCAGATCGACGTCCACGAGCTCCGCGACGCCGGGCTTGCGCACCTTGACCACGACCTCGGCACCGTCGTGGAGGCGCGCGCGATGGGTCTGGCCGATCGAGGCAGTGCCGAGCGGGGCCTCGTCGAACTCCGCGTAGAGCGCGGACACGTCGCCGAGCTGGTCGGCGATGATCGTCCGGATCTCCTCGAAGGCCACCGGCTCGGTCCCGCTCTGGAGCCGGGAGAGCTCATGGGTGTAGGCGACGGGCAGGATGTCCTCGCGCGTGGCGAGCATCTGGCCGAGCTTGATGAAGGTGGGGCCCAGCTCCTCCAGGGCCTCGCGCAGCCTCACCGGTGCCGGGGTGCGGGTCCGCTCGCGTCCCGGCCGGCCGCGGCCGCCCTCGCCGGTGCCGTGTCCGCGGCGCAGCAGGGCGGCGAAGGAGGGGACGCGTGCGCGCAGCCCGACCTGCTCGGCCACCGTCGACCAGCCGTGGCGGATGAGGACCTCGGCGATCTGGCGGTACCGCTCACTCTGGGTGACGCTCATGCCGGGAGCCTACCGAGGCCCTCCGACGCATCGCCGTACGGTGGGTCCAGCACGCGCAGGGCGCCCCGGGTGGTCGCCGCTCGGGTGCGGACCGTCCGACATCGCACCGAAGGCTCCGACATGCGCATCGTCCTGGCCCCCGACTCGTTCAAGGAGTCGATGACCGCGCCCCAGGCCGCGGCCGCGATGACGCGCGGCGTGCAGGCCGTGCAGCCGGATGCCCAGTGCGTCGAGCTGCCCCTGTCCGACGGCGGGGAGGGCTTCACCGACGCGGTCGCCGCCGCGCTCGGCGCCCGCGTGATCGAGGTGACCGTGCACAACGCCCTCGGGCGGCCCGTGACCGGGCGTCTCGCCCTCGGGGACGAGGTGGCGGTGCTCGAGGTCGCGAGCGCCGTCGGTCTGGACCGGATCGCTCGCGCCGAGCGCGACGTGCTGCGTGCCGACTCGCGAGGCGCCGGGGAGCTGCTGCGCGCTGCGCTGGATCACGTCCGCCCGGGCGGCCGCATCGTGGTCGGCCTCGGCGGGAGCGCGACGAACGACGGAGGCGCCGGCCTGCTGGTGGCTCTCGGGGCGCGGCTCCTGGACGCCGACGGCGCCGAGCTCGCCCCCTCCCCCGGGGCCCTCGCGGCGCTCGAGCGTGTCGACCTCTCCGGCCTCGACCCCCGCCTGGGACAGGTGTCGATCCGGGCCGCGTGCGATGTCACCCACGTGCTGCTCGGCCCGCACGGCGCCAGTGCCGTCTTCGGCCCTCAGAAGGGCGCCGACCCGGCCCAGGTGAAGCAGGCGGACGCGGCCCTCGCCCGCCTCGTGCGCACGGTCGACGCGGCCGTCCCACGCCCGGGAGGGGAGTCTCCCGCGCGATGGGCCGACGAGCCCGGCGCCGGCGCGGCCGGAGGCCTCGGATGGGCCCTGCTCGCGCTGTGCGGGGCACGGCTGGAGCGGGGCCTGGAGCTCGTGGCGCGCACCGTGGGCCTCGACGAGGCGATCGAGGGCGCCGACCTCGTGCTGACCGGCGAGGGCCGGGTCGACGCGCAGTCCCTCTCGGGCAAGGTCCCCGGTGGCGTCGCGGCGCACGCGGCCCGAGCGGGCGTCCCCTGCCTCGTGCTCGCCGGCTCCGTCGCCCCCGATGCGGACGCCCTGCTCGGGAGCGGGGTCAGCGCGCTGCTGCCGATCGTGCCGGGCGTCGTCGATCTCGAGCGGGCGCTCGCCGACGGCCCCGCGAACCTCGAGCGCGCGGTCGCGAACGCCCTGCGGCTGATCGACGTCGGGGCCGCGCTCGCATGAGCCCGGTGAGCGGGGCTCTCATGCCTCCTCGGGGACCGGCAGGCGCGAGGTCCGGGCCAGGCGACGGGTCAGGACGAGCGCGCTGAGGGTCTGCGCGGTCAGGATCGCGACGAGCACGACCACCTGGAAGCGCGCCGCCTCGAGCGGGCTCGCGCCGCCGGCCAGGGCGCCGATGAAGGCGCCGGGCAGCGTCACCACGCCGGAGGAGCGGGTCTGGTCGATGTTGGGGATGAGCGCGTCGCGCACGGCCTCGCGCGCGACGTCGCCGAACGCGACCGGGGACGTCGCGCCGAGCGACCACCACGCCTCCACCTCGCCGGCCCGGTGGTGGGCCAGGGTGCGGAAATGGCGGCCCGCCAACGTCGCCGCCGTCATCGCGTTGCCGGTCACGATGCCGCCGACCGCGAGCACGTTCCGTGCGCTGAGCGGCATCATCCCCAGGGCGAACACCGCTCCGATCGCGACGAGGGCCCCCGTGATCACCGCGAGGGCCGCCGCGCGGCGGCCGCCGTCGAGCGTGTGCAGACGTCCGGCCGAGGTCGCCGAGGCCATCGTGAGCATGAGCGCGAGCACCGCGATCACGGTCCACGGCACCGACAGGGCACCCGAGAGGATGACGGAGGCGAGGGTCAGCTGGCCGATCGCGCGCAGGACGGCGATCACGGGCTGCGCGCCGACCCGCACGCCGCTCGCGCGCAGCACGATCATCACGGCTGTCACGAGCACCGCGATGCCGACCACGGTGCGCACGAGCAGCGGCCCGTCGACCGATGTCAGCAGTTCCCGCATCGTCCCAGCCTAGAGGCGCCGCCCGACCGCGCACGGGCCCGTCGGATATGATGAACGTCCGCGGAAATGAAAAACGGCGGTCTTTCCAAAAGCGGAGAGGCAGGCATTCCTTGCTAGTCGGAATTCCCTTTTCCTTCTATTCTGATATCAGCCGGCCGTCGCCCCGGCCGGCACCAGAACCCTCAGGAGGACACCATGATCGTCGTCGACATGCCCCGCGTCTCCGAATGCACCGTCACCGGCTGCTCCTACAACCACGACGGCTGCCACGCCTTCGCCGTCACGGTGGACGACGACGCCAGCTGCGCCACGTTCATCCCCCTCGACGTCAAGGGCGGTCTGAACAAGGTCGTCACGTCGGTCGGCGCGTGCCAGCGCACCGACTGCGTGTTCAACGACAAGCTCGAGTGCACCGCCGCCACCATCCGCATGGGCGCCGGTCACGACACCGCCAGCTGCCTGTCCTTCCAGGAGCGCTGAGCCTCCGCGGACACGTCCGCGAGCCCCGTCGCCGACCTCGGCGGCGGGGCTCGCCCCTGTCCGGCCGACGCCCTCCCTACCGCCCGGCACGTGACGGCGCCGCGCCTTCGTGCCTACAGTCCTGGTGTCATGCGCACCACACGGCGAGAGGAGCACGTCATGAGCGATCCGCACGAGAACCTCGAGAAGAACGCGTCCGAGGAGGAGCCCCAGGAGGGCGAGACGGTCCAGGACGCTGCCGAGCAGCAGACCGAGACCTCGAAGGACACCCCGACCACCCATCCGGGCCCGACGTCCACGTCCGATGAGCCCGTGGAGGGCGACGGTCACTGACCCCGATGGACCCTCTCGTCGGCCTGCTCTCGCGCACCTCGGGCATCGAGTTCGAGCTGCTGGGGGCCACCCTGGTCCTGTGCTCGCTCATCGGCATCGAGCGGCAGATGCACCAGAAGGCCGCGGGCTACCGGACGAACGTGCTCGTGGGTCTCGGCTCGTGCGCGTTCACGCTGGTCTCCGGCTACGGCTTCGCGATGGTGCTCGGATCCGACGTGACGCTCGATCCGTCGCGCATCGCCGCCCAGGTGGTCTCGGGCATCGGCTTCCTGGGCGCGGGCGTGATCTTCAAGGGGCACGACGTCGTGCGCGGCCTCACGACCGCCGCCACGGTGTGGGTCTCCGCGGCCGTCGGCATGGCCTGCGGCGCAGGCATGCTGTCGCTCGCGATCTCGCTCACGATCGCCCATCTGCTCACCCTGTTCGTCATCGCGCCGCTCGTGCGGCGTCTGCCCACGCCCGACCGGCACCGCGTGATCGACATCGGCTACGTCGACGGGGAGGGCGTGCTGCGCCGCATCCTCGCGGTGGCCACGGCGATGGGCTTCTCGTCGTCGGTCGACTCGAGCCGGCGGATCGAGGGGGAGAACGGCCCGCAGGTGATCGTGTCCGTGCGCTTCCACGGCCGTCAGCCGCTGCGCGACCTGGTCCCGCAGCTCGTAGACGTCAGCGGCGTGCGCCACGTGAACGTGCGCCAGGGCGACGAGCCCGAGGACGAGTACCCCGGCTGAGGTCGGCCCTGCCACCGCCGTGGCAGGGCCGACCCGGGGTCGTGGTCCGGCCGCGCGGCAGGGTCAGCGACGAGTGCGGTCGGCGAGGCCCGCGTGCAGCAGGTAGGTCAGCACGTGCCGGGCGGTGCGCTGCATCTCGCCGAGGGTGATCCCCTCCGGCCGCTCGTACGACGCGACGACGGAGTCCTCGCGGGTCTCCCCGCCGTGCTCGATCGAGCCGGGCATGAGCACGTCCACTCCCGCCCGCACCCGGTAGGCGCTGTCGCGCACGTCCGGGAAGTCCGGGTCGGGGGCCATGCGCATCCACCAGTCGGTCATCACGTTGCCCTGGTAGCCCCACTGGCCGCGCAGGATCGTGGTCACGAGGTCGTAGTGGTAGTGCGCCCAGACCCCGTTGATCTTGTTGTACGCGGTCATGATGTTCAGCGGCGACGCCTCGCGCACGCAGATCTCGAAGCCCTTCAGGTAGATCTCGCGCAGCGCCCGCTCGGAGACGCGGGAGTCGGCGCGGGTGCGCTCGGTCTCCTGGTTGTTGCAGGCGAAGTGCTTGGGGCAGGCCGAGACCCCCTGGCCCTGCAGGCCCCGCACGACGGCCGCCGCCGAGCGGCCGGTGAGCAGAGGGTCCTCCGAGAAGTACTCGAAGTTGCGTCCGCACAGCGGGTCGCGATGGATGTTCATGCCGGGGCTCAGCAGGATGTCCGACCCCTTGCGCCGCATCTCCTGGGCGTGCAGGTCCGCCATCTCCTCGATCGCCCGGGGGTCCCAGGTCGAGGCGAGCGCGGTGCCGCACGGCAGCAGGGAGGCGTACGCGGCGATGCGGATGCCCGACGGGCCGTCGGTCGTGATCGCGGGGGGCACGCCGCGCGAGCGCAGCGCCTCGGTGACCCCGCCGAGCGCGCCCGCGTTGCCGGGCGCGCCGAGGGGTGAGTCCATCGTGATGTCGCCGTAGCTCAGGGAGGCGAGCTCGCTCGGGCTGAGCTGGGCGATGAAGCTGTCCAGGGTCGCCTCGCCCGCCGCGACGTCCGCGAACGACACGTCCGTCCGAGCGGCGCCGTCCGCGGGCTCGGCCTCGACGCTGCCGGGGACCGCCGAGGGCAGGCGATCGAGGATCCGCTCGCGCAGAGCCACCGTGGCCTGGGGGGTGGGCTCCCAGGCGATCTCGGCGGAGCCGTCGTCGCCGCGGCGCAGGGTCATCCGGTCGAAGGCGTGCCGCGGGGCGGCGGCCTCCTCGAGCTGCTCGACCACGCGCGTGTTCTTGACCGTGTGCGAGCCGGCCCGCCGGGCTCGGCGCACGTCCGCGCCCACGTGCAGGACGTGTTCGCCCGCGGCGAGCACCCAGGCGCTGCGGTGCCCGGTGGCCCCGGTCTCGTCGTAGGAGGCGAGGGAGGCCAGAGGCACCTCGAGGGTCACGTCCTGGGATGCTCCCGGCGCGATCGACGCCGTGCGCGCGAAGCTGACCAGCTCCCGGGCGGGGGCGGCGAGCGCGCCGTCGGGCTTGGTGACGTAGGCCTGGACGACCTCGGTGCCCGGCCGGTCCCCGGTGTTGGTCACGCGCGCCGTGCACCGCATGGTGTCGTCCTGGACGGTCACGTCGCCGGGGGCGATGTCGAAGGTCGTGTAGCCCCGGCCGAAGCCGAAGGGGTACAGGACCGCCTCCGGGGCGAAGGTCTCGAAATAGCGGTAGCCGACGAACACGTCCTCGGCGTAGTCGTTGGCGACGGGGTCGCCGAAGTGCGCGGCCGACGGGTAGTCCGAGTACCGGCGGGCGATGGTGTCGGGCAGGCGTCCGCCCGGCTCGACGGCGCCGGTGAGCACGTCGGCGATCGCGCGGGCGCCCTCCATGCCGCCGAGCCAGGCGATGAGGAGCGCGTCGATCGCGTACTCCTCGGCCCAGGAGAGGTCGATGACGTTGCCGGTGTCGACGATCACGACGGTCCGCTCGAAAGCCCTGGTGACCTGCGCGAGCAGCACCCTCTCCTCGTCGGTGAGGTAGTAGGAGCCCGGCTCGAGGAGGTTCTCGCGGTCCTCGCCGGCGGCACGTCCGAGGGTCACGACGGCCACGTCGGTCCGCTCGGCCGCGGCCCGGACGGTCGCGTCGTCGAGGGGCATCTCCGGGAAGGAGAAGGGCCAGCTCCCCCACTCGGCGCCGGCCCCGGTGGGGTGCTCGGCGCACCAGGACTCGTAGACCCCCGCGAGCTCCTCGTCGACCTCGACGCCCTCGGCCTCGCGCAGCGAGGTCAGCAGCTCGGTCGAGTACGGCGCGTTGACGTCACCGCCCGAGCCGTAGCCCACCGCGATCCAGTCCTTCTGCACCCGTCCGAACAGGGCCACGCGCGTAGCCGCGGGGAGCGGGAGGGAGCCGCCGTTCCTGAGCAGCACGGCGCCCTGGGCGGCCGCCGACCGGGCGCGCCGCACGAGCTCGGGATCGACCCGCCGATCATCGCCCGAGGCGGTGGTCGAGGCCTGCGACAGCAGCTGGGAGTCCGGGGTGTCGCGCGGGGTGGTGGTCATCGTCGAGGTGCCTCATTTCGCGAAGGGCGGCGGGCGGGCATCGGCTCCTCACCCGGGTCCGGGCGGGGCGGTCCGACTCCCTCGGAGCGTACGCACCGCGGGTGGGGTATGCTCCCAGTCACGCTCGTGAGAGCGCTCTCACAGCATAGATGCTTGTCGGACAAAGGAGTTCCCCATGAAGCCCACCCGGCGCGCCGTCCTCGCGGGCGCAGCAGCCACCGCGGCCACCACCGCCCTCGCCGCATGCGGCGGCGGCGACGACGGCGGCGAGTCCAAGAACGCGGACGGGAAGATCGAGCTCACCGTCGCCACCTTCAACGAGTTCGGCTACGAGGACCTCTTCACGCAGTACATGAAGGACAACCCCGACGTCGTCATCAAGGCCAAGAAGGCCGCGACGAGCGACGACGCCCGCAAGAACCTCATGACCGGTCTCGCCGCCGGCAAGGGTCTCGCCGACATCGAGGCCGTCGAGGTCGGATGGTGGGCCGAGCTGAGCCAGTACGCCGCCAAGTTCGAGGATCTGAGCAGCGATGCGGTCAAGGACCGTTGGGTCGACTGGAAGACCGAGGCCGCGACGGTCGACGGCAAGCTGCTCGGCTACGGCACCGACATCGGCCCGGAGGGCATCGCCTACCGCTCCGACCTGTTCGCCAAGGCCGGCCTGCCGACCGACCGCGAGGAGGTCGCCACCCTCCTGACCGGTGACTGGGACACCTACTTCGAGATCGGCAAGGAGTTCGTCGCCAAGGCCGGGATCCCCTGGTACGACTCGGCCGGCGGCACCTACAACGGCATGGTGCAGCAGCTCAAGAACCCCTACGAGAAGGACGCCTCGACCCCGATCGCCCTCAAGGACAACACCGACGTCAAGGGGATCTACGACAAGCTCGCCGAGCACAAGGACCTGTCCGCGGGCCTCGGCCAGTGGTCCGAGGACTGGGTCGCGGGATTCCAGAACGACGGGTTCGCGACCATGCTGTGCCCGCCGTGGATGACGGGCCCCATCGAGGGCAACGCCGAGGGCGTGACCGGCTGGGACGTCGCCAACGTGTTCCCCGGCGGCGGAGGCAACTGGGGCGGTTCGTACCTGACGGTCCCCTCGCAGGGCAAGAACGTCGAGGCGGCCAAGAAGCTCGGCGAGTGGCTCACCGCTCCTGAGCAGCAGATCGTGGCGTTCAAGGCCAAGGGCACCTTCCCGAGCCAGAAGAAGGCTCTCGAGTCCGACGAGATCACCTCGCAGACCAACGAGTTCTTCAACAACGCCCCCGTCGGGCAGATCTTCAGCGACCGCGCCAAGGCCGTCGAGTTCCAGCCCTTCGTGGGACCGAAGTTCTACGTCATCAACACCGTGGTGGCCGACGCCATCACCCGGTTCGACGTGGACGGCAAGGACGCCGCCGCCTCGTGGGACCAGGCGCTGACCGCGTACGACGAGCTCGATCTCAGCTGACACACCACTGACGCGGGCGGGCGGAGCGGCGCACACGTCGCTCCGCCCGCCCCGTGTCCGGGAGGACCCCATGACCACGAGCACCTCGCATCGCGAGCGCCCCCGCTGGCGCCAGCGGCTCTCGCGCCTCGACGTCCGCTACTCGCCCTACGCCTTCATCAGCCCCTTCTTCATCCTGTTCCTGGTCACGGGACTGTTCCCGATCCTCTACACCGCCTGGGTGTCGTTGCACGACTGGGACCTCATCATGGGCCAGGGGCCCTTCGTCGGCCTGCAGAACTTCCAGGACGTGCTGTCCTCGCCGAACTTCTACAAGGCCCTGCGCAACACCTTCTCGATCTTCCTGCTGTCCTCGGTCCCGCAGGTGATCGTCGCGGTCCTGATCGCCTACGTCCTGGACGCCAACCTGCGCGCCAAGACGCTCTGGCGCATGGGCGTGCTGCTGCCCTACGTCGTCGCCCCCGTCGCGGTCTCGCTCATCTTCGCCAAGATCTTCGCTGACAAGTCCGGGGTGCTCAACACGGTGCTGACCGACATCGGGCTGCCCGCGATCGGCTGGCACAGCGAGGTCCTGCCCTCGCACATCGCGATCGCGACCATGGTGAACTTCCGCTGGACCGGCTACAACGCCCTCATCTTCCTCGCGGCCATGCAGGCGATCCCGCGCGAGATCTACGAGGCGGCGATCATCGACGGCGCGAGCCGGATGCGGCGCTTCTGGTACGTGACCGTGCCGATGCTGCGTCCCACGGTCATCTTCGTGGTCATCACCTCCACCATCGGCGGCCTGCAGATCTTCGACGAGCCCCGCATGTTCGACACCGCCGGCGCCGGCGGCGGGGACCGGCAGTGGATGACCATGACGATGTACCTCTACGAGCTCGGCTGGGGTCCGCAGATCTCCTTCGGGAAGGCCTCCGCCGTGGCCTGGCTGCTGTTCCTCATCATCGTCGTCGTCGGCGTCGTCAACTTCCTCATCACGCGCAGGATCGCCTCGAGCGGCAGCGCGAAGGCCCCGCGGTAAGGAGCACCCATGGAATCCGTCGCCTCGATCGAACAGTTCGCCGGCAAGGGCGCGGCCCGGTCCGCCCGACGCCGCCGCGACCGCGAGGGCCGCCGCCTCAAGGGCGGGGGCGGCGTCTCCGCGCGACCGCGCTGGTTCAACTACCTGATCCTCGGGGTCTTCCTCGTGATCTCGGCCTATCCGCTGTACTTCGCGTTCCTGCTCGCGTCCTCCGATGCGGGGACCATCGCCCGCCACCCGATCCCGTCGCTCCTGCCCCACGGCAACCTGATCCACAACATCGGCGCGGTCATCACCTCGGACATCGACTTCTGGAGCGCCCTGGGCAACTCGGTCATCGTCGCCGTCATCACCTCGGCGTCGGTCGTGTTCTTCTCGACGCTCGCGGGGTATGCCTTCTCCAAGCTGCGGTTCAAGGGCCGACGGGGTCTGCTGGCGTTCGTGATCGCCACGATGGCGGTGCCGGCTCAGCTGGGCGTGATCCCGCTGTTCATCGTCATGGCCAAGCTCGACTGGGTGGGCGATCTCAAGGCCGTGATCGTGCCCGGGCTCGTCACCGCCTTCGGGGTGTTCTGGATGAGCCAGTACCTCGAGGACGCGCTCCCGTTCGAGCTGATCGAGGCGGCTCGCGTCGACGGCTGCTCGATGCTCCAGTCGTTCTTCCACGTGGCCCTGCCGGCCGCGCGCGGGGCCGCGGCGATGCTGTTCCTGTTCACGTTCGTGGGCTCGTGGACGAACTTCTTCTGGCCGTTCATCATCCTCGGCGCCGACAACCCGACGCTGCCCGTCGCGCTCCAGCAGTTGCAGGCGTCGTACTTCAAGGACTATTCCTTGATCATGGCCGGTGTCATCGTCTCCGTGATCCCGCTGCTGCTCCTGTTCATCGTCGCCGGGCGCCAGCTGGTCAACGGCATCATGCAGGGAGCGGTCAAGGGGTGAACCGGGCCCCCACCCTCGAGGACGTCGCGCGCGTCGCCGGGGTCTCCCGTGCCACGGCGTCGCGCGTCGTCCGGGGCGACGCGAACGTCCTGCCCGACCGCGCGACGGCCGTCCGGCAGGCCATCGACGCTCTCGGCTACGTGCCCAACAGCGCCGCCCGGTCCCTGGTCACCCGCAGCACGGGGGCGGTCGCACTGATCGTGCCCGAGCCGGACACCCGCGTCTTTACCGATCCCTTCTTCGGGACGGCCGTCGCCGCCATCGGCGAGCGCCTGGCCGGTGCCGGCAAGCAGCTCATCCTCGTCCTGAGCGGCTCGGACACCCAGGGCGACCGCCTCGAGCGGTTCATCCGCGGGGGCCACGCCGACGGCCTGCTCGTCATGTCGCACCACGAGGGCGGACCGTCCCTCCAGGTGCTCCCTCACGCTACCGTGCCCGTCGTCTACATCGGGCGGCCGCCGACGGGGACGGACTCCCTGTTCGTCGACGTCGACAACGTCCAGGGCGGCAGGATCGCCGCCGAGCGGCTCCTCGCCCGCGGCCGCACGCGCATCGCGACGGTCACCGGACCGCAGGACATGGGCGCCGCCGTCGACCGTCTGCACGGCTTCCTCGCGGCGCTCGACGAGGCCGGGCTGCGACCGGTCCGCATCGAGCACGGGGACTTCTCCGCGACGAGCGGGGAGAGCGCCGCGGACCGCATGCTGGGCGACGGCGTGGAGGTCGACGCCGTGTTCGCGGCCAACGACCTCATGGCCATCGGGGCGCTGCGGCGCTTCACGGCGGCGGGCAGGCGCGTCCCCGAGGACATCGCCATCGTGGGCTTCGACGACATCGCGATCTCCGCGGAGCCGATCAACGCGCTCACGACCGTGGTCAACCCCGTCTCCCGGCTGGGTTCGCTGGGCACCTCGATGCTGCTCGACGCGATCGCCGGCCGGGCCGCCGAGCCGCTCATCCTCCGCGACCTGGAGCTGCGCGAGCGGTCGTCCGCGTGAGGGGCCCGCACGAGACCGAGAGGACCCGACGATGAGGATCAAGCAGATGGGGACGGCCGCCGCCGAGCGGATCCCCGCGATCTTCTGCAAGTGCAGGATCTGCGAGAACGCCAAGCAGGTGGGAGGCAAGGAGAAGCGGACCCAGGCGCAGGCGCTCGTCGACGACGACCTGCTGATCGACTTCGGTGGCGACAGCTACCTGCACTACGTCCAGCACGATGTGCCGCTGGCCGATCTCTCGGTGCTGCTGGTCACCCACTGGCACTCCGACCACTTCTACGGCGAGGACCTCGCCTATCGCATGGGCGCCTACGGCAACGACTTCGATCAGCTGATGACGGTGTACGGCACCCAGACCGTCCAGGAGTTCTACCAGCGGGCGTTCGGGCTCGAGCAGATGCGCGACCCGTCGCGCCTGCGCTACGAGGTCGTCACCGGCGGCGACTCCTTCGAGGTGCTCGACGGGAAGTACCGGGTGTTCGTCGTCGAGGCGGCCCATGGCCACCACGACGGCGACTGCGTCTTCTACGGCATCACGGACGGCGACAAGGCACTGCTGTACATGCACGAGACGGGACCGATCTCCGAGACGGCATGGAAGCAGATCGAGGACGCCGGCCTCGTCTACGACTACGTCTCGATGGACTGCACGTCCGGTGCGCGGGACATCCACAGCGGCGTGCACATGAACCTCGCCGAGAACGTGCAGACACGGGATCGGCTCCGCGACCCCGGGCTCGTGCACGAGGGCACGTTCTGCATGGCCAACCACTTCTCGCACAACGCGCAGGCCACGCACGTGGACCTCGAGCGCGCGGCGGCGGAGGTGGGTTTCTGCGCCGCGTACGACGGCGTCGTCACCGAGCTCTGATCGCTCAAGGGCGCGGTGGAGGTTCGGATCAGGAGGTCATCGGCGGGGCGGCACCGCCCTGCCGCGTCCTCAGTAGTGGTATCGAGCCTGGAGGATCACCAGATCGTCGCCGTCCACGAGATACACGAGGTGGTGCTCCTCGGTGATGCGCCGCGACCAGGCTCCCTGGGCCCCGTACTTGAGAGGTTCGGGCTTGCCGAGGCCCGTCGTCGGCTCACGCAGACACGCGTCGAGGAGAGTGTTGATCCGCTTGAGGATCTTGCGGTCGGACGTCTGCCAGGAGGTGTAGTCCTCCCACGCGGAGCGGTCCCACACCAGACGCACTCAGTCCTCCCGATCGAGCTCGTGGACCTCGGTCCGGCCGTCGCGAGCGCGCTCGTACGCGTCGAGCAGCCTCCGGGCGTTCCGCGGCGATCGGAACAGATAGGCGGTCTCCTGCCACGCCGCGTACTCGTCGGCCGACATCAGGACCGCGTTGCCCTTGCGGGAGACGATCTCCACGGCATCCCGATCGTCGTTGACGCGCTCGATGAGCGGGAACAGGGTCTTGCGCGCTTCACTCGCACTGATGGACATGGCGCTCCCTCGTCTGTACTGGTACCAAGCGATGGTACCAGTACCCGAGGGGTGGCAGACCTCCGCCGACGACCGCGGGGCGTTCCCGCGAGAGCCCCTACCCTGATACCCATGGACGACGGCCCCCTCCCCACCTCGGCGATCACCAACGCACCGGATCCCGTCGATCCCCTGGCCCCGGCGGCGAGCGCTTCGCCCTCGCGCGCTCTGGACGTGCTGTCGACCGTCTTCGGCTACGACGCGTTCCGCGGCGAGCAGGCCGAGATCATCGACCACGTCGCCTCGGGCGGGGATGCCGTGGTGCTCATGCCGACGGGCGGCGGCAAGTCGCTGTGCTACCAGATCCCCGCGCTGCTGCGGCCGGGGACCGGCATCGTCATCTCGCCTCTCATCGCGCTCATGGCCGATCAAGTCTCCGCCCTCGACCAGCTCGGGATCCGCGCCGCCTATCTCAACTCCACGCTCGAGCCGCACGAGGCGCAGGCCGTCGAGCAGCAGCTCCTGGCCGGCGAGCTCGACCTGCTGTACATGGCGCCCGAGCGTCTGGTGCTGCCCCGGACCCTCGACCTCCTGCAGCGCGCCCAGCTCGCCCTGTTCGCGATCGACGAGGCGCACTGCGTCGCCCAGTGGGGGCACGACTTCCGCCCCGACTACCTGGGGCTGTCGGTCCTCGCGGACGTGTTCGGGCAGGTCCCGCGCATCGCGCTCACGGCGACCGCCACCGGCGAGACGCACCGGGAGATCACCGAGCGCCTGCGCCTCGACGACGCCCGGCACTTCGTGTCGAGCTTCGACCGCCCCAACATCCAGTACCGGATCGGCCCCAAGGACAGGGCCCGCGACCAGCTGCTGCGGCTCATCCACACCGAGCACGACGGCGAGTGCGGCATCGTCTACTGCCTCTCGCGCCGCGGCGTCGAGCAGACCGCCGCGTGGCTCGTCGAGCACGACGTGCCAGCCCTCCCCTACCACGCGGGTCTCGACGCGCAGGTCCGTCACGCTCATCAGGAGCGCTTCCTGCGCGAGGACGGCCTGGTCATGGTCGCGACCATCGCCTTCGGCATGGGGATCGACAAGCCCGACGTCCGCTTCGTCGCGCACCTGGACCTGCCCAAGTCGATCGAGGGCTACTACCAGGAGACCGGCCGTGCCGGCCGCGACGGCCTGCCGTCGACCGCCTGGATGGCCTACGGGCTGGGAGACGTCGTGAGCCAGCGCCGTTTCATCGACGCCGGCGAGGGCAGCGACCAGTTCAAGCGCAACGCCCGGGCCCACCTGGACGCGATGCTCGCGCTGTGCGAGACCGTGACGTGCCGACGCGTGCAGCTGCTGCGGTACTTCGGCCAGGAGTCGGAGCCGTGCGGCAACTGCGACACGTGCCTGAACCCGCCGGAGACCTGGGATGCGACCGTCGCCGCGCAGAAGCTCCTCTCGGCGATCATCCGGCTCGACCGTGAGCGCGATCAGCGTTTCGGCTCCGGGCAGGTGATCGACGTGCTGCTGGGCCGGGCGAACGACCGCTCGCGGCAGTCCCGCCACGCCGAGCTGAGCGTGTGGGGCATCGGGCAGGACCTCTCCGAGCGGCAGTGGCGCACCGCGCTGCGCCAGCTGCTGGCGCGCGGGATCGTCGAGGCGGTGGGCGACTACGGAGTGCTCGTGGCCGGCGCGCACGCGGGCCCCGTGCTGCGCGGCGAGGTGACGGTCGAGCTCGCGGTCGATCGTGCGCCCGCCGGCGGCAAGGCCTCGCGCTCGACGGGGACCGGGTCCCGGTCGCGCCCGGCGGACGCCCTCGAGCCCGCTCAGCGGGAGGTCTTCGAGGCCCTGCGGGCCTGGCGCACGAGCGTCGCGCAGGACAGGAAGATCGCCCCCTACATGGTGTTCTCCGACGCCACGCTCGTGGGGATCGTCGAGTCCCGCCCCCGCACGATCGGGGCGCTCGGACAGGTGAGCGGGGTGGGGGCCAAGAAGCTGGCCGAGTACGGGGACGCGGTGCTGGAGGTGCTCGACGAGGCGGCCCCCGGCGACCGCTGAGGCTGCCGAGAGCACCCTGCCCCGACGTCGAGCTCCGGTGCACAACGCTGACGCATCGGCTTCAGCAGCTGTGGATCTGGGACCTCGAACGCCGGGCCCCCCGCTCACAGCGGTAGGATCGATGCGGCGATGGATCCCGCCTGGGCATGCCCCGAACCGCCGACCGGCTGATGGTTCCTGCACCGTGCATGATGACGGGGCAGGTGAACTCTGCCCGGAGGGGACTCGCGATGGCCCATATGCCACCCCAGCCTGCAGTCGACAGAATCACGCCGTTCGCCGGGCATCCCATCGTGGTCGGCGTGGTCCCGGAGCTGCCCGACCTGGTCACCCTCACCGCCGCCTCGATCGCCCAGGCCACCGGGGCGAGAGCGATGTACTTCGCCTACTCCGACCCGTCGCGGACGGTTCGCGAGGAACGCCCGGACGGCTCGGTCGTCCACGAGCCGATCGACCCCGACGGTCTCGACGACCGGTGGGAGCTGGTCGCCCAGCAGATCGTCGACCACCTGACCCACGTGCTGTCGACGACGCAGGCGCCGTGGGAGTTCCGGTATCTCGCCGGGCGCCCCGATCGTGCGCTGACCCACCTCGCCCGGGCAGTGGACGCCGCGGCGATCGTGGTGGGCACCAGGACGCCCCGCCGTGACATGGGCCTGCGGCAGCTGTTCGAGGGCTCGGTCGCGGTGCACCTGTCCCAGCACCAGCATCGACCGGTGATCACGGTGCCCTTGAGCGTCGTCGACTGGAAGGAGACGGCGAGCGCATGGGACCGGCGGGAGCACGCATGAACACCGACACCGGCCCGGATGCGGGGGGCCGCCCCCTCCGCCGGCGCCCCCCGGACCGCCTGCTCGGCTTCGCCGCCCTGGTGGGCCTCGGCTCCATGGTCGGCACGCTGCTGCGGGCGAGCATCGAACAGGGTTTCGCCGGTGCGGCCGCGACGTGGCCGTGGCCGACGTTCGTGATCAACCTGGTCGGGAGCCTCGTGCTCGGCGCACTGCTGGAGACGCTCGGGCGCCTCGGCCAGGACACCGGTCGGCGCCGTGTCGTGCGACTGGCCGGCGGCACGGGTGTGATCGGCGGGTTCACCACCTACAGCACGTACGCGCTGGAGATCGACCAGCTCGCACGCTCGGGGGATCTGCTCCTCGCCGTGCTGTATGCCGTGATCAGCCTCGTCGCCGGGGTCGCGGCCGCCGCGATCGGCCTGGCCGCGGCGACGGCGCTCATGGACCGGCGGTCGGCCTCGAGAGAGCAGGTGCGGTGATGCTGCTGCTGATGGCGACCGCCGTCGCCGGCGGATTCGGGGGCGCCGCCCGCTTCCTGCTCGACACTGCCATCGCCCGCCACAACCGCGCCTCGGTGCCTATGGGCACCGTGGTCATCAACGTGAGCGCCTGTCTCCTGCTGGGCCTGCTGACCGGATACGTACTGGCCCACGCGGGCGCGGAGGACGTGCGCACGGTCCTCGGCGTCGGGTTCCTCGGCGGCTATTCGACGTTCAGCACGGCTGCGGTCGAGGGCGCACGGCTG
Source organism: Brachybacterium huguangmaarense (assembly GCF_025725725.1). Lineage (NCBI taxonomy): Bacteria > Bacillati > Actinomycetota > Actinomycetes > Micrococcales > Dermabacteraceae > Brachybacterium > Brachybacterium huguangmaarense. The sequence goes on from NZ_CP107020.1 coordinate 927,445, forward strand.
CTGCGGGAACGGCGCTGCGCCGCCGCGCTGCTCCACGGCGGCGGCATGCTCGGGGTCAGCCTCGTGGCGTCGGCCGGAGGCCTGCTGCTGGGCGGGCTCGTGCCCTGAGCGATGCGGCAGGAAGCGCGCTCAGGGCCCGCTCGGGATCCGTTCGGCGTTCACGCGGCCAGGGCGTCGTCGATGGAGCGGATCGCCCGGTCGATCATGCGCTCGAACAGCTCGTCGGCGGACGACGGCGGGAGCGCGAGCGCCCGGCGCGAGAGCGGCGCGCGGGCGCCGGGGTGCGCCTCGAGCCAGTCCTCCTGCACCGGGTGGAGGATCGCCCGGCGCTTCTCATCGGTCGCGTGACCGTGGGCATGGTCGATGAAGAGGGTGAATCCGAAGACGTCGGTGAGGAACTGCTGTCGCCACACGAGGGCGTCGGCGAGGGGCAGGCCGAGCGCGGTCAGGGACTCCAGCAGCTGCTCCGGGAGGAGGACGCGGCCGGACGGAAGCTCCGCGGCGGTGACGGTCTCCTCGAAGGCGAAGAGGATGGCGCGGCCGATCCGGCGGTAGGCACGGCCCCCGGTCCACCACCGCGACCGGCTCCTGGGAGCAGCTGCGTCAGCTCACACAGGCCCGCGTCGGCCTGGGGCGTGCCGGTGACTCGCTGCCCACCCGGGCTGTCGGTGAGTTGCGTGCCGCACACGCCGCCGCCCGCGACGCCGTCCACGTGGACCTCGACACCGCCGCGCTGGTCGACGCGCTGCGCGAGGCCGGTTTGGGCGAGGTCCCGGTGGTCACCAGTCGTGCCGCCGACCGTGCCACCTACCTGCGCCGCCCCGACCTCGGCCGCCAGCTCCATCCCGACGTCCACCTCGACGCCCAACCGGCTCGCATCGGCATCCTGCTCGCTGACGGGCTGTCGCCGCAGGCTGTCGCCACCCATGGCGTCGCGCTGGTACGACGGCTGGTCGATGTTCTGGGCGAGGAGTCGAGCGTGGCCACGCCGGTGTTGGCCACGCAGGCGCGCGTGGCGCTCGGCGACCAGGTTGGCGAGCAGTTGGGCGTCGAGACGATGCTCGTCGTCATCGGCGAGCGTCCGGGCCTCAGCGCCGTCAACAGTCTGGGCATCTACATCACCCACCAGCCACGCCCCGGACGCCACGACGCGGAGCGCAACTGCATCAGCAACGTGCGGCCGCCGAGGGGCGTCGGCTACCAGCAGGCCGCCGTCACCACGCTGAGGCTGGTGCGCCGCATGCGGGAGCTCGGCCGTTCAGGCGTCGACGTGAAGGACGTCGCGGAGCCAGCCCCCCTCACCAACCGACCAGCACCGGAGGTCCAGGCGAACAGTTCGCTGTAGGGTGACCGCGCTGATGAGGATGACGTCGCGGCCGTTGTGGCGCCGTGCAGGTGGGGTCGAACTCGCCGTGGTCTCCGCCTCGGCCGGGATGGCAGGAAGCGCAGGGGCTTGCACCAGGCGTTGCGAGAGGTTGTGGAGCAATGCGTCCAGTCCACCGGGGGACAGCGGCCATTCGAGACGACCCCCTGCCTGGCGGCCACCAGGCCTCGGGGCGCACCGGGGGGACCTCCGCAGGATCATGGGCATGCCAACGCCCAGCCCATTCGGAGGTCCCCCCGGTCAACTGTCCGTGGTGATGTCACCGCGGACGAAGGCAGCCGATGACCTGCTCAGAGGTTCACGATCATCTTGCCGGTGTTGGCACCGTCCAGCAGATCGATGAAGGCCTGTGGGGCGGCGTCGAGACCGTCACGGGCGGTCTCGTCCCAGTGGATGGAGCCGTCGGCGATCCAACGGCCCATGTCCCGCTCGAAGTCCGCCCTCGTCTGCTCGGCGTACTTGGCGATCACGAACCCACGCAGCGTGAGCCGCTTGCCGATGGCCAGCGCCAGGTTGTGCGGGGCGGAGGCCGGCTCGGTGGAGTTGTACTGGCTGATGGCCCCGCACATCGCCACCCGGCCATCGGTGCGCAGGTTCGCGATCGCGGCCTCCAGGTGGTCACCGCCGACGTTGTCGAAGTACACGTCGATGCCCTCCGGGGCGGCCTTCGCGAGCTGCTCGGTCACGTCGCCGTCGTGGTAGTTGAAGGCAGCATCGAAGCCGAGCTCCTCCAGACGGGCGATCTTCTCGGGGGTGCCAGCCGAGCCGATCACCCGGGAAGCGCCCTTGAGCTTGGCAATCTGTCCGACGGCCGAGCCGACTGCTCCCGCCGCGCCGGAGACGAAGACGGCATCGCCCTCACGCATCTCGCCGGCCAGCAGCAAACCCGCGTAGGCGGTCAGGCCGGGCATGCCCAGTACGCCCAGGTAGGCGCTGTCCGGCATGCCCCGGGCTGTCAACGGTCGCACCGCATCACCGGCCAGGATGGCGTGTTCCCGCCACCCGAGGCCGTGGGTCACCTTGGTGCCCACGGGCAACTGCTCCACCCGTGACTCGATCACCGTGCCGACGGCGCCGCCGTCCAGCGGCTGGTCGATCTGGAAGGGGGGCACGTAGGACTCGACGTCGTTCATGCGGCCGCGCATGTACGGGTCCACCGACATGATGGTGTTGCGGACGAGGACCTGACCGTCGTCGAGATCGGGCAGGTCGACCTCGACGGTGCGGAAGTTGTCAAGGGTGGGCTTCCCGTCGGGGCGGGAGGCGAGGTGGATCTCGCGGGTGTGTGTGGTCATCCCTGTACTCCTGTGGGTGAGTGGGTGGGTGGTGGTCAGTGGGTCAGCAGGTCGAGGAGGCGGCGGGCGGCATCAGCCGACGAGGCCGGATTCTGCCCGGTGACCAGCGTGCCGTCCGTGACGACGTAGCTGTCACCGTCGGGGCCCTTGCTGTAGCGGGCGCCCGCTTCCTTGAGGGAGTCCTCGACCAGGAACGGGACGATGTCGGTCAGCCCGGCGGCCTCCTCCGCGCAATGGTGAAGCCAGTCACCGAACGGTCGGTGATGAACGACGTCCCGTCCTGCTTCTTGATGGCATGCAGCACGCCGGGGGCGTGGCAGACCAGGCCCAGCGGCCTGCCGGCGGCGCCGCTGTCGAGGATGATCTGCTGCGAGGTGGGATCCTCCACGAGGTCCCGCAGCGGGCCGTGGCCTCCCGGGTAGAAGACCGCGTCGAACTGGCTCACGTCAACCTCCGACAAAGGGGTGCTGGTCGTCAGGGCAGCCTTGGCCGCGTCGTCGGCCTCGAATCGACGGGTGGAGTCGGTCTGCATCTGCGGCAGCGTGCTGGTCGGGTCGACCGGCGGTCGCCCGCCCTTCGTCGAGGCCAGGGTGATGTCGTGTCCGGCATCGCGGAACACGTAGTAGGGAGCGGCGAACTCCTCGAGCCAAAAACCGGTCCTACGGTCGGTGTCACCGAGTTGGTCGTGGGATGTGAGGATCATCAGGATGCGGGACATGGCATCTTCCTTTCGATGTCTCGTGGAGTGGTTCCATGGTCAGGGGTGGCTGTGCCCCGGGTTGGGGCGGGGTTCACTGCTCAGGACCCACGGGGTCGGAAACGCGGACCAGACGTTTGTTGACGAACTCGTCGACGCCGTAGTCGCCCAGTTCCCGGCCGAAGCCAGAGCGGCCGACGCCGCCGAAGGGCAGTCCGGCGAGGCTGGTGCCGTGCTCGTTGACGTAGGCCATGCCCACGTCGAGGCGGCGGGCGGTGGCCTCGGCGAGTTCGAGGTCGTCGGACCACACCGAGCCGCTCAGGCCGAAGTCGGTCTCGTTGGCCAGGGCAACGGCCTCGTCCACGTCCGCGGCGCGGAACACGACCGCGACCGGTCCGAACAGCTCCTCCGACCAGGCCCGCATGTCGCGGGTCACGTCGGTCAGTACGGTCGCCTCCATGAAGGCGCCGGCACCCTCGCGCGGGTGGCCGCCGACGAGGACGTGGGCGCCGTGGCCCACGGCATCGTCGACAAGCTCCATCAGCTCGTCGCGGGCATCGGTGCTCGACATGGGGCCCACGTCGGTGGCCCCATCCTGGGGGTCCCCGACGACCGCTGCGGATAAGGCAGCCGACAGCTTGTCGACGAAGGTGTCGTAGAACTCGTCGACCACGATCATCCGCTTGGGCGAGTTGCAGGCCTGGCCGGCGTTGCTCAACCGCGCCCGGGCGGCGGTGCTCGCCACCGCGTCGATGTCACCACCGAGGACGATCAACGGGTCGGAACCTCCGAGCTCCAGCACCACCTTCTTGAGGTGCTTGCCGGCTGCGGCGGCGACCGAGGCCCCCGCGCCCTCACTCCCGGTGAGGGAGACACCGCGCACGCGCGGGTCGGCGATGATGTCCGCGATCTGGGAGCTGTCCACGAGGAGCGTCTGGTGGACTCCCTTCGGCAGACCGGCCTGGTCGAGGAGCTTTTCCATCTCGAGGGCGGAAGCAGCGCAGATCGAGGCCGGCTTCAGCAGCAGCGTGTTGCCGAGCAGCAGGTTGGGTGCGATGAACCGGGCGAGCTGGTAGTAGGGGAAGTTCCACGGCATCACGCCCAGCAGGACGCCCAGGGGCTGCTTCTCCACGCGGGAGGAGTTCGCCCCCTGGTCCGGCAGGACCTCGTCGGCCATCAGCTCGTCGGCGCGCTGGGCGTAGTAGTCGAAGATCTGGGCGACCAGCTGCGCCTCGGCGATGCCCTGGGAGACGGGCTTTCCCATCTCGGAGGCCGCGATTCCGGCGAGCTCCTCCGCCCTCTGCTCGAACAGGTGCGCGGTCCGGGCCAGCACACCGGCGCGCTCCTCGACGCTCGTGCGCCGCCAGGAGGTGAAGGCCTCCTCGGCGGTGTCGATGGCCGTGCCCACCTCGCGTGGGTCGAGGGAGTCCCAGCTGCGGACGACCTTGCCTGTCGAGGGGTTCTGTGTGCGGTAGGTGGTCATGGTTGCCTCCATTGTGGCGATGGTTGGGGCGGTGCAGGTGGCGCGGTGGGTGGGGCCCAACGCGTTGGTGTCGCGGCGAGGCGGGAGGGTCAGTCGTCGACGACGACGACGTCGACGCGGATGTTGCCGCGGGTGGCGTTCGAGTAGGGGCACACCTGGTGGGCCTGGTTGGCCAGCTGCTGCGCCTCGTCGTGGGGCAGGTCGGGGATGACGACCTCAAGGGTGACTGCCAGGCCGAAACCCTCACCGGCCTTGCCGATGCTCACCTGGGCACCCACCGACGAATCGCCGAGATCCTTGTGCGCGTGGCGGGCCACCATCTGCAGGGCGGAGTGGAAGCAGGCGGCGTAACCGGCGGCGAACAACTGTTCGGGGTTGGCGCCCTCACCGCTGCCGCCCATCTCCTGCGGGATGGCCAGGTCGAACGAGAGCCGGCCGTCGGCGGTCTGGACGTGGCCGTTGCGGCCTGCGCCGGTGGCGATGGCCTCGGTGGTGTAGACGGGCTCGATCTCGATCATGGTGCCTCCTGGGTGGCGTGTGTGCGAGGCCTCTCCTGCCTCGCGATTGCAGAGACAACATAGCGCACAAGTGGATTGCACACAATCAGATTGTGTCTGAGGTAGGCTTGGGGTGTGAGTGACCAGATCCCCGACCTCGACCAGCAGCTCTGCTTCTCCCTGTACAGGGCCAGCAGGGCGGTGACGCGCGCCTACCGGCCACTGCTCGAGGACATCGGCCTCACCTATCCCCAATACCTCGTCATGCTCGTCCTGTGGCACGCTGACAAGCCCGTCGGTGTCAATGACATCGGAGCTCGGCTGCACCTCGACAGCGGCACCCTGACCCCCCTGCTGCGACGGCTGGAGCAGGCTGGTCTCGTCACCCGGTCGTGGAGTGGCAACGACGAACGGCGCCGCCTGATCAGCCTGACCCAGGAGGGGAGTTCGCTGCGGTGCAGGGCAACCGGAGTTCCCGCACAGATGCTCGCGCTCTACCCGGGCCCACCAGAAAAGCTCGTCCAGGTGAAGGCATTCCTGGACGACCTGTCCACCCAACTCGAGTGACAACCACCATCCAGGAGGATCATTTCCATGCCCACCACACACCGCTCCCAAGAACTCGCACGAATCGCGCTCGGAGCGTTCATGGTCTACGCCGGCGTCTCCCACCTGAGCTTCAAGCGCCAGGAGTTCCAGGCACAGGTGCCCGACTGGTTCCCCGGTGACAAGGATGCCGTGGTCATCGGCTCCGGCGTCGCCGAAGTCTTGGCCGGCAGCGCGATGCTGGCGCTGCCGCGTCATCGCATGCTGACCGGTGGTGCCCTGGCTGGGTTCTATGCCGCGGTCTTCCCCGGCAACATCGACCAGTATGCGGCGCGGCGAGACGGTTTTGGCCTCGACACCGATGGCAAGCGACTCGCGCGGTTGTTCGGCCAGCCCGCCCTGATCGCCGCGGCGCTGTGGTCGGCCGGCCTGCCCCGGTCGTAGCAGAAGACCGACCCCGGGCCCCACGCCCAGGGGCCGGGCGCAACCGGCCGGCATCGCGACGTGGAGGTGCACGCGCAGCGCACCTCCTGTCAGGACGGGGAGGTCTCGACCATGGCCGTCACGCCCAGCACACCGTGCTGGGCGTGGACGACGCGCAGGTGCCTGGCGGGGTGGAGAAGGAGGTCGAACGCGACGGGTGGCACCTCCCGGGCCCTGCGGAACCGGCTTCGCGGCCTTGACCGTCCAACCCGGGAGGCACGCTGGAGTGCCAGCCCTGGCATGCAGGCCAGCACCCCGTCGGAGCGCGACGGTGCCACCGGCCGCCATGAGCCCTGTCACGGCGGTCGGGCCCCGGTCTCAGCAGAAGTCGGACTTGCGGATCAGGCCGTGCACGCCGGTGGTCTTGTCGACGAACTGGCTGACGTAGAAGTCGCTGGCCGCCGACAGGTAGGCGTAGGCGACAGCGCGGGGGATGCCCACGTCGACCTGCAGGTGGTCGAGCGCATTGATGACCGCCCTGCGCATCGCCCCACGTTCAGGTCGGTGTCGTCGCCGCCGACCAGGCCGTCAGGGTCACTGAGGCCGATCGGGATCCACGCGTCGCGGGTCTCGCCGAAGGGGTGGTGGAAGGCGACCGACGGGGCATCCCCAGACCCCTTCTTGCAGACCGACAGGCGGAAGGTGCCGCGCAGGGAACCCTCCATCGCAGTGAGTGCCACCTCGCCCGAGCCCATCGCGTGGTGCGGGTCGCCGACGTAGAACAGGGCGCCCTCGGCCGCCACGGGCAGGTAGAAGGTGCTGCCCAGGCCGAGGTGGCGGATGTCGATGTTGCCGCCACCGAGGGGTGGGAGGGACGGAGTGCGCGGACGGGTCGTTCAGCGTGGTCGCCTCCGAGCGGGCGACGCCCATCATCCCGAAGAACAGCTGCAGTGGGAAATGGACATGGCGCCGACCGGCGCGCATCCGGGCGCGGCCATCGACGATGTCGGCGAAGACCGAGACGTTGCCGTAACCGGTGGGGTCGTGGGTGGCTCGGCCGTCGGTGGCATGTGGCGGCATCACCTCGGCCAGGCTGATGCCGGCCGGGGGAGTGCCGTTGGGGGTGATGGCCAGGGTGCCCTTGCCGTGTCGGGAGCTGACCACGCCGTAGGGGACGCGGGTGCGCAGGTCGAGGGTCTCGATCTTGAGCACGTCACCCGGCTCGGCGCCCTCGACGAACACCGGGCCGGTGACCACGTGCGGGCCGTCGGCGTCGAAGTCGCGCCGGTGGCGGTCGTAGCGGGCGGCGACGTCTATGGCGTCGGCCAGGACGTGGTGGCGGCGGACGCCGTGCTCACCGAACCAGCTGATCGGGTCGCGGCCCTGGTCCTCCAACAGGCCCTCGTGGCTGAGTGAAGCGCCCTGGGTTTCGTTCCGACCTACTTCCTCAAGGAGGATTGGGACATGCCCCAGAAGTACAGCCCGGAGTTCAAGGCGCGAGCCCTGCAGCTCATCGAGGAGCGAGTCCGTGCCGAGCAGTGTTCAGGCTGGGTCGCCTGCACCGCCGTCGGGGAGGCCCTCGGCGGGATCTCGCCCCACACCTTGCGGAACTGGTGGAAGCAGGACCGCATCGACCATGGTGAAGCCCCCGGGGTGACCACTGCTGAAGCCGAGGAGATCACCAGGCTGCGCAGGGAGAACCGGCTCTTCACGAACGAGGGTGTAGCGCGGGTCTGAACCCTCCGGCTTCGAGCAGCGACCGAGCGATGTAGTGGGTGAGGTTGCGGAAGCCGAGGGCGGAGCCGCGGAGGTGTTCGAGTCGCCCGTTGATGGCCTCGGTCGGGCCGTTGCTGGTGCCGGGGCGGTCGAAGAACGCGAGGATGTCGCCCGCCCGCTGCTTCATGGTCCGGCCGAGCTTGCGGACAGCCTCGCCGGCCCGGTCTTGTTCCTCGCGGGCGTGAGGTCGATGATCACGGTGACGTACTTGTCGCCCAGCCTCGTGTGTCGCCAGACGTGCTCGTCGACACCGATCGTGGTGACCCCGTCGAACCGGGCGGGGTCGTCGATCAGGCGCCGCTTGCCTTCCGCGAGGACGGCGGCGTTCGCGGCACTCCAGGACACCCCGAGACCTGCGGCGACGCGGGTGACGGTGAGGTGGTCGATGACGATGCCCCGCAGCGCCCACTCCAGGCCGCCGCGGGAGATCTTCGCACGCGGCGCCGCTGCCCGCGTCATGTCCTGCCGCCACGTGCGCCGGCAGTGTCCGCACCGGTACCGGCGCACCCGCACCAGCAGGGTCGTCGGCCGGTGCCCGAACGGCTCGTGCGCCAGTCGACGCGTGACCGTGTCCCGCGGCACGCCCTCGACACCGCACTTCCGACACCACGGGTCGTCCCCGACGACGCGGCATTCGATCGTGGCCCGATCCGGCTCGATCAGCTGGCCGACGGCGACGAGGCCGAGCTCGTCGAGGCGGCAGAACGTGGTCAGGTCAGGGGTCGCGAAAGTAGGGTGGAGCACGTCGAGGTCTTTCGGGATGGCGAGCGTGAAGAACTTCCATCATCCGGGAGACCTCGACCCCTACCCGGCCACCGACGCGCTCAACCGACTACACCCTCGTTCATGAAGAGCCGGAGAACCTCGAGCTGCGCCGCGCGAACGAGATCCTGCGCAAGGCCTCGGCTTTTTCGCAGCGGAACTCGACCGCCCCACGACGAGATGATCCGGTTCATCGACGAACACCGCGATCAGTTCGGGGTCGAGGCCATCTGTCGCGTGCTCAGCGCGACGGAATGTGGGTTCATCACCTCGCGCGGCTACCGCGCCGCGAAAACGAGGCCCGCCTCGGCGCGGGCTCTGCGAGACGTCCTGCTGCTCGAGGAGCTCATACGGATCCACGCGGAGAACTACAGTGTCTACGGGGCCAGGAAGATGCACCACGCGATGGCCCGTGCCGGCTGGGCGGTCGGCCGCGACCAGGTCACGAGGCTGATGAAAACCGCCGGTCTCCAGGGAGCACGGCGTGGACGCAAGCCGGTCACGACCCGCCCTTCTGGCAAGCCGGATACCCGCCCCGACCTGGTAGAACGCCGCTTCGCTGCAGATCGGCCCCACCAGCTATGGGTTGCTGACATCACCTACGTCAGGATCCTGACGGGCTTCTGCTACGTCGCGTTCATCACCGACGTGTTCACCCGCCGCATCGTGGGCTGGGCCGTCTCGGGCAGCCTCCACACCACGGGGTTACCGCTGCTGGCATTGGAGCACGCGTTGGTCTCCACCGGCGCGATCCGCGGCAAGGAGGGGCTGACCCATCACAGCGACCGCGGCGCCCAATACGTCAGCCTGGCCTACTCCGACGCCCTGATCGCCGCCGGGGTCACCGCGTCAGTGGGCACCGTCGGAGATTCCTACGACAATGCCCTTGCCGAGACCGTCAACGGGCTGTTCAAAGCCGAGCTGATCCACGCCAAACGGATCTGGGAGTCCGTCAGCGCCGTGGAGATTGCCACCACGGGCTGGGTCCACTGGTGGAACACCACCCGGCTCCACGAAGCCCTCGCCTACCGCACACCAGCGGAGGCGGAAGCGGCCTACACTCACGACCACGACGCAGCGCCCGTTGCGATGTGACCACGGAACGAAACCCAGGGCGCTTCAACCAACGGAGCAACGCCTACGACGGCCTACGACGACGCCGGCGACCATATGCACGGGGCTACCTTCACCGGCCGCCGCTTCAAGAAGAACCAGTGACAGCGCACCGCGATCCTCACCTACCGGGTCGAAGACGCCATCGAAGCCGCCTACCAGCACGTCGGCCTCGACCACGAGGACGCAGCCAAGGTGAAGAACGTTCTCGGCGGGGTGTTCGACACTCTCGAAGCCTCATCCAGTGACGAACGGCAGACCCTGACCGTCCAGAAGAACAAGCTCGAAGCTGAGGAGCTCAAACTCCTCCAAGCCCACTACGCCGACGCGATCAGCCTCGACCTGCTCAAGACCGAACAAGAACGCATCCGCGCCAGCCTCACCACAATCACCAGCCGGCTCGACAAGCTCGACACCCTCTACGACGGAGCCAGAGACGGACTCGACGCGATCCTGAGCATCCTCACCAACCTCGGAGACCTCTACACCGCAGCCGAACCCGCCGAACGACGCATGCTCAACCGGGCACTGTTCACCAAGATCATCATCGACGACGACGAAACGGTCACCATCGAGACCGCCGAACCCGTCACGATGATCCTCAACACCAGCATGAACACGAACAACGGCAACGCCCGAACCTCCACCCGCATGGAAACGGGGCAAGGTTCGAACGTTGCCGATTATGTGGAGCCTACGGGACTCGAACCCGTAACCCCCTGCTTGCAAAGCAGGTGCGCTACCAATTGCGCCAAGGCCCCTCGTGCCGCGCGAGGCGGCCTGCGCCGGTGGCGCGGCATCGCGAGGGCGATGCAGGCTTCTCAGTGCTGGACGGTGCGAGCGGCGTCCAGGTCGGCGGAGGCCTTCTCGGCCTCGGCCCACAGGTCGTCCGTGCGGTCTGCCTCGACCTTGCGCCACACCAGGAGGCCGCCGATCACGGATCCCGCGATGAGCAGGACGGACGTCAGGAACTTCTTCATCAGATCCTCCGATCCGGGGAGTGGGCCTAACTGGACTTGAACCAGTGACCTCTGTCTTATCAGGACAGCGCTCTAACCGACTGAGCTATAGGCCCGGAGGCGGGACTTCCGAGCCATGCTCGGGCGTGCCTGCCGACGCACAACACTACCGGGCTCCTGCGCGCCGCGTCCAACCGGGATCGGCCGCTGTACGCGAGGTCACAGCGACACCGCGACGCCGGTCTGCTCGCGACGACCTCGGCAGACGCACGGCGCCCCGTGGTCGTCCCCGGGGCGCCGTGCGAACGTGGTCCCGGTGCGGCGGCATCGGGCCCGCCCGCCACGTCTCACTCGTCGGTGAACGTCATCTTCAGGCCGCCCAGGAGGCTGGCCACGATGTTGTAGAGGAACGCGAAGAGCGTGCCCAGCGCCGTGATGATCACGAGGTTGACGAAGGCGACGACGGTCGCATAGCTGACCATCTTGGAGAAGGTGAACATCTCCATGAACGGCAGCGGGGTGCCGCCGTTGAGGTCCTCGCCCAGCTTGTTGAGCGAGTCCCACAGCCCGATCCCGTCGACCACGCCCCACAGGATCGCCACGGCGAGGACCGTCGCGATGCCGATCGCCACGGCGAGCAGGAAGGACAGCTTCATCACGGAGAACGGGTCGAGGCGCGCGAGGGTGAGGCGGATGCGACGCGGAGAGCGACCGCGGCCCTTCGTCCCGCGGGCGGCGCCGCTGTTCTTCGCGGGGTTCCCGGTGCGCTCGGTGCGGCTCGCGGACGTCGCGCTCGAGTCCTCCGTGGCCACCGTGTCCGTCGCGGTGGCCGTCGCCTCGGCATCGTCCCCGTCGCTCGTGAACGAGGCGGGGCCGGCCGTCACCTTGCCGGTGCGCGAGCTCGAACGTCCGTCCCCAGACGAGGAGGCCTGCTTGCCGCCGGAGCGGTTATTGCTGGTGGGGGCCACGGATCACTCCTCGGTGGTCGCGTCGTCGGCGTCCGACCGGCTGTCGGACCCCTCCGAGACTAGATCATCGGCGCCGACGGTCTCGCTCATATCCGCGCCGTCGACACCGGTCACGTCCGCATCGGTCTCCTCGGCGTCGATGTCCTCCTCGGACTCGGCGGACACGGCGACCAGCACGATCCGGTCCTTCTTGTCGGGCTTGGCGAACACCACGCCCATCGTGTCGCGGCCCTTCGCGGGCACCTCTGCGACCTTGGAGCGCACGACCTTGCCGCGCTCCATCACCACGAGCACCTCGTCGCCCTCGTCGACGACGGCGGCGCCGACCAGGTGTCCGCGGTCGTCGGGCAGCTTGGCGACCTTGATGCCCAGGCCGCCGCGGCCCTGCACGCGGTACTCCTCGAGCGGCGAGCGCTTGGCGAAGCCGCCGTCGGTCACCGTGAACACGTAGTTCTCGGGGCGGGCCACGTCCATGGCCAACAGCTCGTCGTCCCCGCGGAACTTCATGCCGGTGACGCCGCTCGTGGCGCGCCCCATCGGGCGCAGCACGTCGTCCGCGGCCGGGAAGCGCACGCTCTGGCCGTTGCGTGAGACCAGCAGCAGCTGGTCGTCGGCGTCGACCACGCGGGCCGCGACCAGCTCGTCGGTCTTGGGGCCCTCGTCGGTCTCGACCTCGCGCAGGTTGATCGCGATGATGCCGCCCGAGCGGTTCGAGTCGAACGCCGTGAGCGCCGTCTTCTTGACCAGGCCGCGGCGCGTCGCGAGCACGAGGTAGTCGGCGTCCTCGTAGCCCGAGATCGCGAGCACCGAGGCGATCCGCTCGTCGGGCTGGAAGGCGAGCAGGTTCGCGACGTGCTGACCCCGGGCGTCGCGCGGCGCCTCCGGCAGCTCGTACGCCTTGGCACGATAGACGCGCCCGTGGTTGGTGAAGAACAGCAGCCACTGGTGGGTGGTCGTCGTGAAAAAGTGCTCGACCACGTCGTCGGTGCGCAGGGAGGCGCCGCGCACGCCCTTGCCGCCGCGCTTCTGCGCCCGGTACTGGTCGGTGCGGGTCCGCTTGGCGTAGCCGCCGCGCGTGATGGTGACGACCACGTCCTCCTCCGGGATCAGGTCCTCCATCGACATGTCGCCGTCGAAGGGCACGATCTCGGTGCGGCGGTCGTCGCCGTACTTCGAGACGATCTCGCCGAGCTCGTCGGAGACGATCTGCCGCTGGCGGACCGGGGACTCGAGGATCTCCGTGTACTCGCGGATGAGCGCCTCGAGCTTGTCGTGGTCCTCCATGATCTTCTGGCGCTCGAGGGCGGCCAGGCGACGCAGCTGGAGGGCGAGGATCGCGTCCGCCTGCACCCGGTCGACGTCGAGCAGCTCCATCAGGCCGCTGCGCGCCTCGTCGGCGTCCGGCGAGCGGCGGATGAGCGCGATGACCTCGTCGAGCGCGTCGAGCGCCTTGAGGTAGCCGCGGAAGATGTGGATCCGCTCCTCGGCCTCGCGCAGACGGTGCCGGGTGCGACGCACGATGACGTCGATCTGGTGCTTGGTCCACTCGCGCACGAACACGTCGATCGACAGGGTGCGCGGCACCCCGCCGACGAGGGCCAGCATGTTGGCCGAGAAGTTCTCCTGCAGCTGCGTGTGCTTGAACAGGTTGTTGAGCACGACCTTGGCGACGGCGTCGCGCTTGAGCACGAGCACGAGGCGCTGGCCGGTGCGGCCGGACGTCTCGTCGCGGATGTCGGCGATGCCCTGCAGCTTGCCGGTCTTGACGGACTCGGCGATCTTGCGGGCCAGGGTGTCGGGGTTGACCTGGTAGGGCAGCTCGGTCACCACGAGGCACATGCGCCCGTGGATCTCCTCGGTCGAGACCACGGCGCGCTGGGTGATCGAGCCGCGACCGGTGCGGTAGGCGTCCTCGATGCCCTTGTGGCCCAGGATCGTCGCGCCGGTCGGGAAGTCGGGGCCCTTGATGCGTGCGAGGCACGCGTCGAGCAGCTCCTCCTTGGTGGCCTCGTGGTTGGTCAGCAGCCACTGCACGGCGTCGGCGACCTCGCGCAGGTTGTGCGGGGGGATGTTGGTGGCCATGCCCACCGCGATCCCGGCCGAGCCGTTGACCAGCAGGTTCGGGAAGCGAGCGGGCAGGATCTCGGGCTCGGAGAGGGTGCCGTCGTAGTTGTCGCGCATGTCGACGGTGTCCTGGTCGATGTCGCGCACGAGCTCCATCGCGAGCGGCGCCATCTTGCACTCCGTGTAGCGCGAGGCCGCGGCGCCGTCGTCCCCGGCGGAGCCGAAGTTGCCCTGGCCCAGGATGAGCGGGTAGCGCATCGACCACGGCTGCACGAGGCGCACCATGGCGTCGTAGATCGCGCTGTCGCCGTGGGGGTGGTAGTTGCCCATGACGTCGCCGACGACCTTCGCGCACTTGGAGAACGAGCGCTCGGGACGATAGCCGCCGTCATACATCGCGTAGACGATGCGGCGGTGCACGGGCTTGAGGCCGTCGCGCACCTCGGGCAGGGCGCGGTCCACGATCACGCTCATCGCGTAGTCGAGGAACGAGCGCTGCATCTCCTGGTTGAGGTCGACCTGCGTGACCTGGTCGCCCTCGTCGACCGCGTCCACGAGGGTCTCGAGGGGGTCCAGGCCCTGCTCCGCGGCGCTCGGTCCGGCGGCGGCGGTGCCGCCGTCGGTCAGAGGATCGCTCTGGGCGCTGTGCGTGGCCTCCTCGTCGGGGTCCCCGGTGGGGCCGGCGGGAGTGGTGGGGGTGTCACTCATGAAGGTGTGCCTTTCGGGCTGTGACGTGCGAGGACGAGGTGTCGGAGACGGCGCGCCCCGCCAGGGCGGGGCGCGCTCTCATCTCAGATGTCGAGGAACCGGACGTCCTTGGCGTTCTCCTGGATGAACTTGCGGCGGGACTCGACGTCCTCGCCCATGAGCACGGCGAACACGGCGTCGGCGTCCGCGGCCTCGTCGACGGTGACCTGCTTGAGCGTGCGCACGTCGCGGTCCATCGTCGTGGTCTGGAGCTCCTTCCAGTCCATCTCGCCCAGGCCCTTGTACCGCTGGATGCCGTTGTCCCGGGGGATGCGCTTGCCGCCCGCGCGGCCCTCCGCGAGGCGCGCATCGCGCTCGGAGTCGCTGAACACGTACTCGTGCGGCGCGTTGGACCACTTCAACCGGTACAGCGGCGGCATCGCGATGAACACGTGGCCCAGCTCGATGAGGGGGCGCATGTACCGGAACAGCAGCGTGAGCAGCAGGGTGCAGATGTGCTGGCCGTCGACGTCGGCGTCGGCCATCAGGATGATCTTGTGGTACCGCAGCTTGGTCGCGTCGAAGTCCTCGCCGATGCCGGTGCCGAACGCCGTGATGAGCGAGCGGATCTCCTGGTTGTCGAGGGCGCGGTCCAGCCGAGCCTTCTCGACGTTGAGGATCTTGCCGCGGATCGGGAGGATCGCCTGGGTGCGCGGGTCGCGCCCCATGACGGCCGAGCCGCCCGCCGAGTCGCCCTCGACGATGAACACCTCGCACTCGGCGGGATTGCGAGACTGGCAGTCCTTGAGCTTGCCGGGCATGCCGCCGGTCTCGAGCGGCGACTTGCGCCGGGTGGCGTCGCGGGCCTTGCGCGCGGCCTCGCGGGCCATCGCCGCGCTCTGGGCCTTGCGCACGATGTCGCGGGCCTCGTTGGGGTGCGCCTCGAACCAGGCGGCGAGGTGGTCGGTCATCACCTTGGAGACGAAGGTGCGGGCGATCGTGTTGCCGAGCTTGGTCTTGGTCTGGCCCTCGAACTGGGGCTCGCCGAGCTTGACGGAGACGACGGCGGTCAGGCCCTCGCGGATGTCCTCGCCCGTGAGGTTGGCGTCCTTCTCCCGCACGATGCCCTGTGCGCGCCCGTAGCGGTTGACCACCCCGGTCAGCGAGGAGCGGAAGCCCTCCTCGTGGGTGCCGCCCTCGTGGGTGTTGATCGTGTTGGCGTAGGTGTGGACCGACTCGGTGTAGGCGGTGGTCCACTGCATCGCGATCTCGACGGAGATCATGACGTCGGTGTCCTCGGCCTCGATGTCGATGACGTCGGGGTGGATCACATCGGCGCGCTTGGAGGTGTTGATGTAGTGCACGAAGTCGCGCAGGCCGTTCTCGTACCGGTACGAGATCGTCTTCGGGCCGGCCGGCTCGGGGGCCTTGCCCTCGGCGTCGGCGACGTCGTCGAGCGGCTCGAGCTCCTGGACCCGCTCGTCGGTCAGCGTGATCCGCAGGCCCTTGTTGAGGAAGGCCATCTGCTGGAAGCGCTTGCGCAGGGTCTCGAAGTCGTAGACGGTCGTCTCGAAGATCTCCGGGTCGGCCCAGAAGGTGATCGTGGTGCCGGTCTCGTCGGTCGCCTCGCCCTTGTCCAGCGGCGACTGCGGCACACCGCGGCGGTAGGCCTGGCGCCACACGTGGTCCTGGCGGCGGATCTCGACCTCCATCCGGGTGGACAGGGCGTTGACGACGGAGGAGCCCACGCCGTGCAGGCCGCCCGAGACCGCGTAGCCGCCGCCGCCGAACTTGCCGCCCGCGTGGAGCACCGTGAGCACGAGCTCGACGGCCGGCTTGTTCTGGGTGGGGTGCATGTCCACGGGGATGCCGCGCGCATGGTCGACCACGCGCACGCCGCCGTCGGCCAGCAGGGTCACCTCGATCGAGTCGCCGAAGCCGGCCATCGCCTCGTCGACCGAATTGTCGACGATCTCGTAGGCGAGATGGTGCAGCCCGCGCTCGCCGGTCGAGCCGATGTACATGCCCGGACGCTTGCGCACGGCCTCGAGGCCTTCGAGGACGGTGATGTCCGAGGCCTCGTAATGCTGGTTCATCAGGTTCTCGTGGTCGTCCGCCGACGGCTCGTCAGGGCTGGTCGCATCCTGCGCGGCCGCGATGGCATCGGCGCCCGACTCGGTCGGCTCGGCGGGGATGCCGTCGTTCTGGGGGTTCTCGCTCACGAAGGGGTCCGCTCCTCGGGTTCAGACGTCCCCCGGGCGGCCGTGACCGCGGCGGGGGCATGCAGGTGGCCCGATCTGCGTGGCGCACGGAGCGTGCCCTGGGGAATCCAGGGCTCACGCGCGCGAAACCGGACCTCGTCGATTCTAGCCGATCTGAGCGGTCCGATCACCCTTCACAGTGCACGAATGATGCCTCCGGCGTGTGCGATATGCCCCTGTACGGCCCGCGACGGCCTCTGGGACCCGCGCGGGGACGGTCAGATGAGGTCCCGTATGCCTCCCGGCCCCTCAGAGCGTCTGGCGGCTCTCTGAGCGGACCGGGGCCATGCCCGCCGTCGAACCCCCGTAGCATGCCGGAGGACGTTCCGCGGGGCTCGCCCGGAGCACCGGCACCTGGGAGCCGGAGGGAGGTCGCCGTGATCGGCATCGTGCTGGCCGCCCTGCTGTGGGGCACGACGGGCACCGCCGCGACGCTCCTGCCCGACGGCATCGGCCCGCTGGCCACGGGCGCGTCGACGATGGCGGTCGGCGGGCTGCTGCTCGCGCTCACGGCGCCGCGCGCGACCACCGCCGTGCTCCGGAGCGGGGGCGCCTGGCGCTGGGTCGTGCCCGGCGCGCTGTGCACGGCCGTCTACCCGCTCGCGTTCTACTCGGGCATGTCGCTTGCGGGCGTCGCGATCGGCAACGTGACGGCGCTCGGCACCGCGCCCGTGTTCGCGCTGGTCCTCGAGCTGCTGTTCGAGCCGGCGGAGCGGCGGCCCGTGCTCACCGTCCGGTGGGCCGTCTCGGGCGCCGCGGCCGTGCTCGGGGTGGCCCTGCTCTCGGTCGTGGGCCACGGCGGCGCGTCCGCGGGACCAGGCGGGCAGGTCTCCCTCGGCGTGGGGCTCGGGCTGCTCGCGGGCCTCACCTACGCCGGCTACAGCTACACGGCGGCGCGGCTCATGCGCGAGGGCCATGCGTCGCGCGGGGCCGTGGCCGCGCAGTTCGGCCTGGGCGGGCTGGTGCTCGTCCCGGTCCTGCTGGTCGTCGGTCGCCCGGTGCTCACGGGATCAGGAACCGTCGCCGACACCCCGCTCGCGCACGTCCTCGGCCCGGTGCCGCCGCTCGCGGTGCTCGCCTATCTCGCGATCGGCCCGATGTTCCTCGCCTATGTGGCCTTCGGGCGGGGCCTGCGCACGGTGCCCAGCTCGCGCGCCACGACAGTGACCCTGCTCGAACCGTTCGTCGCGACGATCCTCGCGGTGCTCGCGGTCGGCGAGCGCCTGGGCCCGCTCGGCTGGGTCGCGCTCGCGCTCGTCCTGGGCGGCGTGGTGCTCACCGCGACGGAGCCCGAGGCGCCCGGCCCGGTCCCCGTCGCGGCAGGGCCGTGAGCCTCAGGCCGGACGCACGTACGTCTCGTGGAAGCCGCGCAGCAGCTCGATGCCGCGCTCGGTGCCGACGGACTCGGGGTGGAACTGGATCGCCTCGACGGGCAGCTCGCGGTGGCGCACGCCCATGATGTAGCCGTCGTCGAGGGAGCGGCTCGTGACCTCGAGCGCGGCGGGCAGCGTGGGCTCCTCGATGATGAGCGAGTGGTAGCGCGTGACCTCGCGCCGCGTGCCCTGCTCGCGCGAGAACACGCCCTTGCCGTCGTGCTCGATCGTCGAGGTCTTGCCGTGCATGATGTGCGCCGCGGGCGACACGGTCGCGCCGTAGGCGACGCCGACGGCCTGCAGGCCCAGGCACACGCCGAGGATCGGGATCCGGCCCGCGAAATGGTGCACGAGCTCGACGTGGCCGGAGTCCACCGGGTGACCGGGGCCGGGCCCGAGCACGAGGTAGTCCGGGGCGAGCTCCTCGATGCGGTCGATGTTGCCCGCGTCCGAGCGCAGCACGGTGCGGTCCTCGTCGAGCTCGGCGAGGTACTGCTCGATGATGTAGACGAAGCTGTCGTAGTTGTCGATCAGGACGACGCTCATCGGATCTCCTTCCCGCACACGGCCCAGTAGGTCGAGGCGAGCTTGCTGAGGGTCTCGTTCCACTCCCGCTCGGGCACGGAGTCGGCGACGAAGCCGGCGGAGGCCCGCATCACGAAGCGGTCGTCGCGGTGGACGGCCATGCGGATCGCGAGGCCCAGCAGCGCGTCGCGGGCGTCGAGGCCGATGAGCCCGAACGCGCCGGCGTAGAAGCCGCGGCGCGAGGTCTCGAGGTCCTCGATGATCTCCATCGCGCGCACCTTGGGGGCGCCCGAGACGGTGCCGGCCGGGAAGCTCGCCCGGATCACGTCGTAGGCGTCCGCCGTGCCCGTCAGCTCGCACGCGACCTGGGAGACGATGTGGAAGACGTGGGAGTACGTCTCGATCGTCATCAGGGTCTCGACGTCGAGGGTGCCGGGACGGGCGAAGCGGCCGAAGTCGTTGCGGCACAGGTCCACGAGCATGATGTGCTCGGCGCGCTCCTTGGGGTCGGCCAGGAGGGCGGCCTTGGTGGCCTCCTCGTCGCCGCCGCGGCGCGCGGTGCCGGCGATCGGCCGCATGACGGCGCGGCCGCCCTCGACGCGGACGAACAGCTCGGGGCTCGCGCACACGATCGTGTATCCCGCGGCGGGCAGCAGGGCCATGTACGGGGAGGGGTTGCGCTCGCGCAGCCGCTCGTAGACGGCGAGCGGGGTCGCGTCGGTCTCGACGGTGATCGAGTGGCCGAGCTGCACCTGGTAGATGTCGCCCAGACGGATGTGCTCGAGGCACTGCTCCCCGCGCGGCAGGTACTCGGCCTCGGTGATGTCGTCGCTGATCGTGCGGGGCGTCGGCACCTCGGGGGCCGAGGAGCCCGGGGGCGCGTCGGCGGCCGCGGCGAGCGCCGTGACGATCTGCTCGGCGTCGAGGTCCTCCCATGCCTCGGAGGTGACGACGGCCAGGTGGGCCGCGTCGGCGTCGAGGGTCACGAGCGCGTCGACGAGTCCGAAGATCGCGTCCGGCGGGGCGTCGGGCAGGTCGACGATCGTCCGCGGCAGCCGCTCGACGTACCGAGCGGCGTCGTAGCCGAAGACCGACAGCAGCGAGAGGGCCAGATCCTCCTCCCCGGTGCCGTCGTCGGACGGAGGGGCGGGGCGCAGGGCCTCGCCGATCGCCTGGGGCAGGCGCCACATGGCGTCGTCGTCGACCAGGTGCAGGGCCCCGTCGCGCTCGGTCACGGTCCCGGAGTTCCGCACGATCGTCTCGAGCGCGTCGCGGATCGCGTCGACGCCGCTGATGCGCACGACGCCGCGGGTCACGGTCACCTCGGCGCGCCCGGCGAGGCCGCACATCGAGAAGCGGCTGTCCGTGCTCGGGCCGCCGACGGACTCGAGCAGGAACGTGCGCTCGGCGCCGAAGGCGGCGCTCAGCGCGCGGTAGGTGGCCAGCGGGGTGGTGGCGGGCAGGTCGCGGCGCCGCGCGCGGAGGGCGGGCGACGCGGCGGCGGTGGAGGGCTGTGGGGGCACTGCGGTTCCTGTCCGGTCTGGAGGGACACGGGAGGCTCGACGCGGCCGCCCGCACCCCTAGTGTCCCAGCTCCCCGGGGCAGGTGGCCGACAGGTCCATCCGCGCCGCGGGCCTCGCGCCGCGGATCGCCTCCGCCCGGCGTCAGCCGTAGGTGTCGCGCGGGCCGCGCCAGGTCACGGTCCGCCGTCCCTTCTTCCAGGACTGCGCGGCGGGGCCGGTCACCTTGAGCTCGGAGATCACGCTCGCTCCGACGTGCTCGTGGATGCGGGTGATGAGCTGGGGGGAGAGCATGCGCAGCTGGGTCGCCCAGGCCGAGGACGAGGCGCTCACGACGAGGATCCCGGCGTCGAGCGTGACGGGCCGGCAGTGGGCGGCGATCTGCTCTCCCACGATCTCGTCCCACTCCTCGAGCACGCGCCCGGAGCTCATGCCCTCGCTCCAGCCGAGGCTGCCGAGCACGCGGCGCAGCACGGCCTCGATGCCCTGGGGGTCGCGCGGGTCGGGCCGGGCTCCCGAGTAGCCGGGGGCCGAGGCGGAGCGGTCGCGCACATCGCGTGCCTGGGTCTTCGCGGAGATGGGGAACAGTCCGCGGTCGCGGGCGGCGGCGCGCGACTGGTTGACGGTGCGTCGGGCCAGCTCGAAGGGGTCGACCAGATCGCGCGGCAGCTCGGCGGGATCCCACGCGGCCTCGTCGTCCTCCTCCTCGCGGGGCGGGTCGACACGCGGATCGGGGCCGGCGCCCTCCTCCGCGACGGTCGTCGGATCGTGAGAGGGGGTCGGCACGGCGTCCTCGGCCTCGCGGTCCCGTCGCCAGGTGGAGAGGTCGTAGGGGTTGAGCGCGGGGCGGCGCGGCCGCGGCGCCCCTGGGCTCACCATGACGCGGTCCCGGCGTCGTGGGCGTGGCGGGACATCGTGCCCTCTCGGGGCACGGCGCTGCCGCGGGTCACGTCGACCACGTGGATCTCGCCCTCGAGCGAGTCGGGGATGTCGGAGTCGTTCGCGGTCGTGATGAGCACCTGGTGGGCGTCGGCGACGATCCGGCCGAGACGTTCGCGGCGATGCGTGTCGAGTTCGCTGAAGACGTCGTCGAGGATGAGGATCGGCTCGCCGTCGCCCAGGTCGCCCTCCTCGAGGCGCAGCAGGTCGTAGGAGCCCAGGCGCAGGGCCAGGGCGAGGGACCAGGACTCGCCGTGGCTCGCGTAGCCCTTGGCGGGGAAGTCGCTCAGGCGGATCTCGAGGTCGTCGCGGTGGGGGCCGACGAGGGTGACCCCGCGATCGATCTCGTCCTCCCGGCGCCGCTCCATCTCGGCGAGCAGGGCGTCGTGGAGCTCCGGGAGCGAGGGCAGCTGTCCCGCGGGGGTGCCGAGGGCGTCGACCACGGCGCCCCGGTAGCCGATGTCGGCCGGGGAGTCGACGTCGCCGCGGTCCTCGGGCGGGAGGTCGAGCGCGGTCTCGGCTCCCTCGTCGGTCGCGACCCGCAGGTAGGAGTACCCCAGGTGGGGTCGCAGCCGGTTGACCAGGTGCATGCGGGCGCGTGTGAGCTCGGCGCCGGCCCGGGCGAGCTGCGCGTCCCACACGCTCAGGGTCGAGGCCGCCGCCTCGGCGGGATCGAGGCCGCCGACGCTGCGTCCCGAGGAGCCTCGGCGCATCGACCGCATCTGCTTGAGCAGGTGGGAGCGCTGTTTGAGCACCCGGTCGTAGTCGGCCTTGACGCCGGCGAAGCGGGGGGCGATCTCGAACAGCAGCTCGTCCAGGAAGCGCCGTCGGCCGTCGGGGTCGCCCTTGACGAGGGTGAGGTCCTCGGGGGCGAACAGCACGGCGCGCACCTCGCCGAGCAGGTCCCGCAGCCGCGACAGGGCCGATCCCTGCACCCGGGCGGTGTTGGAGCGGCCGGGCGTGATCTGGAGGTCCACCTGCAGCGGCCGGCCGGCGCGCACGAACGAGGCGCGGATGATCGCGGTCTGCTCGCCGCGCGTCACGAGCGCCGCGTCGTGGGGGACGCGGTGGCTCGAGAGGGTCGCGAGGTACCAGAGCGCCTCGACGATGTTGGTCTTGCCCTGGCCGTTCGGGCCGACGAACACCGTGACGCCGGGCGCGAGACGCAGCTCGAGTCTCGGATAGGACCGGTAGGACGTGAGGTCCAGCGCGGTCAGCTCCATGTCCAGGCCGTCCGCGTCATGGGGCTCAGATCCGCATCGGCATGAGCAGGTACTTGTACGACGGGTCGGGCGAGCCCTCGAGGCTGTCCTGGCCGCTCATCACAGACGGCTTGATGGAGTCGGTGAAGGTCAGACGGGCGAAGTCGGTGCCGAGGGCGCCGAGGCCGTCGAGCAGGAACCCGGAGTTGAAGCCGACCACGAGGTCGTCGCCCTCGAGCTGCGCCTCGAGCACCTCGGAGGCCTGGGCGTCGTCGCCGGCGCCGGCCTCGAGGGCGACCTGGCCCTCGGTGAAGGTGAGGCGGACGGGCGTGTTGCGCTCGGCCACGAGGGACACGCGCTTGACGGCCTCGATGAGCGGAGCGGTCGCGACGACGGCGGTGATGGCGACCGAGTCGGGGAACAGGCGCCGCACGGGCGGGTAGTCGCCGTCGACGAGCGTGGAGGTGGTGCGTCGGCCGCTCGACTCGAAGCCGATGAGGTTGGCCGAGGAGTCGTCGGCGAGAGCGATGTCGACGTCGGAGCCGGTCGCGAGCGACCGGGCGACCTCCTGCAGGGTGCGTCCACGGACCAGTGCCGTGGTCGAGGCCGAGGGGCTCGCGGGTCGCCAGGTGAGCTCGCGCAGCGCGAGACGGTAGCGGTCGGTCGCCATGAGCGTGACCTTCTCGCCCTCGATCTCCATGCGCACGCCGGTCAGCAGGGGAAGCGTGTCGTCCTTGGAGGCGGCGACCGTGACCTGACCGATGGCCTCGGCGAGCACGTGGGCGTCGACGGAGCCGGCGACGGGCGGCATCGACGGGAGCTGCGGGTACTCCTCGACGGGCAGGGTGGCCAGGGCGAAGCGCGCACTGCCGCACCTGACCTGCAGCTTCGTCCCCTCGAGCGAGACCGTGACGTCCTTGTTCGGGAGCGCCCGGACGATGTCGGAGAGCATGCGGCCCTGGACCAGCACCTCGCCGGGGGCATCGACCTCGGCCGCGAGCGTGATCTGGGCGCTGACCTCGTAGTCGAACGTCGACAGCTGCAGCTCGCCGCTCGCGTCGGCGACGATGCGCACGCCCTGGAGGATGGGCATCGCGGGCCGGACCGGGAGGGTGCGGGTGGCCCAGGAGACGGCGTCCGCCAGGACGCCGCGATCGAGGTGGAACTTCACCGTTGCCACTCCTTCGCAGTGGGGAAAGCTGTGTCGTTGCAGGGTCTCACGCGGACGCACGGCCTGTCGCCGGGATCGGGGGCCTCCCGGATCCCGGGCGGCGGTGTCGCGGGAAGGCCACAGTAGCCCGGCTCTCGCCGACACGCCGAATCGGATCCTTGACTTCCGGCTGTGAGGCTTCCGATTCCCTCCTGGCTCTCCTCCCTCCCCAGCGCCCCAGCAGGGAGGGCCTCTCCGGCCCAGACTTCTCCACACCCCTTGAGCCAGAACTACAAGAACACTCCTCTTCACAGCTGTTGACTCTGGGGAGAAGTGGCATCTGAGCAGGTCAGTACCGGAAGTCGTGTCGTGCATGCTCAGTGCATCCGGCTCGTCGCCGTGTGCATGGACTGTGGAACACAAGCCGTCCCGGCGACGAGCACGAGATTCTGGATCCACATCGGTCCCTGCGACGATGCCGATTGCTCCACATTGTCCACAGGCTTATTCACACTGGGGACAGACCGGCTCTGACCGGCCGTGTGATCCCGGGAGGCTCAGACCTGGTTGGCGCTGCTGTTCTTGATGCGCGCCGTGAGCTCGGTGACCTGGTTGAAGATCGCCCGACGCTCCTTCATGAGCTCCGAGATCTTCTTGTTCGCATGCATGACGGTGGTGTGGTCGCGCCCTCCGAACTCCTCCCCGATCCTGATCAAGGGCATGTCCGTGAGCTCACGGCACAGGTACATGGCGATCTGCCGGGCGGTCACGAGCACGCGCGTGCGGGCGCCGCCGGTGATCTGATCGACGGTGAGCCCGAAGTAGGACGCGGTCTGGGCGATGATCGTCGTCGCCGTGATCTCGGCCCCGTTGTCATGGGCCAGGAGGTCCTTCAGCACGCTCTCGGCGAGGGTCACGTCCATCGGCTGGCGCGACAGGGAGTGCAGGGCCTGCACGCGGATCAGCGCGCCCTCGAGCTCGCGGATGTTCGTGGAGATCCTCGAGGCGATGTACTCCAGGACGTCGCGCGGGACCTCCTGGGTGCCCTCCATCTCGACCTTCTTGCGGAGGATCGCGATGCGGGTCTCGAGATCCGGCGGCTGCACGTCCGTCATGAGCCCCATCTCGAAGCGGGAGCGCATGCGGTCCTCGAACCCCCCGAGCTGCTTGGGCGGCAGGTCGGAGGTGATGACGATCTGCTTGTCGGCGTTGTGCAGCGTGTTGAAGGTATGGAAGAACGCCTCCATCGTCTCCGGGGCGCGCTGCAGGAACTGGATGTCGTCGATCAGCAGGATGTCGATGTCGCGATAGCGGCGATGGAACTCCTGGGCCTTGCCGAACTGGCCGGACTGGATCGAGTTGATGAAGTCGTTCGTGAACTCCTCGGAGTTGACGTAGCGGACCTCGATGCCCGGGTAGAGGTTCTGGGCGTAGTGGCCGACCGCGTGCAGCAGATGGGTCTTGCCCAGTCCCGAGCCGCCGTAGATGAACAGCGGGTTGTACGCCTTGGCGGGGGCCTCGGCGACGGCGGAGGCGGCCGCCTGCGCGAAGCGGTTGGAGGAGCCGATGACGAAGGTGTCGAAGGTGTACTTGGCGTTGAGCCGGGAGTCGGAGCCGAGCGTGGTGCCGTCCCCGCCGCGGGCCGAGGGGTCCTCGCGCGGCTCGGGGTCGGGGCCGCGGCCGATCGTCATGGACCCGGTGCCGCCGATGCCGGCCTCGCCGCTCGGATACGCCGACGGCGGGGTGGTGGGCGACGTCACGCTCGCCCCCCGACCGATCCCCGCGGGCCCCTCGGTCGCCGCGACGCCCGTCTCGGGCAGGGGCGCGATGCTCGGGGTGCGCCGCGCACCCGTGTTCTCCACAGCGTTGTCCACATCGCGCGGTGGACGCGGCGCGGGCGACGGGGAGGGCGCCGGCTCGGGGTCGTCGTGGGACAGCAACGTCTCGTCGATCGTCACGGCGAAGCGGGTGTCACGGCCCGTGGCCTCGGACAGCGCCGACTTGAGCGGCTCGGCGATGCGCTGCTCGAACACGTCCTTGGCCCATGCCGACGGGGCCGCGAGCAGGGCGGTGTCCGCGACCACGGCCATCAGGCGGGAGAGGGTGAGGAAGGCCATCACGCGCTCGGTGACGGTCTCGTCCCGGCGCAGGATGCGCAGGGTCTCGTCCCAGATGGCGTCGTAGTCGACGTCGGTATCGTCCATGGTGTGCTCCGGTGGTCGGCGAATCTCGAGGTAGTTTTCCACAGGAGATGGGGATAACGCGATCCGCGATCCACAAGAGCGTGGCCGATCGGCGTGCGGGAGGGTGCTCCCGCACCCGTGCCCACGGGCGGTGAGAATCCCGCCACATCTCCCGGGTGGGCCCCGGCCGTCTCGTTGACCCCCTCCCGGGGCACGGCTAGTCTCGGTCAGTCTCTGCTGCGCGTGAGCGCGGCGGCTTCCCCGGCAGGCAGCGCTCATCGGCGCGCCCGGTGAGCCGCCCGAGCGCGGCGAGCCACCAGCCCCCGCGAGCCGGGCCACCATGGGCCGCACGCACCACCGAGGAGAAGTCATGACCAAGCGCACGTTCCAGCCGAACAACCGTCGCCGCGCCCGCAAGCACGGCTTCCGGGCCCGCATGCGCACCCGCGCCGGCCGCGCGATCATCAACGCGCGTCGTGCCAAGGGCCGCAGCGAGCTGTCGGCCTGAGTCCTGAGCCCGGCCGGGCTCCCGTGACCTGGTCACGGCACCGGATCTCCTCCGGTGACGACTTCCGCCGTGCCACCCGTCAGGGTGTGCGCAGCGCCCGATCCCACGTGGTCGTCCACCTCGCCCTCCTGCCGGAGGCACCCGAGGGGCCCCGCGTGGGATTCGTCGTGTCCAAGAAGGTGGGCAACTCCGTTGTCCGCCACCGCGTGACCCGGCGTCTACGGGAGATCATCCGGCCTCGTCTGTCTCTGCTGCCAAGCGGGTCCACCTGCATCGTGCGCGCCCTGCCGGGCATCGACGACGTCCCGTTCGCACAGCTGACCGAGCAGGTCGACTCCGCAGTGCGGGCGGCGGCCACGAAGCTCTGCGGCGCCCGGGCGGTCCGATGAGCCTCCCGAATCTCTCTGTGCTGCCGCGCCGCCTGCTGGCGCTGCCGATCCGCGCCTACCAGGTGGGGATCTCCCCGTACACGCCGCCGGCATGCCGCTACTACCCGGTGTGCTCGCAGTACGCGCTCGACGCGATCCGGGTGCACGGCGCCCTCAAGGGGACCGTGCTCGCGCTCGGGCGCATCTGCCGCTGCAATCCCGCCTCCCGCGGAGGGGTCGATCCGGTCCCCGCACCCGGGATGTGGAGGAACCCCCGTGCTCGTCATCCTGTGGACGGTCACATCCACCCGACCCTCTAGTCTTGTCCGAGACCCCGACCCGCAGCCGTCACATCGCATGAACGACATGCGCCTACCGACGGCAGGAAGACCAGGCCGATGAACATCCTCTATCCCATCGAGTGGGCCGTGGCGTGGATCATGGTGCAGTTCCACTCCCTGCTGTCGCTCTTCATGGACGCCAACTCCGGATGGACGTGGCTGCTGTCGATCGTCGGTCTGACCGCCGTGATCCGCACCCTGATCATCCCGCTGTTCGTGCGGCAGATCCGCGCCTCGCGCGCGATGCAGATGGTCGCCCCCGAGCTGCAGGCGATCCAGAAGAAGTACAAGGGCAAGACGGACCAGGAGTCCCGCCAGAAGCAGGCCGAGGAGACCATGGCGGTCTACCGCGAGGCCAAGGCGAACCCGTTCTCGTCATGCCTGCCGGTGCTGCTGCAGATGCCGATCTTCTTCGCGCTGTTCCGGATGCTCTTCTACAAGCTGCCGGAGGCCGCCAAGTCCGCGGACGGCTTCGGCCCGCTCTCCCAGAAGCTCGCGCAGAGCGCGCACGACTCGACCATCTTCGGCTCGGTCACGATCTCCTCGAGCTTCCTCGCCGGCGACATGTCGGCGAAGATCATCGCGGGCATCATCATCGCGCTCATGTGCGCCGTCACCTTCCTCACCCAGAAGGAGCTGACGATGCGCAACATGCCGCCGTCGGCCCTCGAGGGCCCGATGGCGAGCACCCAGAAGATCATGCTGTACATGCTCCCGTTCGTGTACATCATCTCGGGGCCGGGCATGCCGATCGGCGTGCTCATGTACTGGCTCACGACGAACGTGTGGACCTTCTGCCAGCAGTGGATCATCATCCGCAACAGCCCGACCCCCGGCACCGAGGCCGAGAAGGCGATGCAGCGCCGCGTCAACGCCAAGCGCGAGAAGAAGGGTCTCGAGCCCATCGACTTCACGCCCAAGAAGAAGGCGGCTCCAGTCGAGGAGCAGCAGATCCGGGTGCAGCCCAAGAAGTCCCAGGGCGGCCGCAAGCTGTCGGACGCCGAGCGCCTCGAGCAGGCCCGCGCTGCGCGTGCGAAGGCCCAGGACGAGCGCCGTGCGGCTGCCGAGGCCGCAGGCGAGGTCCCGGGAGTGACGTCCTCGTCCTCGAAGAAGAGGCGCTCGAAGAATTCGCGCAAGCGCTGACCCAGCTTCCCGGTCGGCACCCCATCCCTCCGCCGGCCGGAACATCCCCGCACAGGAGGACCAGCATGACCGACAACCAGATCGATCCCACGGGTGCCGCCGTGCACGAGGCCCCCGAGGCGCCGGAGGCCGCTGTGATCGCGGACGCCGAGTCCCCGGAGAACACCGTGGCGACCGAGCCCGCCGCCGAGGCCCCTGAGCCGGATGCGGACGAGACCGCCGCCGACACCGACGAGGCCGAGGACGACGGCGCCGCCGACGAGTCCGCCGAGGACCGGGTGCGCCGTCTCGAGGAGGAGGGCGACATCGCCGCGGACTACCTCGAGGAGCTGCTCGACATCGCCGATCTCGACGGCGACATCGACATCGACGTCGACGGCGACCGCGCCTCGGTCGAGATCCGCGGCGCCGCCCGGCTCGGCAAGCTCAACGAGCCCAAGGGCGAGCTCATGGACGCCCTCCAGGAGCTCGCGCGCCTCGCCGTGCAGACCCGCACCGGCAACCGCTCCCGCCTCATGCTCGACATCGGCGGCTTCCGCGCCGAGCACCGCAGCAGCCTGCAGGAGCTCGCCGAGAAGGCCGTCGAGCAGGCGACCGCCGAGGGGCAGCCCGTGCCGCTGCGGCCCATGAACCCGTTCGAGCGCAAGGTCGTGCACGACGTCGCGAAGGCCGCCGGCCTGCGCTCGGAGTCGGACGGAGACGGCAAGGGCCGTCACGTCGTCATCTACCCGGCGTCCTGACCGCGCCGTGGCATCCCAGCAGCCCACCTCCCCCGGGGGAGGGCGGCGCCGGGCAGCGACTGCGCTGTCGACGCTTCCGCCCCTCCCCGTCCCCGACGATCTGCGTCCCGTGGCCGTGCGCCTGTTCGGCGACCGCCTGGAGGTCGCGGAGCGCTTCGCGGGGCTGCTCGCCGGGGCGGGCGTCGAGCGGGGCCTGATCGGTCCGCGCGAGGTCGATCGCCTCTGGGAGCGGCATCTGCTCAACTGCGCCCTCCTGATCGACGCGATCCCCGCCTCGGCGCGCACCCTCGCCGACGTCGGCTCGGGGGCGGGCCTGCCGGGTCTCGTCGTCGCGATCGCGCGCGAGGACCTCGAGGTGACCCTCATCGAGACCATGCAGCGGCGCGCGCTGTGGCTCGAGGAGGCAGCCGCCGAGCTGGGCGTCGAGGTCGAGGTGGTGCGCTCGCGCGCCGAGGAGCTGTCGGACCGGACCTTCGACGTCGTCACGGCGCGAGCCGTGGCGGCCCTCGACAAGCTCGCGACCTGGACCCTGCCGCTCGTGGCCGACGGCGGTCACCTGCTCGCCATGAAGGGCAGCTCCGCGGCCGAGGAGATCGAGGCCGCCGGTGCGACGCTGAGCCGTCGTGGGGGCCTGGATCCCCACGTGGTCGTCGTCGGTGAGGGCGAGGTCGCCCTTCCCACTACAGTGGTCACGGTCCGCCGTGCCGACCGCGCTCCCGCCGAGAGGGAGCAGGCCGGCCGTTCGCCCAGGAGAGGAGCCCGCCGTGGCCGCACGTCGCACTGACGCCGAACCGGCGTCCTCGACCCCCCGCAGCTCGGGCGCCGCACTGGACGACAGTCCCATCATGCGGGCCCTCGCCCAGGACCACGCCCGCCGTCGTGAACTGGAGGGACTCGTGTTCGACGCCCCGGAGCAGACCCGGATCCTGACGGTCGCCAACCAAAAGGGTGGCGTGGGCAAGACCTCCACGACCGTCAACCTCGCCGCCGCGCTCGCGATGGGCGGCCTGAAGGTGCTCGTCATCGACGTCGACCCCCAGGGCAACGCCTCCACGGCGCTCGGCATCGACCATCACGCCGACGTGGCCAGCATGTACGAGGTGCTCGTCGAGTCCCGCCCCATGGACGACGTGGTCCAGGCGTGCCCGGACATCGAGAACCTGTGGTGCGCCCCCGCGACGATCGACCTGTCGGGCGCGGAGATCGAGCTGGTCGCCATGGTGGCCCGCGAGAACCGCCTGCGCGGCGCGATCCGCGACTACCTCGCGGGGCGCGAGAAGTCGGGCCAGGAGCGGCTCGACTACGTGCTCGTGGACTGCCCGCCGTCTCTCGGCCTGCTCACCGTGAACGCGCTCGTCGCGGCGCGCGAGGTGCTGATCCCCATCCAGTGCGAGTACTACGCGCTCGAGGGGCTGACGCTGCTGCTCAAGAACATCGACCTGATCAAGGCGCACCTCAACCCCGAGCTCGTCGTCTCCACCATCCTGCTGACCATGTACGACGGTCGGACGCGCCTGGCCTCCCAGGTCGCGCAGGACGTGCGGGACCACTTCCCCGAGCAGACGCTCGAGATCACCATCCCCCGATCGGTGCGCATCTCCGAGGCGCCGAGCTACGGGCAGACGGTACTCTCGTACGACCCGACCAGCTCCGGTGCACTGGCCTATCGCGCCGCCGCCCGTGAGCTGTCCCTCCGCCCCGCTCTCTGAGCGGGACGGACGCGAACACCACTGAGGGGGCATCGCCGCTCCCGACCGTGCCGCCGGTCTCTCCGGCGGTCATCTTCAGGCGAGCGAAGGACGGACATGACGCAGAAGCGAGGCCTCGGCCGCGGGCTCGGTGCCCTGATCCCCGGTGCGGGACCGACCGCGCCCCGGAGCACGACCGCACCGGCACCGGCAGCTGCCTCTCCGGAGCCCGTCGCCTCGCCGGCCGAGTCCGACGCCGAGCAGGCCACCTCGCTGCGCACCCGGAACCATCCGCGCACGAGCCCCGAACCGGGAGAGTCGGGGGCGGGGAGCCGGCCCGTGGACATGTTCTTCTCGGGCGATCCCGTGGGCGGCACCGAGCGCCCGACGCGGGGCTCCGGCAACGGACGCGACGTGGCCGGCGCGATGGCCCGTGCCGCCGCCGAACGCCGCGCCGCCAAGAAGGCGCCGAGCCGCGCCACGGCCGCGAAGAGCGCGGGCGCCCAGGGCGCGGCTTCCCCGGCGCGCAGCACGAGGGCGACAGATGCCGAGGCCACGGAGGCCACGGGCACCGAGCGCTCGGGGGCCCGGAGCGCCCCGGGCACGACCCGGAAGCGGACTGCCGCGACGCCGTCTGCGAAGAAGACCCCCGCGAAGAAGGCCCCCGCAGCGAAGACCGCCGCTGCCTCCTCCGCACCCGAAGCCGAGCCGACGGCGGACGCTGAGCCCACGGCGACGCAGTCCACGACGGCCTCGTCGCGAGGTCGAACCTCCGCCACGAAGACGCGAACGGCACGGCCGAGCTCCGCGACGCCACAGCCTGCGGACATGTGGTCCGAGCCGGCCGCTGCGCCGCTCGAGCCGGCGACGGCCGACGAGCTGGCCGCCACCGGGCTCGAGCACACGCCGGCCGGGATCGTGGCCGGTCACCCGGCGGACTCGGGGCCGGCGTCCGCGCCCACGGACGGTGCACCCGCGCCGGAGGCCGGACGCGCCTCGGCATCGACGCCCGCGCCGAGCGCTGAGGCCGACGCCGATCTGGCCGTGCAGGTCGAGACGGTGACCCCCACCCCCGCCATCGCCGGCTCCGGCCAGGGCGAGCACGCCTCGCCCGCGATGTCGGAAGAGCCCACGGACGAGGGGACGGACACGGCCCCGACCGGTGCGGTCCAGGCAGAGGAACCGGCGGCGTCCGAGCAGGCTGTCGCCGCTGTGTCGCCCGCCGCGGAGCCGCCGGCGGGCGAGACTCGGACCGACGACGACGCGACCGCTGAGATCGCTGCCACCGACGTCGATGATGCGGACACCGACCTGCTGCCGGTGCCCGGGGCCGAGTTCGCCGAGATCCCGATCCACGAGATCCGCGAGAACCCCCGGAACCCGCGCACGCAGTTCGACGACGACGCGCTCGACGAGCTCGCCTACTCGCTGCGCGAGGTGGGCGTCCTGCAGCCCGTCGTCGTCCGGCCGATCCCGGCGACCGAGGCCGGAGAGTCATTCGAGCTGGTCATGGGCGAGCGCCGCTGGCGCGCCGCACGCCGCGCCGGACTCGCGTCGATCCCCGCGATCATCCGTGAGACGAGCGACGACGACCTGCTGCGGGACGCGCTGCTGGAGAACCTCCACCGCTCGCAGCTGAATCCCCTCGAGGAGGCGGCCGCGTACCAGCAGCTGCTCGAGGACTTCGGATGCACCCAGGATGAGCTGGCCGACCGCATCGGCCGCTCCCGGCCCCAGATCTCCAACACCCTGCGACTCATGAAGCTCCCCCCGCTCGTGCAGCGGAGACTCGCCTCGGGTGTGCTCTCGGCCGGTCATGCGCGGGCGCTCCTGTCGCTGGACAATCCGACGCTCATGGAGGAACTCGCGCAGAGGATCGTGGCCGAGGGCCTCTCGGTCCGGGCCGTCGAGCGTCTCGTCTCCACCGGCGCCGAGCCGTCCCGCACGCGCACCACCCCCCGCCGCAGCACCTACGATCCGCACGTCGTCGACCTGACGAGCCGACTCTCCAACCGGCTCGAGGCGCCCGTCCGGATCGACGTGGGCAAGCGCAAGGGTCGCATCACGCTCGAGTTCACCAACCTGGACGACCTCGAGCGCCTCATCGAGCGCATCGGGCTCGAGACCCAGGACGACGACTCCTCGGAGGGCTGAGGCCCCGACCCTGCCGCAGAGCGCAGGGCAAGGGCGGATGAGTGCGAGGCCCTGTCCCAGATCCCCTCGTCGCCCCTGGCAGGCCCGGAGAGATAGCGCGTTGCGCACCCCGGGCGCCGGTCCGTGATCGCGCAACCCGGCCTCCGACAGGGTGCACGGGTTCCACGCGACGACCAACTCCCCGTCGTGCTCTCGCGAAGGAGGTAGTTCTCCTCGCGCTCCAGGGGGCGGCCCTCTCCGGGTTCGGCCGCCCCTCCATCCTCTCGCCGTGAACGTGTGTGCGCGCCGCGGCCATAACACTGTGATAGCACCATGTCACGGAGCTGCTGGGGGGGTAGTCCAGGACAGCCTTCAGCGTTCTCCACTCCCCGGCCCGCTCCTGAGGGCGGTATCCGTCCACGACTGTGCGCACAGCTGTGGATGACGTCGATGCGTGATCCGGCTGGTTGTCCACCATGTTGCCAACAATGGGGACAGCAACGCCTGGAGATTGTCCTGCGCTCCTGCATGCAGCAGAGCCGAGGTCGCGGTGGCGCCCTCCCGGGCCGACGTGGGCGAGCTGGGCCGGGCTGTCCCCTCGTGGCGCGCCGCGGGGTTGGTACGTCGAGAGATGCGATCCCCCGAACCGAGAAGCGCACGTTCCACGTGCAACTGCGATGCGACGGCGGTGCCCATCCCATCGGTGGGGGTCACGTTTCACGGGCAACAGCCCGCAGCCCCGCCCGTCCGCCCATCCGGCCCACAGCCGCGCGTGGTGGGCTGCCGACGCGCCCTCCCGTAGTTCAAGACACCTCCCCTCACGTCCCGGCTGCTACTCCACGAGGCCGTTTCACGTGAAGCGAGCGTGACGACACGTGGCGACAGCTGAGGCTCGAGCGGCAGTATGCACGCGCAGGGTGGGATGTTTCCCGTGAAACGGCGCACGCGGGAAAACGGAGACCGCTTCCAACGACGCCACAGCCGGCGTTTCCCGTGGAACGAGCGCCTTGAAGGCATGCACAGCAATGCCTCGATGAGAAAACCGTGGCTACCAACGCCCAGTGACGTGTCGCCGATCGTTGCTCAGCGAGCGCCAGGATGTTGGTAGGGCATCAGGGGGACGCCCTCGCTTCACGTGAAACAGTGCGACAGCATGGAGTGCGCCGGGGTCCGGCAGGGACACCTGAGAAGTTCTCTCGCAAGGCGGCCTTCATGGGGCCGCCGTTCACTTTGTCGTCAGAGCTTCACGTGAAACGTTGCGCACGAGCGCCACCAGGATCGTCGCGCACGACATGGGGAGTGTGTTGGCGGGAACATAGGCCAGTTCGGCCGGCTGGGGCTTCACGTGAAACGTCGGCTCCACAAGCCTGTGACACGACGACCGGGCCGCCCGACGCCGAGATAGACCCGTGGTCGGTGTTGGCGTGCCTCCGCGAGGCCGCTCGGAGCTCTCCACCCGCTGTGGGGAGCCACGGCGGCTCGAGGCGGGCCTGCGCGTGACGGAGGGGCGCTCAGTCCGTGCTCCCGACGTGTCGTTTCACGTGGAGCGCGCGACGGCAGAGGAGGAGCGGGCGTGACCCATCACGGCCTTTCCCTCACGAAGAACACGCTCTCGCGACGCCCCCACATATCGCGAACCCGCCGACGCGTCCACGTCTGGTGGAGGGCCTGACGACTTCTGCAGACGCCAAATCGATCGGGCAGCCGCGCATCCGTCTACCCCGGGACGCAGGACGGAGAGCCCTGCTGCTTCACGTGAATCGAGGGAGCTGAAGGATGAGGCAGCCGGCGCGCGTTCTACGTGAAACTCTTGCCAACACCCCCCGTATGCACGCCCCGGGAGCACCGCCCCTGCTGAACTGCCGCTCATCTGGCTTCAAGGTCTTGAATTGCGACAGCGGCGCACGCGTTTCACATGAAACGGTGCAGACGTTCCACGTGGAACGAGTCAGGTGTGCAGACGTCAAGACTCACCTCTGCGGGCCTCTCTGTAGCGGAACCGAGACGATGCCCTCCAGTGCGTTCGCGCGGAGAAGGCGGCTCAAGGTACGCAGTCGTCAGAGCTTCACGTGAAACGCGGTGGCGCACCGCCTACTCCGGTGTCCGAGGAGGCGCACGCGAGGCTGGCGGAAGTTTCACGTGAAGCCCGCGCCGCCCCACACCGTCACGTGAGCCTCGTGCGTGCACGCACCGGCGCCGCATGAGCTGGAATGCACATCGTCTGGGCAGGGGGCATGTGTCTCGTCTAGGGCGCCTCATGCCGAAAATGGCGCGGTGGACTGCCGCGGCGCTTGACGTACTACACGACCACGGGCCGTGGGCGGGCTGTACGACGGCACGGCCGGTCGCACCGTTCCAGCCGGCCGTGTCGTCAGCACGACGCGTGAGCCGTGAGCAGGCGGCGCGCCATGGACGTTCCACGTGAAGCGCGCGGTGGAGATGCTCGCATACTGATGTCCCTCTGCTCCACGTGAAACGTACGTCGATGCACTGCGCGACCCCACAGCGTCCGGCCGGGCGCTGGCGGGCTCGCGAGTGCGGGACGTCGATAGTCACACGTGTGGACAATGTTGGGGACAACGTGGCCCGCCACAGGACAGGGCGAGGAGGGAGGCGCGTCCGAGAGCTGAGTTTCGAAGCGTGAAACCACACGTCACAGCAGGATTAGCTGTCGAGACATGGGAACCCGCCCGGACCGCCCCTGGGTACGGTGGACGGAGCTGTGGATAACTACGGAGCTGTGTGACCTCTGTGGAAAACTTCTCACGACGACCGCGCCGGATGCGCGCCTCACCTGAGGGTGAAAGCCGCCCGGTTCCGTGTGGTTGCCCCTGCGCTCACGAGCGGAACAGCGTGCGCTCGACCTCGTGCTTGGGCAGCGCTCCCGTGAGCCGCCCGCTCTCCACGTATCTGCACGAGCGTCGCCGTTCGGTGCCAGGCAGCTCTGCCATGGCGCCGCCCTCTCGTACGCCTCGACCGCCTGCACTCGCCTCTGCACCGCCCATCGAGGCCTCGTCCGCGGATGCAGTGGTGGACTCGTCGACATCGAAGGCGATCCAGGTGGGGAGCTCGGTGATGCCCCACCGGTCGATCAGGGCGTCCCGATCGAGGGGCTCACCCGGGTGCACGACGAGGCCGGCCCCTCGGGCGACATCGGCGCCGGCCTCCGCGGTCTTCTCGCAGCACGGTGTGCTCCCGCTCGTCTCCTCCCCGTACGGCGCGCTCCCGCTCGCCTTGTCGCCGTACGGCGCCGGCCCGACGTGCTCCGCGCCCTCAGCGGGCCCGGCGTGCTTCGGGCGGGATGACCCCGGGATCTCCTCGCCGGCGGTGCCGGCGGCACACAGGACGAGGCTGTCGGACCGGGACTCGCTGTCCGGCAGCTGTCCCGCGGCCCCGGCTCCCCGCGACGGTCGTGACCCGGAGGTCAGCACGAGCGCCGTCGCCGCCGGCCCCTCGCCGAGGTCCACCATGACGACCATGACGCTGTCACGGTGCTTGCGAGCGAGCTCCCGGGCGAGCGTGGGCGCCGGTCGGCAGGGATCGGGCCAGACCGCCGTGACGAGCACGACGACGCGGCCAGGCGCGGGGGCGACATCACGGCGCGAAGTATCCGATAACACTGTCATAGTTAGTGAAACACACCCGTCGGGCGAGCTGATAGTGCGTCAGGTCTGCGCTCAGCTGCACGGCACCCGGAACCCGACCGCACGGCACGTCTCAGGCTCGGACCGCCATGTCCTGATCGGCGGCCCGCTCGGCGGCGACCTCGGCGTCCTCGACGGACAGGTTGGCGAGGTAGCGCTCGGCATCCAATGCTGCCTGGCACCCCGACCCGGCGGCGGTGATCGCCTGCCGATAGGTGTGGTCGACGACGTCGCCACAGGCGAAGACCCCCTCGACGGAGGTCCGCGTCGATCGCCCCTCGCACACGACGTAACCCTGCTCGTCGAGCGCGATCTGGCCGGTGAACAGGGCCGAGCGCGGCACATGCCCGATGGCCTCGAAGACGGCATCGGTGCGGATCTCGCGCTCCTCGCCGCTCACGGTGTCGAGCACCGTCAGCGACGTCACGGACTCCTCGCCGCTGATCCGCACCGGCTGGCTGTTCCACGCGAACTGCAGCTTCGGGTCCGCGGCGGCGCGCTTGGCCATGATCTTCGACGCGCGCAGCGCGTCCCGTCGGTGCACGAGCGTCACGCTCGAGCCGAAGCGGGTCAGGAAGGTCGCCTCCTCGACGGCGCTGTCACCGCCGCCGACGACGACGATGTCCTTGTCCTTGAAGAAGAACCCGTCGCACGTCGCGCACCAGGACACGCCGCGGCCGGAGAACTCCTTCTCCCCGTCGATGCCCAGCTCGCGGTAGGCCGAGCCGGTGGCGATGATGATCGTGCGCGAGCGGTAGACGGTGCCGTCCTCGAGGGTGACCGTCTTGATCGGCCCCTCGAGCTGCACCTCGGTCGCGTCCTCGAACAGGATCTCGGCGCCGAAGCGCTCGGCCTGCTCCTGCATCTGCGCCATGAGCTCGGGGCCCATCACGCCCTCGGGGAAGCCGGGGAAGTTCTCGACCTCGGTGGTCGTCATGAGCGCACCGCCCGCATCGAGGGACCCTGCGATCACGATCGGCCGCATCTCGGCGCGCGCCGCGTACACGGCGGCGGTGTAGCCAGCGGGCCCGGAGCCCACGATGACGACCTCGTGCACGGTGTCGTCGGCGGTCGCGGCCGCCGACGACACGGCGGCCTCGGCGCTCGCGGCGCCGGGTGTGCCGAGCAGTCCGGGCACGACGGTGATGGGCTGGATCGGGTCGGTCATGAAGGAAGCCTTCCGGTGGTCGGGGCGGATGAGGGAGAGCAGGGGGGCAGGAGGGGTCAGGAGGTGGTCGGCGAGAGCATCGTGGAACCGCTCCACAGCAGGCTCTGTGACGCGTCGTCCGCGCTGCCGCTGCCGCACGAGGGCAGGACGATGGACACGTCCACCGCGCCGCCCTCGGAGCGGAGCGTGGCGGCGTCCGTGGGGGTGTGCACGATCAGCCAGGAGGACTGCATCGTCGGTCCCCATGCCACCTCCTCCATGATCAGCACCGGCGAGTCGATGCCCTGCTGCGCGAGACAGCTCGAGACGTCGAACGCCGCTGCGGAGTCCACGTATCCGGTGTCGACGAGGTTCTGGACCTCGGGGCCCAGCGTCGACTCCGTGAGAACGGTCAGATTCGACGAGATGTTCCCGCTCGCCCGGGTGTCGTTGATCGCTCCGCTGCCGCCGACGGTGCCGGGCTGGGTGGTGAGCACGAGGGCCCAGGACAGCAGCAGCCCGATGACGGCGGCGATGGCGAGCGCCGCGACGAGCAGCGGCAGGGGCAGGCCGAGCATCAGGATCGACGTGGCGCGGCGGGTCGGCGAGTCGGCGCGGCGCGAGTGCTTGCCCTCGTGCCGGTCCTCGGTCGGGAGGCGCAGCCGTCGTGACACCGATCCCGCGCCCCGGGCGGCGCGCTGGGAGACGGCGCCGACGCCGCTCGCCGCGCGTCGCGTGATCACTCCCGCTCCCCGGGCCGCGCGCGCGGCCGTGCGCCGGGACGCCGCGCCGAGGGCGGCGCCGTGGACGCGCACCCGACGACCGGAGATCCGCGCGAGGCGACGTCCGTTGCGGGCCAGCCGGCCGCTCACCTCGGCGAGACGCCGGGCGATCCGGTCGAGCTGATCGCGGCGGCTCATTCGACGCGGATCTCCGCGATCTGCGCGAGATTGCGCGAACCGTCCGAGGGCAGCTCGGGGATCCAGACCATGAGGTGCTGGGCCTGCACGGGCTGCGCGGGCGCGAGGCGCACCTCGCCGTCACCGGCGAAGGCACCGCTCGCGATCGTGTCGCCCATCGAGCCGTCGTCGTTGACCGCATGCAGCTCGAGGGTGCCGCCCTCGACCTGCGCGGTGGTCACCACGACGGCGTTCACGGTCGCCGGGTCCGTGAGGTCGATCCGGATCCCGATGCCGTCCTTGAGACCGCCGAAGGAGGCGGAGGCGTAGCGCTTGGACTTCCAGACGGTGCCGGGATCGCCGTCGGTGAGGCGATCGGCGTTGTCGGCGTGGTCCCCGCTCCCGCTGCTCTCGACCGCCACCGAGGCGATGGCCGGCGGGGCCGCCGCGGGCTGCTGCGTCGCGGCCGGCGCCTCGCTTGTCGCCTCGGCGGAGGCTGTCGGGGAGGGAGCCGCGCTCGAGGCGGCTGCGGCCGTGCCGAAGGGATCGGCCATGCGCTCACGCAGACCCGAGGTGATCGAGGTCAGGGCCAGCACGAGCGCGAGGATGACCACGATGATCGCGCCGACGAGGATCCACAGCGATCGTCGTGACCGTCCGGGCGCCTCCTCGGGCTCGACTGCGTAGGCCTCGTCGGCGTCGCGGTCCATGGCCACGCCCATCACGTCCCGGAACGAGGAGCGCCGTGCGTCCTCGCCGAGGGCGGCCGCGGCGACGGAGGTCTCACGCCCGGGGACCACGATCGGGCCCGATCCCCCGCGGGGCAGCCCTCCGGGCACGGAGACGGGCCCGCGCGGCTCGTCGGCGTCGTCACGGGCGTCGGGCTCGGGCTCGACGGGCTCGTCTTCCCCGGGGCGATCGTTGGACGGCGCGGCCGAGGGGGTCGAGGCGGCGACGGGCGGAGCAGCGGCCGCGGCGTCGACGTCGGCGCTCTCCTCGGCGGTGCCGCGGCTGCCCGTCATGTCCACGACGTCGGGATCGAGCACGACGTCCTCGTCTTCGGCGGCGGCGGTCGGGGTGAACGCCAGGGCGGCGGGGAAGGCGGTCTGCTCGCGACGCTCGGTCAGGCGGAGGTCGTCGACGAGGCGCTGGGCCTCGGCGGAGCGGGCGTCCGACACGGAGGCCTCCGCGACCGGATCCCCGTCGCCGTGCTCCTCCGCGACGGGCTCGGACAGCGCCTCCTCCGCGACGGGCTCGGACAGCGCCTCGTCCGTCACGGCGGTTGACCGGTCCGGTTCGTCGTCGGCCGGGGCCGCGTCGACCGTTCGCGCGGAC
This sequence comes from Brachybacterium huguangmaarense, assembly GCF_025725725.1. Taxonomy (NCBI): domain Bacteria; kingdom Bacillati; phylum Actinomycetota; class Actinomycetes; order Micrococcales; family Dermabacteraceae; genus Brachybacterium; species Brachybacterium huguangmaarense. The sequence goes on from NZ_CP107020.1 coordinate 967,198, forward strand.
TCGACCTCGACGAGGTCCTCCTCCACGGGCTCCGGCTCCGTCGGCTCGGGGGCCTCCGGGGCCGATCCCGGCATCTCGCTGTCCGGGAGGGGCTCGGGCTCGAGCCCGGTCGCGTCGGCTGCAGCCTCCGGGGTCTCCGGCGCGGCCGCCGTGGCGCCGGCGGTGCTCGCCGAGCCAGCGAACAGGGGGAAGGAGGAGGCGGGACGGAGCCCGGTCCGCGGGGACACGACCTCGTCGACGGTCGAGCGGCCCGCGTCGGAGCCCTCGTCCACCGTCTCGGCTCCCGCGGCCGCCTCGTGCCCCGCCCCGGCGTCGGCGGCGTCATAGGCCTCGAGGGTGACGGGGATCGACTGCCACGGACCGAGCTCCGCGATGAGCTCGCGGACGTTGGCGGGGACCGGGGCATCGCCCGGGTTCAGCACCCCGTCGCACAGCGCCTCGAGATCCTCGGGGACCCGGCGCTCGGCCACCTCGCCGGCGCGCGGGACCACCCCGGTCTCGTCCCGACGAGGGCTCGCCCCCGTGACGGCCCGGTACAGCAGAGCGACGAGCGCGGTGACGTCCCGCTGGGCGGCGGCCGGCCCGGAGAGATCCGCCGTGCCGTGGGCCGCGGTCTCCACCCCGACCCCGAGCACCCACACGGAGCCCGAGGCGAGGTCGACGAACACTCGGTTGGAGTCGAGGTGCTGGTGGCGCAGTCCGCGCCGTCGCGCGGCCTCGAGGCCGGTGGCGGCCTCCCCGATCACCGAGCGCGCGGTCTCGGCGCGCAGCGGCCCGTCGGCGAGCAGCGCCGCGAGCGGGGGTGCGGGAGGGAAGGGATAGGAGACGGCGGTCAGGGCGGGGGTGCCGTCGTGGTCGTCGAAGACGTCGATGTCGTCGACGGCCAGCAGCCGCGGGTTCTCGACGAGGAAGGCGCGCCGGGCGGCATCGGCCACCTCGAGCGCGGCGCCGCCCTCGGCGAGGAACAGCGCGCGGCTCTCGCCGTCGGCGGCGCGGGCACGGTGCCAGGAGCTCCCCTCGGCGACCTGTCCCAGCGGGATCTCGCCCTCCAGGGTCCACCGGGCAGCCAGCGCGTCCTCATGCGGTCGTCGGTTCACGCCTCGTCCTCCGGATCGATATCACTGGGCCCATGCTACGGAATGCCCCGGAGCGGCCGAGCCCCGCCGCGCCACGCCGCCCGCGGTGCGCTCACGGCAGACGACGGCGCAGACGCTCGGTCACCGTCCCCGTCAGGGCCCGCAGCTCGTCGACCCGCAGCACCCAGGCGAGGGCGACGTAGACGGCGGTCATGATGGCGCCCACCACGAGGCCCAGCCCGATCGCCGCGAGCTTGCTCGTCCAGAACAGATCCTGGAAGCCGAGGAAGAGCCCGAGGCCCACCGCGAGGGACACGAGACCGGCGACGAGGAGCTTGACGAGCACCACGGCGCTCTGCGAGGCGGTCTCGGCGCGAGCCCCGAGCGAGCGGATGCGGCGCGACATGAGCCGCAGGCCCAGCATCCAGCCCAGGATGTTGCCGACCGAGCTGACGAGCGCCGCGACCGCGGTGGCCCAGCGCGGGTCGACGAAGAGGATCACCGGGACGATCGCGAGGAGCGAGACCACCGTGTTGGGGATCTGCATCCAGAAGGGGGCGCGCGCATCCTCGTACGCATAGAAGACACGCTTGACCAGGTACGTCGCCGCGAACGGCACGAGCCCCACCATGTAGCCCGACAGCACCAGGCCGTTGGCGCGCGAGGCGACGGGCCCGGTGCCGCCCGTGATCACCCACATGATCGGCGCCGACAGCGCGATGAACACGGCCGTGAACAGCACCATCGGCACGGCGAGGGTGCGCGAGGTCCTCGCGTACTGCCGCAGCACGTCGTCGTGGTTGCCGCGCGAGGCGCTGCGTGCGATCGACGGGAAGGCCGCCGTCACGAGGGCGACCGCGATGATGCCCTGCGGGATCATGAAGGCCATGTAGGTCTGGGAGAGCGTCGACAGGGCCGGGTACATCGACGCGTGGACCGGGTCGGATCGGTCCATGTAGACCTCGGACATGTGGCTCGCCCCGCGCGTGGACCAGCGGGTGGCCCAGATCCCGAGCTGCGCCACCCCGAGCATCGCGAGGGTCCACAGACCGATCCGCGAGAGCTTGCCCAGGCCGAGCCCCCGGAAGCCCCACTTCGGGCGCAGCCGCAGGTTCAGCTTGCGCACGTAGAAGAAGAGGAACACCACCTGGGCGGCGGAGCCGCCGACGTTGGCGGCGGCGAGCGCGATGATCATCGGCATCGTCCAGCCGGCGGGATCGGAGTTGGTCGTCCCCCACACGAGCATGAAGGCGCAGGCGCCGAGGATGCCCACCACGTTGTTCATGACGGGCGCCCACTGGTACGGGCCGAAGGACTCATGGGCGTTCAGGAGCTGGCCGCACATCACGTAGAGCGCCGAGAAGATGATCTGGGGCATCATCCAGAACCCGAGCTGGATGGCGAGGGACAGCGTCGCCCCGCGCAAGGCGCCGCTCGTGACCGTCACGAGCACCGGGACCAGGGCGATGCACGCGGCGGTGAGGACAGCGGAGGCCAGCACCACGAGGGTCATCAGGCGCGACACGTAGTCGGAGCCGCGGTCCGCGCGCTCGGTCGCGCGCACGATGGCCGGCACGAGGATCGCGTTGAGCACGCCGCCGCCGATGAAGATCCAGATCGAGTTCGGCAGGAAGTTCGCGGCGTCGACGGCGTTGGCCACCGCGTTGCTGGTGCCCCCGAACAGCATCCCCATGAGCACGTTGCGCACGAACCCCAGCACGCGGGACACGATCGAGCCGGACGCCATGAGCGCGCTCGCACGCACGAGGCGCGAGCGCGACGAGCCGGTCGGTGCGGTCTCGGCGGGCGGCACGTCGCCGGGCTCGGCAGGGGCCTGGCCAGGGGTGGGGTCGGTCATCGGGCGATCATCATCCGTTCGGGGGCTGGGGGGTGTCGGCGTCCGTGCCCTTGCCACGGGCGGCGAGCTCGGAGCGGCCGGTGTGGGCCAGGACGTCGGAGTTCTCGGGGCCGCGCACGGCGGGCGCCCGGCGGTCGGAGCCATGGCGCCGCGCGCGCAGGACCCCGACGACGACCAGGAGGCCCATCGCGATCACGATGAGCATCGTGGTCCAGTTCTCCCATGCCGGGTTCACCGTGAGCGGCATCTCCTG